>SBGO01000618.1 GCA_006226565.1 Deltaproteobacteria bacterium | reverse complement strand
TCGAGCGCGGCCCGCGCGCGGGTCCTGGCCGGGGTGGCGCGCGGCCTCCGCCGTGCGCGCGGCGAGCTCATCGCGGCGATGATGGTCGACGGCGGCAAGGCCATCTCCGAGTCGGACCCGGAGATCAGCGAGGCCATCGACTTCGCCGAGTACTACCGGCGCGCGCTGGAGCCGTTCGCGGCGCTGCCGGGGGTGACCCTGGCCCCGCTCGGCGTGGTCGTGGTGGCGCCGCCGTGGAACTTCCCGCTGGCCATCCCGGCCGGCGGCGTCCTCGCCGCGCTGATGGCCGGCAACGCCGTGATCCTGAAGCCGGCGCCCGAGACGGTGCTGGTGGCGCGCGAGCTGTGCGAGGTGATGTGGCGCGCCGGCGTCCCGCGCGACGCCCTGCAGTTCCTCCCGTGCGACAACGACCCGGTCGGGAGCGCGCTGATCAAGGACCGCCGCGTCAACGCGGTCGTGCTGACGGGCGGGACCGCGACGGCGCGCAAGCTCCTCGGGCTGCGGCCGGACCTGCGCCTCCTCGCGGAGACGGGCGGCAAGAACGCGACCGTCGTGACCGACCTCTCGGACGCGGACCTCGCCATCAAGCAGGTCGTGCACGGGGCCTTCGGCCACGCCGGGCAGAAGTGCAGCGCGACCAGCCTGCTCGTCCTCGAGGGCCCGGTCTACGACGACGAGGGCTTCATGCGCCGCCTCGCGGACGCCGTGGAGAGCCTCCACGTCGGCCCCGCGTGGGACCGGCGGTCGAAGGTGGTGCCGCTCATCCGCGCGCCGCGCGAGGAGCTGTCGCGCGGGCTCACCCAGCTCGACCCCGGAGAGCGCTGGCTCGTCGAGCCCAGGGTCGACCCGGACAACCCGCGGCAGTGGTCCCCGGGGGTGAAGCTCGGCGTGACCGCCGGCGCCTACACGCACCAGACCGAGCTCTTCGGCCCGGTGCTGTCGGTGATGCGGGCGGACTCGCTCGAGCACGCCGTCAACCTCGTCAACGGCACGCCCTACGGCCTGACCTCGGGGCTCCAGAGCCTCGACGGCCGCGAGCACGCCTACTGGCGCGACCACGTCGAGGCCGGAAACCTCTACATCAACCGGCCGACCACCGGCGCGGTGGTGCAGCGGCAGCCCTTCGGCGGGCGCAAGGCGAGCGTCTTCGGGCCGGGCGGGAAGGCCGGCGGGCCGAACTACGTGCTGCAGCTCTGCGACGTCCTCGAGGATCCGTCCGCCGTGACCGACGACGAGGCCGTGATGCGCGCGTGCTTCTCGGTCGAGCACGACCCGTCGCGGCTCCTCGGGCAGGACAACCACCTCCGCTACCAGCCGCTCACGCGGCTGGTCATCCGCGTCGGGCCGGGCGCGCGCGAGGACGAGTTCGACCGCGTCATCGCCGCGGTGCGCGCCGCGGGGGCGACCTTCGTCGTCAGCGTCGGCACCGCGCCGGCCTGGCTCGTCGCCTGCGAGGTCCTCCGGAGCGAGTCGGCGTCGGCGCTCGGCACGCGGCTCGCCGCCGATCGCGTCGAGCGCGTCCGCGTCGTCGGGGAGCTCGAGCCGGAGCTCCGGGACGCCGCCAACGCCGTCGGCGTCTACTGCGACGCGCGCCGGCCGCTCCGCACTTCGCGGATCGAGCTCCTGCGCTACCTGCACGAGCAGGCCATCAGCCTCGACTACCACCGCTTCGGCAACCTCGGCGCGCGCGAGGACGAGTACCGACGCGGCCCGGTCGAGTAGCGGATCGTGACGGCGGGCGAGGCCCCGACCCGGCGATGACCGGGGCGGGGCCCCTCCGCGTCAGCGCGAGGCGGTCTCGATGCGCGACGGGCCGGCCTGGCAGATGCCGCGCAGGACCTCGCGGGTCGTGAGCAGGGTGTCGAGCTTGATGGCGCCGTCGGGCTTGCCGGCCGGGAGCACCACGTAGAGCGGCACCGAGGGCTCGTCGAACTCCTTGAGCCAGCGGGCGATCTCCGGCTTGTGGACGGTGAAGTCGGCCTTCACCGGCGTCACGTTCAGGAGCTTGAAGGCGTTGCGCACCTCGTCGGTGTAGATGGCCGAGCCCTCGTTCACCTTGCAGGTCGCGCACCACGTCGCCGTGAAGTCGATGAACACCGTCTGGCCGCCGGCCGAGGCGCTCTTGACGTCGAACTGGTCGAAGTCGTGCCAGGTGATGCCGCCGGCCTCGATGGTGCCGCCGCTCGACGGCGGCGGCTCGAGGCTCCCGAAGGTGAAGGTGCCGCCCACGATGAGGCCGACCGACACCAGGATGCCGATGAGGCGCACGCCCGGCGGGCGGAGCGGGCCCGACCAGTGGCCGTAGACGTAGAGCGCGAGGCCGACGACGCTGAGGACGGCGACGTAGCCGACGAGCGCGCTCGGCGAGAGCTGCCCGCTGAGGGTGTAGAGCAGGAAGACGGTGGTCCCGACGAGGAGGAAGCCCATGAGCTTCTTGAAGGTCTCGAGCCACGCGCCCGGCTTCGGCATGATGCGGCGCCAGCTCGGGAAGGCCGCGAGCAGGAGGAAGGGCGCGGCCAGGCCGAGGCCCACCATCATCATGAGCACGGCCATCTCGAGCGGCGGCTGGGTCACGGCGTAGGTGATCGCCGGGCCGAGGAGCGGCGCCGTGCAGGGCGTGCCGAGGAGCACCGCGAAGATGCCGTAGGTGAAGGAGCTGGCGTAGCCGCTCTTGCTGTGGACCGAGCCCTCGATGCGGGTCGCCCCGGGCATCGAGATCTCGTAGACGCCGAAGAGGCTCAGCGCCATCGCGAAGACGATGGCCCCGAAGACCGCGACGAAGAGCGGGTCCTGCATCTGGAAGGCCCAGGTCCCGGCCTGGAGCGCGATCATGAGGCCGGTCAGGACGGCGAAGGACGCCAGGACGCCGGCCGTGTAGGCGAGGCCGTGGCGCCAGATGACCTTCTTGTCGGAGCCGGCGTGCTCGACCAGGCTCATGATCTTGAGCGACAGCACCGGCAGGACGCACGGCATCACGTTGAGGATGACGCCGCCGAGGAAGGCGAAGAGCAGGGCGAGCAGGAAGGAGGTGATGGGGCCGTCGCCGCCGGGCGCGGGGGCGGTCTCGCCCTCGAACTCGGCGCACAGCTCGTCGACGGTGGCGGGGAGGCCCGAGGCGGCGACGCCGCTCGCGACCGGCGCGGGCGCCGTGGTGTCGGGGGAGGGCGTGGCGTCGGCCACCGAGCCGGCCGTGCGCGGCACGCGCAGCGGGACGTCCACGACCAGGGGCGCGTCTCCGCGGCGGAGCTTGAGGGCGGCCTCGATGAGGTCGCCCTGCTGGGACTCGGAGGCGCTGGCCTTGCCGGCGACCTTCAGCACGACCGTCCCCGCCGGCGCGTCGGGGACCGCGGTCACACCGGTGACCTTGAGGCCCTTCTGGCAGTTCGGGAGCAGCGCGTCGGCCACCTCGCCGTCGAGGGAGAGCGGCTGCCCGCTCGCGTCGCGCGCGGTCACGGTGACGGTGAACGCCTCGCCGGCCCGGACCTGGGCGGGGCTCAGCTCCTGCTCGACCACGACGCCCTCGGGGGCGGCGGCCGGCACGAGGGCCGCGGCGGCGTCGAAGCGCGCGGCCTCGGCGCTCCGGATGGCGCCGGGCTCGGCGTGCTGGACGGGCAAGCTCAGCCCGAGGGTCGCCTTCCCGGTGATGCAGTTCTCGTGGCAGACGAGCCACGAGGCGTCGGCCCCGAGTTGGACCGTCGAGCCCTCGACGACGTCCTCGGGGACCTGCACGGTCGCGTGCAGGAGCACGCTCTCGTCGTAGCCGAAGCTGACGCCGCCGAGCTTGTCGACGAAGCGCGCCGGCGCGGGCCACGCCACGTCGCCGAAGCCGAAGCCGTCGGGCGCCTGGAAGGTCACGCGCGTCGGCAGGCCCGTCTCGCCCGGGTTCTTCCAGTAGACGTGCCACTCGGGCGCCATCTCGAAGAGCAGGCCCACCCGGAGGGACTCGCCCGGGACCACCGCGGTCGCGTCCGAGAGGATCCTCACCGTGATCTTCTCGCGCTCCACGCGATCGGGCAGCGCGTCCTCGGCGTGCGCCGGACCGGCGAGCGCCGCGACGGCGAAGATGGGGAGCAGCAGGGCTAGGCGGGTCTTGGGTCGCGTCATGTGCGTCCTCCTCGGGCCGGTCCTATGCGCCGAACCTGCGCGAGGTTACTCGAACGGTCTTCGGGGGCGACCGCCGGCGGCTGGCCGCCAGGTCATCGTCGGTTAGTTACCGAGGCGTGCGGACTCTTCGCAAGCTTTGCGCCGAAGCGATCGCAAAAGTGTGAGGTGATGGGGTCTGACCCCGACATCTCACATTTTTTGGCGCGCAGGCTCGAAAGTGTGAAGTGATGGGGTCTGACCCCACAACTTCACATTTTTGATCAGTAGCGGTGCTCGCCGTGGGCGGCCTCGATGACCTTGGCGAGGCGCGTCGTGAGGACCGCCAGGCGGTTCCCCAGCGTGTCGAGCGCGGTCAGCGCCAGGCGGGTCCCGAGGGCCGGCTGGTCGCGGACGAGCTGCTCGAAGCGGGCGCGCGACAGGGCGAAGAGGCGCGTCGGCTCGAGCGCCCGCACGGTGTCGAGCTGGCGGCTGGCGCTCGCGAGCGCCACGGTCCCGAAGTAGCCGGACTCCCCGACCTCGCGCCGCTCGGAGCCCTGGACGATCTCGACCGCGCCGCTCGCGACGGCGTAGAAGGCGTCGGCCTCGCCGTCCGCCTCGACGATGACCTCGCCCTGGCGGGCGTCGACCTGCTCGAGGTAGGGCGCGACCTGCAGCCACTCGGGGTCGCTGAGGTCGCGGAAGAGGAAGACCTCGCGCAGGGCGCGCTCGACCTGGCCGCTCGTCACGTCTTCGCGCTCGGCCGCGTCGACCGCGATCAGCATCACCGTCACGTTGTCCGGCGCGCCGCGCTGGCGCACCGCGTCGATCAGGCGCTGGGCCGAGCCCTCGAGGTCGTCGTGGGCGATGGCCTCGCGGATCTCGCCGTCGTCGGCGAAGCGGTGGAGGCCGTTGGTGCACAGGAGCAGGACGTCGCCCGGGCCGATGTGGATCTCGGCCACGTCCACGTCGACCGAGGGCCCCATCCCCAGCGCCCGGCTCAAGGTCGAGCGGAAGGGGCTGTCGACGTAGTCCTCCGCGGTGATGTCGCCGCGGCTGAGCTGCAGCGCGGCGAGGGTGTGGTCGGCCGTCACGCAGCGGAGCGTCCCGTCGCGCCGGAGGTAGGCGCGCGAGTCGCCGACGTGGGCGAGGAAGGCGTAGGGGCCGACCACGGTCGCCGCGACGAGGGTCGTCGAGAGCGGGCTCGTCCGCCCCTCGTTGGCCTCGCGCAGCGCGGCGTTGGCGTGGGTGAAGGCGCCCTGGAAGAAGTGGCGGACCGCGAGCCGGGTGGTCGTGCTCGGGTTCGACGCCACCGCCTCGATGCGCGCGCTCAGGTTCGCCCCGTGATCCTTGAGCGTCAGGAGCGCGAGGCGCGCCGCGTCGCTCCCGCCGGCGCCGTCGGCGACCGCGTAGAGGGGGACTTTGTTGAGCGAGAGCACACCGTCCTGGTTCGAACGGCGCTGGGCGCCCTGCTCGGTGAGGTAGACCGCCTGCCTGATGCGCATGCGAGAAGCTTAGCCCCGACCCGCCCGGTCGGCAATCGCGGCCGGGGCCGTTACCAGAGCGCGCGGAAGAGCGACGGGTCGAGGTCCGGCGGCGGCGCGTGGGTCCGCTTCACCAGGTGGTCGACGGCCTGGTCGAGGCCGTTGAGCGTCAGCGGGAACATCGGGAAGAGCTGCGCGATGAGCTCGAGGGTGTAGCCGCGCCAGTGCTCGGCCGGGATCGGGTTGAGCCACACCGAGCGCGTGAAGTGCGAGCGCAGGAGGTGCAGCCACTTCAGCCCCGGCGTCTCGTTGTGCTCGAAGTAGTCGATCGCGCCGTAGGGGGACAGCAGCTCGCTCGGCGCCATCGAGGCGTCGCCGACCATGATGAGGAAGGTGTCGCGGGGCTTGTCGCGCACGACCTCGGAGGTCGGCGTCACCTTCTGGCTGCTCACGCTCTCGAAGAGGCGCGAGTACGGGCAGTTGTGGAAGAAGAAGTGGTCGAAGCGCTTCCAGTGGTTGAGGTGGCTGGCGGCCGAGAACAGCGTCTCGACCATGCGCGTGAACGGCGTCATCGAGCCGCCCACGTCCATCAGCAGGAGCACCTTCGCCTGGTTCTCGCGCGGCGGGGTGAAGGCGAGCTCGAGGAAGCCGGCGTTCTTGCAGGTCCGATCGACCGACTCCTCGACGTCGAGCTCGGGCTCGCCCTCGGCGCGGCTCAGGCGCCGGAGCCGCCGCAGCGCCACGGCGAGCTGCCGGGTGTCGAGCACGCGGTCGCTCCGGTAGTCGCGGAAGCGCCGCTCGCCGGCGATCTGGATGGCCGAGCGCGAGCCGCCCGAGCCGCCGACCCGGACCCCGGCCGGGTTCCGCCCGCCGTGCCCGAAGGGCGAGGTGCCGCCGGTGCCGATCCACTTGTTGCCGCCGTCGTGGCGCTCGGTCTGCTCGGCCAGGCGCTCCTCGAAGAGGCGCCGCAGCTCGTCGAGGGGCAGCGTCTCGAGCGCGGCGAGCTGCTCGGCGGTCAGCTCCGGGAAGGGCAGGGGGTCCTCGAGCCAGCTCAGGAGCTCCTCCGCGGCCTTCGTCGGGAGCTGCCCGCCCCCGAAGACCGCGGTGAACACCTGGTCCCAGGTGTCGAACTGGGCCTCGTGCTTGATCAGCACGGCCCGCGCCACGCGGTAGAAGTCGGTCAGGTCCGGCGCGATGACCCCGCGCGACAGGAGCTCCATCAGGGCCATCCACTCGCCGACGCCGACGGGCAGCCCCGCGCCGCGGAGGCCGAAGAAGAGGCGCCCGAAGAGGAGCGTCCGGCGCGCGCCGCCCCCCTCGCCGGCGCCTGGCGGAGCCGCGCTCATCGCCAGCGCTTGGGCTTGCCGCTCTCGCGCGCGACGATCACGTCCCGCTCGCGCTTGAGCAGCGTGCCGATGAAGGGCACGTCGTCGCCGACCTGGTCGAGGTCGACCCCGCTCGCGAGGAGCGCCGCGAGCCAGTCGACCAGCTCGCTCGTCGACGGGCGCTTGCGGAGCCCGTCGACCTTGCGGAGCCGGTAGAAGACCGCCAGCGCCTTGTCGAGCAGCGTCCGGTCGAGCCCGGGGAAGTGCACGTCGACGATCTGCGCCATCAGCGCCTCGTCCGGGAACTCGATGAAGTGGAAGACCACGCGCCGGAGGAAGGCGTCGGGGAGCTCCTTCTCGTTGTTCGAGGTGATGATCACCACCGGGCGCTGCTTCGCCGCGACGAGGTCGCCGGTCTCGGTGATGGTGAAGCTCATCGCGTCGAGCTCGTGCAGGAGATCGTTGGGGAACTCCACGTCCGCCTTGTCGATCTCGTCGATGAGCAGGACCACGCGCTGCTCCGACGCGAACGCGCGCCCGAGGGGGCCGAGCGCGATGTAGGCGCGGATGTCGGAGACGTCCTTGTCGTGGAAGCGGCTGTCGTAGAGGCGCTGCACGGTGTCGTAGACGTAGAGCCCGTCGCGCGCCTTGGTCGTCGACTTGACGTGCCACGAGATGAGGTCGAGCCCGAGGCCTTCGGCGATCGACCGCGCCAGGAGCGTCTTGCCCGTCCCGGGCTCGCCCTTGACGAGCAGCGGCCGGCCGAGCGCCGCCGCCACGTTCACGATGCGGCGCAGATCCTCGGCCGCGATGTAGTCGCTCGTCCCCTGCCACGTCGCCGCGCCGTCTTGCACAGGCCCTGCCTCCAGCTGGATGAATGACCGTTCAGTCCTCCCGAGGATCGCCGGAAGGCCGGGGCGATGCAAGCAATGGACACCGCGCCGGACCAGGCGCGGCGCGGGTCGGCGCATGTTGCGGCGCACATCGCGCTCGCCCGTGGGCGTGGCCGGGGGTAGGGTCTGTCCCGGTCCAGCGGACGGAGAGGGGCACGATGGAGAAGGTCGCAGTGGTGACCGGCGCGAACCGGGGGCTCGGGCGCGAGGTGGCGAAGAAGCTCGCCGCGCGGGGCTACCGCGTGGTGGGGACGGTGCGCGACGTCGCGGCCGGCGAGCTGATGCGCGACCGCTACGCGACCGAGGGGCTCGCGTTCACGCCGCTCGCCGTCGACGTCACGGCCGAAGACGCCGGCGCGCGGCTCTTTGCCGCGGTGCCCGACGGCGTGGACGTCGTGGTCAACAACGCCGCGGTCCTGCTCGACGGCTTCGACGTCGAGGTCGTCGACCGCACCCTCGCGGTGAACTGGTACGGCGCCGTCCGCGTGGCCGAGGCGCTCCTCCCCGCGCTGCGGGACGGCGGGCGGCTCGTCAACGTCAGCAGCGGCATGGCCGACGAGGCCGGGCTCGAGCCCGCCCTCCGCGCCCGCCTCCAGGACGAGGCGCTCGACCGGCGCGGCATCGACGCCCTGATGGCGGAGTTCCGGGGCAGCGTCGCCGCCGGCGCGCGCAGCGGCTGGCCGCGCTCGGCGTACCGCGTCAGCAAGGTGGCGATCGACGCCTGGACCCGGCACCTCGCCCGGGCGCTGGCCGGCGACCCGCGCCGCCTCCGGGTCAACGCCGTGTGTCCGGGCTGGGTCAGCACCGACATGGGCGGCCCGGCCGCCCCGCGCTCGGTCGAGCAGGGCGCCGCGAGCATCCTCTGGGCCACCGAGGTCCCGCCCGACGGGCCGAGCGGCGGCTTCTTCCGCGACGGTCGGCCGGCCGCCTGGTAGCGGCTGTCGCATGACCGCGGCCACTGCCGCCAGGGACGAGGCTGTCGCGTCGACCAAATCCACAGCGGACGGGGACGTCCGCCGGCCAGTGGGCCTGCGCTCGTCCCGAGCGCGGTCCGTGGTCACCTGCCCGGGCCGACGCGGGCGCCGTCGCGCGGCCGCTCAGCGCGGGTCGGCGGTGGCGTCCTCGACGCTGAGCGTCTTCACGTAGCCGAGCCAGCTGACGATCTCGCGGGTCGCCGACGCGGTCCGCGCCTCGCGCTCGGCGTCCTCGAACCAGCCGATCGCCTCCTTGAAGTGGTCGGCGCGGGCGTAGAGCTTGCCGACCTCGTAGGCCGGCAGCCAGCGCGTCGACTCGGGCCAGCCCCAGCGCGCCAGGTTGGCCGCCGCCCGCTGGAAGGCCCGGAGCGCGTCGTTGGGGCGGTCGAGCTCGAGCAGGAGCTTGCCCATCCGCCACAGGGTCGTCGGGACGGGGATCTCGCGCGTCGCCTGCTCCCAGAGCTCGAGCGCCTGCTCCGGCTCGTTCCGCGCCTGCGCGATGGCGCCGAGGTTGTGGAGCACCGCGGGATCGTCGGGGCCCAGCGCGCGCGCCTTCTCCGCGACCTCCGACGCCCGCTCGAGCTCGCCCGCGTGCTTGAGGACGCAGGCCAGGAGGTTCAGGCGCCGCCGCCGCGCGTGCCGGTCGCTGCCGGTCATCTGCAGCGCCTGCTCGGCCGCGTCGACGGCCGCCCCGGTCTCCCCCAGCTCGTCGAAGGCGTCGGCCAGCCGCTCCCAGGTGCCGGACTCGGCCTGGAGGCCGAGGGCCACCGCGGTCTGGAGCGACTCCACCGCCTCGCCCCAGAGCTCGGCCGCCATCGCCGCCTCGCCGAGGATACGCCAGGCGACGCCGAGCTCGGGCATCTGGTGGACGGCGAGCCGCGCCTCGTCGAGCGCCGTCCCGGTGTCCCCGAGCGCCAGCGCGAGACGCGCCGCCAGCAGGTTCGCCGCGCCCTGGGTCTCCGGCTGCTCCTCGTACTCCGCGATCTTCTGGCGGATCCGGTCGGCGATGTCCCCGCGCGCCTCGGCGTGGCCCTCGATCACCATGCTCCGCAGCGCGCCGAGCGCCGGCGCCGTGCTGTCGGGGCGGAGCTCCATCGCCTCGAAGTAGGCGAGCCGCGCGTCCTCGAAGCGCCCGCTGTAGAGCGCCGCCTCGCCGTTCACCATCGCCTTGCCGTAGGCGTCCCGCGCGGCGTCGTCGTGGGCCACGTCGTCGGCGCGGTGCCCCTCGACCTCGGGCGGGCGGCGGTTGGCCGGCGCGGACGGATCGTTGGGCGCCTCGCCGGCGGCCTCCGTCGCGGCGTCCGCCTC
>SBGO01000487.1 GCA_006226565.1 Deltaproteobacteria bacterium | reverse complement strand
CGTCGCCCAGCGCCAGGGCGGCGAGGCGGGCCCGCGGCGCGGCGAGCTCCGGCGACCACTTCGCCAGGGCCTCGAGGCGCTGCCGCCCGTCATCGGTGGCGCCGTCGAGGAGCGCGCCCTCGGCGGAGAGCACCGCCCAGCGGGCGTCCCCGGTCGCCTCCCAGAGCAGCTCGCACGCCTTGCGCGCCTGGGTGCGCTCACCGAGCCGCAGCGCGTTCTCGATGAGCTCCCGCGTTCGGACGAGGCAGCGCTCGCCCTCCGGCGTCCCGAGCAGCGCCACGCACAGCTCCGCGCGCGCGATGGGGTCCCCCGGGCGGTTGGCCGCCCGCTCCTGCAGCTGCCGCAGCTTCGTCGTCAGTTCATCTGGCATGCGTACACGTGGTCCGCGCACTGGTAATCGATAGCGTCGTAGAAGCAGACGTCGTCGGTGGCGTCGGGGCATGCGGCGCTGAGGCAGTTGTTGAGCCCGAGCAGCGCCGCCTGGGCGGCCAGGGTCGAGGCCTCGTAGCAGCCGTAGATGCAGGCGTCGTCACCGTCGTAGCAGTAGTCCATGCAGTCGAGGATGTCGAAGCAGCCGCCCGGGCCCGACGCGTCGAAGTAGCAGGCCGCCTGGTCATCGGAGCAGTAGTCGGCGAAGCAGAAGTCGTCCGAGCCGCAGTCGTTGGCGCAGCCGATGAAGGCGTCGAACTCATACTGCCCGGTCGCGTTGCCGGCGGTGTAGCAGGCCTCCTGGCAGGTGGAGGCCTGGGGGTCGGGCAGGTCGGCGCAGCTCGAGAAGATGCAGTCGAGGATGTCGACGCAGGTCCCGACGCCGGTCGGCGTGGTGCCGGTCTCGACGCAGGTGCCGCCGCTGCAGGTCCAGCCGGACTGGCAGGTGCCGCAGAGGTTGCCGCAGTTGTCGTAGCCGCAGAGCGCGCCGCCGCAGCTGCAGGTCGTCGTGCCGCCGCTGCACTGACCGCCGTTGCAGGTCTGCCCGCTCGGGCAGGTGCCGCAGGAGTTGCCGCAGTTGTCGAAGCCGCACACCGCGCCGCCGCAGGTGCAGGCCGGCGTGATCACGCACTGGCCCGCCTCGCAGGTGGCGTTGCTGGCGCAGCTGCCGCAGGAGTTGCCGCAGCCGTCGTCGCCGCACACCTTGCCGTCGCAGCTGCACCCGGAGCCGCCCACGCAGAAGCCTTCCTGGCAGGTCTGGCTGACGGGGCAGCGGAAGAGGTCGGTCCACACGCCGCTGATGCACTGCTGCGTCAGCGAGCCGCTGCAGCGCCGCGCGCTCCCGGAGCAGGCCTCGTTCACGTCCGCGCTCACGTCGGCCACGACGTCGCCGACCGCGTCTACGCCCTGGCAGGCCGGCAGCGTCGGGTTGAGGTTACAGTCGACCGCGGTCCCGCCGCTGTCGCCGCACGCGGCCATGGAGGCCAGGGCCAGGGGGGCAACGAGCAGGAGGAGCGAGCGGCGCATGGCGAGCCTCCGGGGGCGGAATCTGTGCAAGGCCGGGACGCTACCAGGGTTTTTCCTCGGCGACCAAGCCTCGGTTCGGCAGCGCGTGGGGGGGCGGGCGCGTGTTCGTGGCGATGGGTTGCCGCGGGGACCCACGACGATCACCGCCCGCGCTCGCTAGGGGCAGCTCGGCACCTCAACGTGGTCGCAGGCGCTGTCGTCACCGCAGGTGTCGGTGGTGCAGGGATCGCCGTCGTCGCAGTCGCCCGCGTCCACGCAGCACGCGAGGTCGTTGTCGACCTCGAGCGTCACGTCGTCGATCCACACGCCGCCGCCGTTGTTGGCCTGATCGTCGAAGGTGTCGAAGGTCAGGGTCAGCGTCACGTCGCCGCCGGCGTAGGCGCTGAGGTCGTAGGTCTGCTCGGTCCAGACGTCGAGGCTCGAGCAGATCGGGGTCAGCTCCTCCCCGTCGACGGTGACGCGGAGGACATCGAAGATGCAGCTCGTGTTCTCCTCGAAGGAGACCTTGGCCCAGAAGCGGAGCGTGATGTTCCCCGGCGGCAGCGAGAGCGCGCGGGATGCGTCGGCCGTGGTCTTGCCGAAGTCGTAGCTGTAGGCCGGGGTGGCGCCGCAGTAGAGGACGCCGCCGCCGCCGTGCGGGTCGAGCGCGTCGAGCTGCCACGTGACGTTGGCGTTGTCCGACGCGAAGCTCCAGCCTTCGAGCGCGCCGGCGCCCTCGAAGTCGGACACGGTCGCGGGCGCGTCCCCCGCGGGACCCCAGGACGGGTTCTCGCAGGTCCCTCCGACGCAGCGATCGGCCGTGCAGGCCCGGCTGTCGTCGCAGTCGAGCGGGGTGTTGGCGCACAGGCCGTCGTCGCAGACGTCGACGGTGCACGGATCCGCGTCGGCGCAGGCGGCGTCGTCGCCGACGGTGCAGCACGCGGGGTTCGCGTCGCCGGGCTCGCACTGGCCCTCGCGGCAGACGTCGTCGACGGTGCACACGTCCCCGTCGTCGCAGGGCAGGACGTTGTCGACGGTGGTGCACCCGATCGCGGTGTCACAGTAGTCGTCGGTGCACGGGTTCAGGTCGTTGCAGGTGACGGTCGGGCCGGTGCAGACGCCCTCGATGCAGCTGTCGTTCTCGGTGCAGGCGTTGCCGTCGTCGCACTCGCCGCTGACGATCTCGATCTGACAGCCCTCGTCGGGATCGCAGCTGCCGACGATGCAGGGGTTGTCGGGGTCCCCGCAGACGACGTCGTCGCCGGGGACGCAGGCGCCCGCGACGCAGGTGTCGTGGTCGGTGCAGGCGTCGCCGTCGTCGCACGCGCCGGTGCGCGGCGTGTGCTGGACGCCGAGGACGGCGTCGCAGCTGTCGGTGGTGCACTGGTTCTGGTCGTCGATGTCGAGCGCGACCCCGGTGCACGCGCCCTGGAAGCAGCGGTCCTCGCTGGTGCAGAGGCTGCCGTCGTCGCACGGGAGCTGGTTGAAGGTGTGGACGCAGCCGTTGTCGGGGTCGCAGCCGTCGGTCGTGCAGGGGTTGCCGTCGTCGCAGCTCTCGCTGGCGACGCACGCGCCGCTGACGCAGCTCTCGCCGGTCGTGCACGGATCGCCGTCGTCGCAGCCGAGCCCGTCGGCCAGGTCGATCACCACGCACTTCTTGTCCACGCAGTCCACGCCCTTGCACGCGGGAAGGACGGCGCCTTCCTCGCAGTCGCTCGCCTCCAGGCACTCGTCCGGCACTATGACTTCGGTGTCGGGGTGGTTCGTGGTCGAGGTGGTGTCCGCGTCGTCGCCTTCCCCGTCCGAGAGCGTATCGGCGTGGGGAGACGGCGGCGTCGGGCAGCCCGCGGCGACCGTGAGGAGCGCGAGCGAGACCAGCGCCAGCGGCCAGCGGACCGCTCGGCGTGCGCGGGGGAGGGGGGCGGAGCGTCGCATGGCGCGGAGACTACCGAGGCCCTCGGCCCGAGGCAATGGGCGGCGTGCCTACTTGAGCGCGCCGACGATCGCCAGGGCCGCGCCGCCCACGGCGAGGACGATGGCGATGACTCGCAGGACGGCGGACTTCTTCTTCGACGCCCGGGTCAGCTCCTCCTCGGTCTTGCCCGAGAGGACGAAGGGGCGCTTCTTCTGATCGTCGGTGGGCTGGCGGAGGACGAGCCCCTCGTCGTCGGTGTCCGCGACCTCGCCGAGGGCGTAGAGCGGGCCCCCGACCGGGAGGATGCGCTCGATGAACTGGTAGCCGATGGTGCGGCTCGACGACCCGCCGAGGAGCCCGCCCGTCGAGACCGACAGCCGGAACCCGCCGTGGTTGAGGACGAGGTTGCCGCCCGACATCTGCTCGATGGCGCTCGGCTGCTCGAAGCGGTCGACGACCTTCACGAGCTCGACCGCCTTGCTCGGCTTCACCCGGAGCCGGCCGGTGCCGTCGTCGAGGTAGAAGGGCGACTCGCGCCGGTTGGAGCTGACGGTGTCGGTGTGCTTGCGCCACTCGGTGCGCACGTTGCCCTGCGCGTCGCGGCGCTCCTCGCGGCGCTCGACGATGCGCTGCACCGTGGTCTCGCAGATCGCCGCCGGGGTGTCGCTGAGCTCGCCGTGGATGGGCTCGTCACACGCGACGCGGCCCTTGAGCTCGACGTAGTCGCGCCAGCCGGTGCTCATCCCCGCCGGCATGTCCGCCTTGATCTCCCCGACGAGGCCCAGCAGGTCCGCGACCTTCGAGGTCTCGGTGGCCTGCATGTAGTGGAGCTTGTTCGCGGCGCGCGTCGACAGGAAGAACAGCAGGCCGCCGATGGCGATCAGGACGAGGCCGACCCACAGCATGATGACTCCTTCGAACGATTCGAGGGGACGCCGCGCGTGGCGGCCGACATCCCCACGCGGAGGATAACCCGTAAGCGCCGGCAGGCAAACGCGCTCGGTTGGGGAAGGGCGGCGTCGCCGGCCGTGTTGGCTTCATCGTGCGCGCCGCTCCGACCCGGCGCGCACGATGGACGTGGCGCCGACCGTGGAGCACCGACCCTGACATTCGTGTCAGGGGCCTGGCGCGAAAGGTTACGCCCTCGCCGCACCCCGGGACGCCGCACAGCGCGCTGCACGCTGGTGATAGTGGCGTGAATCTCGTGGGTTGGGTGCGTTTACCCGATCGGTCGCTGCGCGGCGGAAAAAACTGGATCCCAAATTGCATTTGCTGCGGGGGCACACCCGGGGGCGGGAGAGCCTCGCGCCCGGTGTCCTGCTGCCACGGAGAGGCTATGGCGATCCAGCTCGAGGTCACGACGAACGCGGTCCTGGCGGAGGCGAAGCCCAAGAAGCGCGCGGCCTCTCGGAAGCGCGACACGCGTGACGACGACCAGGCGACCGGTGAAGAGCTGAACCCCATCCTCGTGTACCTGCAGCGTATCGGCGACGTGCGCCTCCTCAACCGCCTCGGCGAGCAGCACATCGCGCGCCAGATCGAGGAAGGCACCACCGAGGTCTTCGACGTCCTGCTGTCGATGCCCTACGGGCGGCGCGAGCTGCTCGGCGCCTCGGCCCGCCTCCTCGACGACGTGACGTACCGGTGTCAGGTCATGGACACCGACGACGTCTACGAGTTCGAGGACACGAGCGCGATGAAGGAGCTCGAGAAGTTCCACGCGCAGCTCAGCGCGGCCCGCGAGGCGTGGGAGGCGACCACCGGCGGCGAGCCCGAGCCCGCCGGCCTCGACGACGAGCAGGAGGAGCGCTTCCGCGCGACCCAGCGCAACCTCTTCCGGCTCTTCAAGGAGTTCGGCTTCGGCTACCGCGTCTTCGTGAAGGTCCTCGCCCACGTGCGGCGCTCGGCCTCGGACCTCAAGCGCGCCCAGCGCCAGCTCGGACGCCTCGCGGCCACCGCCGGCGTCCCGGCCACCGCCCTCGCCACCGCCGCCCGCGCGGGCGACGAGACCCCGACGCTCACCACCAGCGGCCGCCGCCGCCTCGACGCCATCGTCGAGCAGATCGACGCGGTCGAGCGCGAGATGGGCGTCGCGAGCGACGCGCTGCATCAGGCCGTCAAGCGCCTCGAGGCCGGCCACGCCCGCGCCGAGCAGGGCCGGGCCGTGATGATCCTCGCGAACCTGCGGCTCGTGGTCTCCATCGCGAAGCGCTACATGAACCGCTCGCTGCCGCTCCTCGACCTCATCCAGGAGGGCAACATCGGCCTCATGAAGGCGGTCGAGAAGTTCGAGTACCGCCGCGGCCACAAGTTCTCGACCTACGCGACCTGGTGGATCCGCCAGAGCATCACCCGGGCCATCGCCGACCAGAGCCGCACGATCCGCATCCCCATCCACCTCGTGGAGATGCTCAACCGCATCGCTCGCGCGCGGATCGGCCTCGAGCAGCAGCTCGGGCGCGAGCCGAGCCACGCCGAGCTCGCCGGCGAGCTCGAGGTCCCCGAGGAGGTCGTGACGCGCACGCTCAAGCTCGCGCGCACGCCGGTCAGCCTCGAGACCCCGGTGGGCGAGGACGACAGCCACCTCGGCGACTTCATCGCCGACGAGGACGCGCAGTGCCCGGAGGAGGCCGCCGAGCGCCAGAGCCTGCGCGAGGCGACCCGCAAGATGCTCGACGGGCTGAGCCAGCGCGAGGCGCGCATCCTGCGCAAGCGCTTCGGCATCCTCGAGCGCCGCAACTTCACCCTCGAGGAGGTCGGGCGCGACTTCCAGCTGACCCGCGAGCGCATCCGCCAGATCGAGGCCAAGGCGCTGGCGAAGCTCCGCGGCCCGAAGGCGCTCAACGCCGTCGTCGAGTCCTGGGCCGAGCGCTAGCCGCTCCTCGCAGCCCCAAACGAAAGAACCCCACGGCACGCGCCGTGGGGTTCTTCGTTTTCGCCGCGGCGTCGCCCGGCTACATGAGCTTTCCGACCTGCACGAGCGCCGGCCGGATCTCGTGATCGCCCAGGCGGAACCCCGCCCGCAGGGTCATGACCACGTGGTCGACCTGGGCCGGGTCCTTCACCGGCACCACGCCGAGGGCCTGCATCGTGTTGGGGTCGAAGGGCTCGCCGGTCGGATCCCAGCGCTCGAGGCCGAGCTCGGTCAGCCGCTCGACGAACATGCGGTGGACGAGCTTGAGGCCCTCGAGGAGCGACTCCACGGAGCCGCCGCGGCTCGTCGCCTCGATGGTCCGCTCGAGGTTCTCATCGACGTCGAGCATCTTCTCGACGACCTTGCCCTTGGCGGCGAGGACCTCGCGCTCCTGGTCGCGCAGCAGGCGCCCGCGGAAGGCTTCGAACTCCTGCTCCACCTTCTTGTGCGCCCGGATGTAGGCGTGGAGCGTCTGCTCCTTCTCCACGAGCTGCGCCTCGAGGAAGCGGATCCGAAGCTCGCGCGGGTCCTGCGGGGGCTTCGGCGGCGGCGTCTGCTCCTTGGCCGCGGCCTCGTCGGCCTCGGCACCCTCGACGGCCTCAGCGGCGTCGGTGGCCTCGATCGGCTGCCCGTCGTCCTGGGGCTCGGTCGCCTCGGCGGCCGTCGCCTCGCTCTCGGGCGTGCTCTTGTCGTTCCCGGTCACGGTTCGTTCAGCTCCTGGTGCAACGGTGCGCAGACGGGCCTGGTCCAGGTCGTCCGCGCGTCACGGGGAGCCGCCGAAGCGGCGCTCCGCGAGAGGGGGGAGGGGAGGCCGGCCGGGACGCCCCGGCCGGCCCGAGGCGGCTAGTCCTCGTCCTCGTCCTTCTTCAGCGTGGCGATCATCGCGCCGGTCGTCAGCAGCATGCCGGAGACGCTGCCGGCGTTCTGGAGCGCCGTGCGGGTGACCTTGGTCGGGTCGAGCACGCCGGCGGCCACGAGGTCCTCGAAGGTGTCGGTGCGGGCGTTGTAGCCGAAGGAGCCGGTGCCCTCCTTGACCTTGCCCACGACCACCGACGCGTCGACGCCGGCGTTCGCGGCGATCTGCCGGAGCGGCTCCTCGATGGCCCGGCGCACGACCTTGACCCCGAAGTCGCGGTCGTCGTCGAAGGTCAGCCCGTCGAGCGCCGACGAGGCGCGGATGAGCGCGACGCCGCCGCCCGGGACCACGCCCTCCTCGACCGCCGCGCGGGTGGCGTGCAGGGCGTCCTCGACGCGGGCCTTCTTCTCCTTCATCTCGGTCTCGGTCGCGGCGCCGACCTTGATGACCGCGACGCCGCCGGCGAGCTTCGCGAGGCGCTCCTGGAGCTTCTCGCGGTCGTAGTCGCTGCTGGTCGCCTCGATCTGCGCCTTGATCTGCCCGACGCGGCCGGTGATGGCCGCCTCGCTGCCCGCGCCCTCGACGATGGTGGTGTCGTCCTTGGTCAGGGTCGCCGTCCGGCAGCGGCCGAGGTGCTCGAGGGTGACGTTGTCGAGCTTGAGGCCGACGTCCTCGGTGATCACCACGCCGCCGGTGAGGATCGCGATGTCCTCGAGCATGGCCTTGCGGCGGTCGCCGAAGCCCGGCGCCTTGACGGCGGCGATCTTCAGGGTCCCGCGGATCTTGTTGACGACGAGCGCGGCCAGGGCCTCGCCCTCGACGTCCTCGGCGATGATGAGCAGCGGGCGCCCGCTCTGGGCGACCTTCTCGAGCACCGGGAGGAGCTCGCGGAGGTTCGAGACCTTCTTCTCGTGGATGAGGATGTAGGGCTCGATGAGCTCCGCGCGCATCGCCTCGGGATCCGTGACGAAGTACGGCGAGAGGTAGCCGCGGTCGAACTGCATGCCCTCGACGAGGTCGAGGGTCGTCTCGATGCCCTTGCCCTCCTCGACAGTGATGACGCCTTCCTTGCCGACCTTCTCCATCGCGTCCGCGAGGATGACGCCGAAGGTGGTCTCACCGTTGGCGGAGATGGTCGCGACCTTCTCGATGTCGTCGCGGCCGCCGGCCGGCTTGGAGATCTCGCCGAGCGCGCCGACGAGCCTCTCGACCGCCGCGTCGATGCCGCGCTTGAGGCTCATCGGGTCGAGCCCGGCGACCACCAGCTTGGCGCCCTGCTCGAGGATCGCCTGGGCGAGGACCGTCGCGGTCGTCGTGCCGTCACCGGCGCGGTCGGACGTCTGCGAGGCGACGTCCTTGACCATCTGGGCGCCCATGTTCTCGAAGGGATCCTCGAGGTCGATCTCCTTCGCGACGGTCACGCCGTCCTTGGTGACGAGGGGCCCGCCGAAGCTCTTCTCGAGCACGACGTTGCGGCCCTTGGGGCCGAGGGTCACCTTGACGGTGTTCGCGAGGGCGTGGACGCCCGCCAGGACGCGCTTCTGGGCGTCCTCCGAAAACTGAATGTCCTTCGCCATGACGATTAGTCCTCCAGGATGCCGAGGATGTCGTCCTCGCGCAGGATGGTGTGCTCGACGCCGTCGATCTTGATCTCGGTGCCCGAGTACTTGCCGAAGAGCACCGTGTCCCCGACCTTGACGTCGAGCGGGTAGAGCGTGCCGTCGTTCTTCAGCTTGCCGGCGCCCACCGCGAGCACCGCGCCGCGGAGCGGCTTCTCCTTGGCCGAATCGGGGATGATGATGCCGCCGGCCGAGACCGACGCCTCCTCGACCCGCTTGACCAGGACGCGGTCGTAGAGCGGCTTGAAGTTCATGACGGTTCCTCCGGAATCCCTAGAAAGCTGTAAGTGTTCGTTTTTGAATCGATTTCCGGCCGCGTTGGCAGTCCGGGGTCTCGAGTGCCAGCAAGCTAATCACTGACCCGAGGGCGGTCAATCGCTTTGCGGGCACGCGTCGTCCGCGCTCCCGGGCGGTGATGACAAAAGGCCGGGCTCGGGCTACGGTCCGGCCGAGGCGCCGCCCCCGGGCGGCCCGCAGGCGTCGTCCACCTCGACCCGGAGCCGGTATGCCGCAGCGTGTGGAGTATGAGTCCCTGCCCGGGACGCGCTTCGATCAGTACGTCTTCAAGCTCAGGATGGTCCTCTCGTCGCTCCAGGCGGGGAACACGAAGTTCAAGGCGTTCCGCGACTTTCTGCGCAAGCAGAACCTTTGGGACAAGGAGCGCTCCGAGGTCCTCTTCTCCCTGATCGACGTCGCGTGGGACAAGCGCGACGTGAAGGTCGGCAAGGTCGCCAAGCGCCTGATGAGCGCGAGCTCCGACGCGGACTTCCAGCAGGTCCTCTTCGACCGGCTGCAGGAACAGAACATCCTGCTCGTGAAGTACGTGCTCGAGGCCCTCGACGTCGAGTCCGGCGGCCGGTTGCACTCCGTGCACGAGCTCTACCGGATGATCACGAGCTACGTGTACCCGGGCGCGCGCATCACGCTGACCAACTTCCAGGCCTGGATGGACTGGCTCGCGGCGAGCGGCTTCATCAAGCTGGTCGGCATCCGCTGGGCGCTCTCCGACAAGGGCCTCAAGATCGTCGGCGAGCTCAAGGCCATGGACGTCGAGGAGATCCTCGAGGACATGGAGGACGAGGACGAGGAGGAGGACGACGACGACCTCGACGACGACGAGGACGTCGACGAGGACGACGCCCCCGCGGCGAAGTCGGTCGAGGCCGAGCTCGACGACGAGGAGGACCTCTTCGCGGACCTGCCGCCCGAGCCCGAGCCGCCCTCGGAGGCGGACATCGCCCGGGCCCAGAACGCCTTCAGCAGCGACTTCGACGACGTGCCGGGGACCAGCGAGGCGCTCACGGCGGTCCCCGCCGCCCCCGCGCGGCGCCCGAAGATCGCCGTGGCT
>SBGO01000467.1 GCA_006226565.1 Deltaproteobacteria bacterium | reverse complement strand
TGCGGGTCGGCCCCGACGGCGTGACCGAGCCCACGCTCGCCCCCGATCCGCCCACGCTCGAGGCGCCCCGCGCCCCCGCGGACGAGGTCGCCGGCGCGCCGGGCTTCACTGCCGACCAAGGGGCGCGCCTCGCCGGCCTCGAGGCGGAGGGAGCGGTCACCGACGACGCCGTCTCGACGCCGCCGCCAGCGGACGGGGCGACCGCCGAGGTGGCCCCGGAGGCCAAGCTCGTCGTCGCCGAGGAGCGCGTCGCCCCCCCGGCGTTCGGGACCGCGAAGTCGAAGGGACGCACGCACCACGGCGGGACGCGGGCCACCAAGGCGCCCCACGCCGACCGCCGCGAGCAAGCGCCCGACGGCGGAACGGTCGCCGAAGGCGGGCGGGCGGGCGCGCACCATCCGATCACCACCGGCGAGGCGACCGCGTTCGGAGACCGCACGCCGCTGAGCGGCCCCGGCGGTGCGGACACCGCAGACTCGGAGCCGGGATCGCTGAGCGTCGCCGCCGACACCGCGTTCCGCTCCGTCAACCGGTCGGCGCGGGTCCCGCTGGCGGACGAGAAGAAGGACGAGGAGTCGCTCGACGAGGACCGCCCGATGACGCGGGAGGCCCGTTGGCGCGAGCTCCGGCGCCGGGTCGCCGAGGGGAACCTCGCCGAGGCCGAGCGGATCCTGCGGATCATCGTCGCCGAGGAGGGCGAGAGCGCCGAGTCGCGCGCCGTCGCGGACGTCCTCGCCCGCGCCAAGGCGAGCCGGCTGCCCGAGAAGGCGACGGCCACCCCCGAGACCGGGCTCCAGTGAGCGTCAGTCCCAGAGCCGCGCCGCGCCCAGGACGCCGCTCGAGTCGCCGTGCCGCGCCGGGGCGATGCGGGTCAGCACCACGTCGGTGAAGGCGTAGCGGTCCCAGCGCGCGGGGACGTCGACGTAGAGCCGCTCGATGTTCGAGAGCCCCCCGCCGATCACGAAGACGTCGGGGTCGACGACGTTGATGACGCTCGCGAGCCCCTTCGCGAGCCGCTCGAGCCAGAGGTCGAGCCCGGCGGCGGCGTCCCGATGGCCGGCCTCGGCCAGGGCCGCGATCTGCTCGGCGGTCAGGACGTGCCCGGTCCGCGCCAGGAAGTCGGCGGTCAGCGCCGCGCCGCACAGGAACGTCTCGATGCACGCCCGCCGGCCGCAGTAGCAGCGCGGACCGGGGCGCTCGAAGGCCGTCGGCCACGGGATCGGGTTGTGCCCCCACTCGCCGCTCACGGCGTTCGGCCCCCGGACGAGGCGACCGTCGACGACCAGCCCGCCCCCCACGCCGGTGCCGAGGATGACGCCGAAGACCGTGCGCGCGCCGCGGCCGGCGCCGTCCGCCGCCTCGGAGAGCGTCAGGCAGTCGGCGTCGTTGGCCAACATCACCGGGTGCCCGATGGCGGCCTGGAGGTCGCGGTCGAGGGCCTCCCCGTTGAGGCAGGTGGTGTTGCAGTTCTTCATGCGCCCCGTGGCCGGCGACAGCGCCCCCGGGGTCCCGATCCCGACGCTGCACGGCCCACCGAGCTCGTCCTCCACGCCGCGCACGAGGCCCGCGACGGCCGCCACGATGGCGGCGTAGCCGTCCCGCGGGGTGTCGACGCGCCGGCGCAGGATCACCGCGCCCGCAGGGTCGAGGGCCGCGATCTCGATCTTCGTCCCGCCGAGATCGACCCCCACCCGCGCTCGCGCGGCGTCCGCCATCGCGCCTCCGCCGGGGCTCACCACCACCCGTTGTCGGCGGGGGCCGGCGCAGTCGCCGCGGGCATCCCCTGCGCGGTCGGCAGGTGCGCCTGGTAGTCGTCTCCGACGTCCACGGTCCCGTCCTCGCCGCCGTGGGGCCCGGCGATGAAGGTGCGGTCCTTGGGCAGGTTGGCGTTGCCGTAGGCGTAGATGTCGGTCGTGGCGTTGCCGTAGCCCGCGTAGATGGCGAGGCCGCCGGTGCCCTCGAGGGTCGCGAGGAAGGCGGTCTTGTAGTCCCCGACGCCGCCGTTGGTCGGCAGGACCTGGCCGTTGTTGTCGGTCAGGTGCAGCGGCCCGGGCGGGAAGCCGTGGGCCACGAGCCAGCGCTCGGTCATCGGCCGCAGCAGGTCGGGGCGGCCGGTCAGGTAGACGATGAGGTAGCCCTTGTCGTACCAGGACCAGAGCATGTCGACCGCGCCCGCGCGCATCTCCTGATCGTAGGTGTTGTTGAAGATCGACTGCGCGATCTCCATGAGAAGCTCGTTGTCGTCGGTCGTGAGCGTCCCGTCGATGTCGCAGACGATGGCCTCGGTGCCGGCCTCGACCACGATGAGGTCGAAGGACGCCATCGAGTGGTCGCCGCGCACCAGCATCCGCACCGGGAAGCGCCCGACCGGGAGCCGCCGCTCGGTGGGGATGGTGTAGAAGATGCGCCCGCCGTCGTCCTCGATGCCGTACTGGGTGCCGTACTGCCCGTCGGTGGACGTGCGCACGGTGTCGAACAGCTCCCACGCGCCGCACGGCGGGTCGGGCTGGATCCAGACCTCGACGAGCTCCTCCTTGAGGTCCTTGTCGATGAACCCGTAGGCGAACTTCCCGACGAGCAGCTGCGGCTCGCCGACCTTGACCACGACATCCTGACCGCGGTGGTTGGCGTCGCCGAAGGCCCGCGTGACGGGGGTCTGGATCGGGTGGTCCCAGTCGGCGGTCGGGCCGCTCGGGACGAAGGGGTTGTCGCAGCTCACGGTGGTGTCGGGCTCCACGGTGTCGGCGGGCGCGTCCTCGTCGGCGGTGTCGGAGGTCGCCGTGTCGGCCACGGCCGTGTCGGCGACCTCGGTGTCGGCGAGCGCGGTGTCGGCGGGCGTGGTGTCCTCGACCGCCGTGTCGGGCGGTGTCGCGGTGTCGGCGACGGCCGTGTCGGCCGGCGCGGCGGTGTCGGCGACGACGTCGGCCACGGTGTCCTGGCCGAAGCTGTCGACCGGGGCGACGGTGTCTTCGTCCCCGCTCAGCGCGGCGCCGTCCCCGCAGGAGGCGGTAACGACGAGGGCGACGGCGGCGATGGTTCGATAGAGCGCTCTCATGCGCGTGACAATGCGCTCAGGGCGGACCGGGCTCAACCGCTTTCCCGCGCTTTCCGCAGTGCACCATCGCCCTCTCTACTTGAACGGCACCTGACGATGACGTAGCCTGGGCTTCGGGGGTGTGCGGTCGCAGAGGAGCGACTATGCCAGGCTTTTTCGAGCAGCTGAGGAGCGCCGTTCTCGGCACGTCGGATCAGCAGCAGACCCCGGCCGAGCAGAGCACGGCACGGCGCGCGGGCGCCGCCCCGGCGTCTGCCACCCCGGCCGAGCCCGAGCCGCCGCTGGCTCAGGGCGCGATGGTGACGCGCTACGGTCTGGCGCGGGCGCTCGTGCTGCCGTCGCTCGGCGGACAGAGCTCCAAGACCCGGGTGGTCCACGCGGCCATGGCCAAGGGGATCTTCTCGGACGCCAGCGCGCTCCGGCTCGAGGCCCCGGTGACCCGCGCCGAGGCCATCGCGATGGCGATGCGCGCCAACGGCCGCCAGCCCCTCGACATCGGCCTGGTCAAGCGCGTCTACACCGACGTCTCCATCACCCACTGGGCCGCCGGGCACATCTACCAGGCGACCGCCCTCGGCGTCGTCAGCGGCTACGAGGACGAGACCTTCAAGCCGGACGAGGGGCTCGAGACGGCGCACCTGGGCGCGATCATCAACGGCGCCGCGAGCCCGCCGGGCAAGCCGGGCCGCTTCGACCCGCGCGTCGAGTGGGGCGAGCGGTCGATCCTCGAGGGCGGCCAGCTCAGCGGCGCGCCGAACGCCAAGTCCCTCGACGCCGAGGCCCTCGGCGGCACCCGCGACGCGGCGGCCAGCAAGGAAGACCGCGTCACCAAGACCAACGCCATCGTCGACAAGCTGAGCGCCAGCACGAGCAAGCGCTACAAGCCCAAGAACGGCCTCACCTACTGCAACGTCTTCGCTCACGACTACGCCTTCCTCATGGGCGCGTTCGTGCCGCGCGTGTGGTGGGACGCCAAGGCCATCGCGGTCTACCAGAAGACCGGCCTCTTCCCCGACGCCGAGTACGGCAAGAACACCTACGAGATGAAGGCCAACCAGCTCCACGACTGGTTCTTCACCTGGGGGCACAAGTTCGGCTGGTCCCACGTCGGCGGCGTCGATCCGGCGGCCCTCTCCGAGGGGCAGAAGCTCGCCAACGACGGGCGCGTCGTCATCGTCGTCGGCGACACCGGCAAGAGCACGCCGGGCCACATCACCGCCGTCGTCCCGGAGACCGACAAGCACAAGGCCGAGCACAACGCGGCCGGCCAGGTCACCGCGCCCAACCAGTCCCAGGCCGGCGCCGCCCCGACGACGCGCGGCGCGGATGACTGGTTCAACGCCAGCAAGTACAAAGGTGGCAAGGCGATCTGGGTCCACAGCTAGCGCTCGGGGGGAGCACGATGGGAGCACGGCCAGGGAAACGTCTCGCGGCGCTGCTCGCCGTCGCGCTCTCGCCCGTCGCGGGCTGCGCCAACGAAGGCACCGGCGAGCCGCCGTACGCCTGCCCGCTCCTGGCGGCGGCCGACAGCAGCGTGCGTTTGCGGGTCGAGCGCTGCGACAACGCCCTCGCGCTCGTCCCGCGCGTCCGCGTCGACGGGACGTGGCGCGCCGCGACCGCGTGTGAGCAGGACGGCGACGACGTGCGCTGCGCCGTCGACGGCGGCACGCTGATCGTCGCGCTAGACGAGGGATTCTGGCCGATTTCGCGGTTCATACCCGATCGGCCCAGCGTCTTCGGCGGCTTCGACCTGACGACCACGGTCGACCTCGGCGGCGCGACGACCTGGCTGTCCAACGGCTTCCACTCGTGGTCGCAGAGCGGCACCATCGCCCTCGCTCCGGCGCGCGCGGACGGGGTCGGCGAGGCGGCGGCCGGCGAGTACGGCGACGCCGAGGTCCTCCGCACCGGCGAGACCCACTCCTGGTGGCACACCTGGGTCGCCGGGGGGGACCGCCAGCTGACCGCCGGGGTCCTACGGGCGCGGCGCTTCCGCTCGTGGATCACGGTCGGCCGCGCCGACGACGGCGTCCGCGTGCGGCTCGTCACCGGCGGCGTGCCGGCGGACGAGGTCGCGGCGAGCGCCGGGGAGGTCATCGAGGGCGAGCCCTGGTACATCGACACCGACCTGACGCTCGAGCGATACGCGGCGTTGCTGAGAGCGACGGCGCGCCCGCGCGCGACGCCCGAAGCCGGCTGGAACTCCTGGTACGAGCTCTGGGACTCGGTGGACGAGGACGCCGTCCGCGCCAACGCCCAGAAGGCGCGCGAGATCCTGACGCCGAGCCTCCCCGAGGGCGCGCCGCCGCTCCGCATCGTCGTCGACGACGGCTGGCAGCGGGCGTGGGGCGACTGGCGACCGAACGACAAGTTTCCGTCGGGGCTCTCGGGGCTCGCCGCCGACCTGCGCGCGGACGGCTTCACGGTCGGCGTGTGGCTCGCGCCGCTCCTCGTCGACCTGAAGACCGACCTCGCGAAGGACCACCCCGACTGGCTCGTGACCGGGGCCACCTACCCCCACCCCCTCCACGGCGCGATGGGCGTCCTCGACGTCACCCACCCGGACGCCAGGGCGCACCTCCAGGCGGTCATCTCGGGGCTCGTCGCCGACGGCCTCGACCTCCTGAAGATCGACTTCCTCTTCGCCGGCACCTTCGCCGGCGAGCGCGCCCAGCCGGTGACCGGGATGGAGGCCTTCCGCCTGGCCCTCGAGGCGATCCGCGAGGCGGCCGGCGAGGACACCCTGCTCCTCGCCGTCGGCGCCCCCGGCGTGCCGGTCCTGCCGTACGTCGACGCCTGGCGGGTCGGCGGCGACATCGCCCTCGAGCCCTTCGGCGCCGCCTGGGCCTGGCTCCCGAACCAGGCCCGGAGCGTGGCCGCCCGCTGGCCGCTGTGCGAGGTGGTGCTGTGCGACGCCGACCCGGCGCTCATGCGCTCCATGAGCCGCAACGAGGTCGAGGCGGGGGCCTGGATCGTCGCCGTCGCCGGCGGCGGCTTCTTCCTCTCCGACGACCTCCGGGCGCTGGACGCCGAGCGCCCGAGCTGGGCCGTGACCCCGCAGATCCTCGCCGCGGCGCTGTCGGGCGAGGTGACGCTCCCGGGCGACCTGGTGCCGGCCGACCCGCCGGCGGACCTGGTCAACGCCATCGGCGACTACGCGGCGGGCGAGTCACGCCACGTCGTGCCGGGGGTGTGGGACCGCCTGCGCCTCAACACGCGGGACGACGAGCGCGACATCTTCGGAGTCAGCGTCCCGGGTCGGAGCGCGATCCTGCGCTGAGGGGCGCGGGCTAGAGCCGGGTCGGGAGGCGCCGGCTCCGCTCGACCGAGGCGGTCACGACGCTCCACAGGTCGAAGCGCGTCGTGTCCTCGGCCGCGAGGATGAGGCGATCGCCGTCCGGCAGGATGTTGATGTTGTCGTAGTCCCGCGCGGTGCTCTCGAGCTGCGTGACCTCGCCGAGCTCGATGTCGAGCAGGTAGAGCCCGCCGTGGTCGACGAGGTAGATGAAGTCGGCGTCGGGGCCCACGACGAACTCGTCGAGCGCCACGTCCGCGCCGCTCGAGCGGACCGACTCCATCGTGTCGAGGTCGGTGATGACCAGCCCGCGCGCGCCGAAGGGGTAGGTGACGACGCGCGTGCCGTCGGGCGAGATCCAGTAGATGGGGTTGCGGTAGTCGAGCGTGATGGCCTCGCTCGTGCCGGCGTAGAGGTCGCTGATGACGAGCTGGCTCTGCCCGGCGGCGAGGTCGTCGAAGCCGATCATCCCGTGGCTGTCCGGGGTGAAGCCGACCGGGCCGTCGCAGGCGTAGGCGCCGTGGTAGGCGACGGCGGCGAGGTCGATGACGTGGGTCGTGGCGACGTCGTGCTCGGTGCCGCTGACCGCGGCGAAGTGGCCGTCGGGGGAGATGCGGATCGACCAGGTGAGGAGGCCGAGGAGGTTGAGCGCGAAGCCGTCGAGGTGGAAGCGCCCCAGGAGGGGGGCCGCGCCGGCGACGCTGGTGTCGTAGACCGAGACGGTCGCCGCGCGCTCGAAGTGGCGCTCGCCGTCGACGGGCACGGTCAGGACGACGAGGCGGGCGCCGTCGCGGGTGAAGCGGGCGTCGAAGAGCGCGCCGGGGAGGTCGAGCGTGAGGGCGTCGGTCGTGCGGGTCAGGGGCTCGGGGGGCAGCGGCATGTCGAGGAGCGTGATGCCGTGCGGGTCGCGCGTGTTCCAGACCTCGCCGAGCACGAGCCGGCGCCCGTCGCCGGAGAGGATGGCGGCGTTGAAGTCCCCCGACGGCAGGTCGAGGGGCGCGGCGGTGGTCATCGTGTCGAGGAAGAGCGGCTCGACGACGAGCCCGTGGCCCGACGCGGTGACGAGCCAGGCGAGGCTCGGGTCCGGCGTCAGCATCAGCTCGGGGCTCGCGCTCCCGCGCACGGTCGGCCCGATGAGCGGCGTCATGTCGGGCAGCGACAGCCCGACGAGGTGGGTCTCGTGGACGCCGTCGTCGTCGAGGAGCGCGGTGGTGACCACGCGCGAGCCGTCGCGGTTGAGGACGAAGTTGCCGTCGAGGCGGATGTGGAGCCCGGAGTCCTGGCTGGCGTCGTTGCCCGCGGACTCCTGCGCCTCGTTGACGTAGCAGCCGGCGATGAGCGCGGCGGCCACGATCGGGAGCGACAGGCCGCGGCGATGACTTGGGGGACGAGTCATGGAGCACCTCAGGGACGTTCCGCGGCAGGAGGAAGCAACCTCCGTTCCAAGCCGGACAGGCTCGGCGTCGTGCGGATCTGCGTCGCTGAGGAGAGACGTGCTGGAGTAGCCCTACTCCAAAGTGAGGGTGCGGCCGGAGTGATGATGCGCCGCGCCAAGGCGCGCGCTCACGGCGCGCCGGCGATGTCCCGCGCGGCCTGCCGCAGCTCCATGATGCGGCTGCGCACGAGGTCCATCAGGGCGTCCTTCGTCTCGAGGGTGTACGCGGTCGTGTCGATCGGCTCGCCGACCACGAGCGCCACGGTCCCACCCTGGCGCTGGACCCAGAACCCGGGCGGCAGGACGGCGCGCGTGCCGGCGATGCCGACGGGGATGATGGGCGCGCCGCTCTTGATGGCGAGCACGAAGCCGCCCTTCTTGAAAGGCAGCATGTCGTCGGTCCGCGAGCGCGTGCCCTCGGGGAAGACGATGACGGCCCGCCCTTCGGCGACCCCCGCGGCGGCGGTGTCGAGGGAGGCGAAGGCCTTGTCCCGGTCGGCGCGGTCGACGGGGATGTGGCCGACCCGCTTCATCGCCCAGCCGAAGATGGGGAACTTGAAGAGCTCGACCTTGGCGAGGAACGAGAGCGGCCGCGCGAAGTGCATCATGAGCGTCGGCGGGTCGAGGTGGCTCTCGTGGTTGCTCATCAGGATGCACGGGCCCGCGTCCTCGACGGTGTCGAGCCCGACGGTGACGAAGCGATCGACGCCCGCGGTCTTCAGGAGCCCGCGCGCCCAGATCCGCGAGACCGGCCACCACACCTTCTGCCCGCCGTCGAAGGCCGCAGCCACCCCGGCGATGGTGCCGACGATCGGCGTCGCCGAGAGGAGCCACCCGTAGATCGGCGCTGAACGGAGCTGCTCTTTCATCACGGCGAGTATGCGTGACTTCCGACCGACCGGCTACAATCTTCCGGGCGCGACCTGACCTAGTGGTGCATCTCGGCGACGGCCTCGAGGAGCTCTTCGTGGAAGCGGTCCATCTGCTGCTCGGAGCGGCCCATGATGCGCGCGAGCCGCGAGAGCCAGACGTCCTCGCCGGCGTCGATCACGCCGTCGGCCGCGACCACGCTCCCGACCAGCGCGAGCAGCTCGCGCTTGCGGTGGCGCGTGTCGAGGCCGAGCTCCTCGCAGGTCCCCTCGAGGTCGAAGCCGTCCGGATCGAAGCCGCGCAACGCCTCGAGCACGCCCTGGGGCAGGCGCGACAGGCCCGCCGCCTCGCACAGGACGGATCGGATGGCGTCGACCTCGGTCCCGTCGACCTCCCCGTCGGCCAGCGCGGCATCCAGCAGGATCCCGGCCACCAGGGGCAACTCCTCCAACTTGAACGCGATCGCGGGCATCGCTCGCTCCCTGTCCACGGGCGCGCCAGCGGCGGCCGTGCGGACGCTGATTCGGCGGGGACTATACGCCCTCATCGCCCCTCCCGCACCGCAGAAATGGCTCACCCCGGACGGTCGGGCATCCCCATGTCGCGACGCAGCTGGGCAAAGCGCTCGGTCCACTGCAGGTCCGCACCGCGCACTGCGAAGGTCTCGGCCCGCACCGGCGCGTCGTCGTCGCCCGGCGGGACCCGGAACGCGGCCGCGGTCACGAGCGGCGCCTTCCCCTCACGGCCCGCCACGTCGCAGACGAGGAGCGGCCGCCAGCCGGCCCGCTCACCGGCGTCGAGGAGGCGCTGACGCTGGAGCGCCGCGTGGCACATCGCGACGGTCCCGCCAGGGGCGACCGCGCGCGCCGCCGCGTCCACGTAGTCGTCGATCCCGCCGCGGTGCTCGAAGCGGCACGGCCCCTTCTGGACGGCGTCCGACTGCGTCCCCTTGCCCGCCACGAAGTAGGGCGGCGTCCCGGTGACGAGGTCGAAGGCGTGCGCGCCGTCGAAGTCGCGCAGGTCCCCGTGGCGCACCGCGACGCGCCCGTCGATGCCGTTGTAGCGGACCGAGCGGCGCGCGAGGCCGGCACTGACCTCCTGCGCCTCGACGCCGACGAGGTGGGCGTCGGGGAAGTGCCACGCCGTCATCATCAGGACCGAGCCGATGCCGCAGCCGAGGTCGACGGCGCGGGCGGGCGGCCGGTCGCGGACCACGCGCCAGGCGACCCAGCCGGTCAGCAGGTCGTCGAGGGACCAGCGGTGCCCGCCGAGCTTCTGGAAGATGCGCCAGTCGCCGAGGAGGTGGCAGAGGTCCTCGCCCTCGCCCGGCGCGAGCGCGGGATCGTCGCTCGGCCCGCGCGGGGCGGCGCCCGGAGCCTCCCAGCCGGCGGGGCGGCGGGCGGGGCGGACGATACCGGGGGCGGCGGGAGGATCGG
>SBGO01000393.1 GCA_006226565.1 Deltaproteobacteria bacterium | reverse complement strand
GGTCCACGATGGCCACGGCGACGCCCGGACGGCGCTCGTCGTCGCCGTGCTCGACGCGCTCGGGGTGACCACCGGCCCCGCGGGCGCCGCGCTCGGACCGCTCCGCGACGCCCCGCGCGTGAACTGGCGCGGGCTCGTCGTCGGGCGCTGGGAGGTGCGGCTCAGCCTGACGGCGACCGCGTGAGCGCTACTCCGCCGGGGCCGCGGCCGCGACCTCGGACCAGCCCCGCTTGACGTTGTCGGCGATCCACGCCTCGACGGCCGCGAGCGCGCGCGCCTCGGTCGAGGCGACCCGCAGCGACGTCTGGAGCGGCTCCTTCCGCCCCCCCGAGAAGTCGGTGAAGAAGGCGACGTAGGGCGGCCAGCGGCGGTCGTTCTCGGCCTTGCGGGTGGCGACGACGATGGCCTTGCGGACGGACACCTTGCCCTTGGTCGTCTTGGTCCAGACGCGGCGATAGACGACCTCGCCCGAGGGGCGCGTCGGCCGCACCGGGCGCGTGTCGACGCCCTCGAAGGGGAGGTAGGACCAGATCTGGGTCAGCCCGCAGCTCGCCGCGTCCGGCTCCTTGTCGGTGCGCTCGCCGACGAAGCGCGGGTGGATGAGGGATGGCAGTGGCAGCACCTGGAGCGGCGCCCAGCCGTCGCCCGGCGACCAGCTCAGGGTCATCTGGGTCGCGGGGTTGTCCGCGACGTCGCTCGCGAGCAGGTCCGAGACCTTGATCTGCACGACGATCTCGGGCCGGACGAAGCGCGCGAGGGTGCCCTCGCGGTTCGCCATCCGGTAGCTCGACGGCGCCTCGAGCGGCGCGAGCCGCTGGTGCCAGGCGACGCGGTCGCTCTCGCTGAAGCCGCCGCCCACCGGGCCGAGGACGTGGTAGCTGCCGTCGTCGCGCACGAGCGCGAGGTGGAGCTCGCGGATCTCGGGGCCGGTGAGGGCGTCGCGCTCGCCGAAGCCGATGACGACGGCGTCGAGGTCGAGCTCGGGCTTGACCTTGAAGGTCAGCCCCTGCTCGCTCCGGACGACCATCCCCTCGAAGCGGCCGGACGCCACCCACTCGGCGTAGCGCCGGACGGCCTCGTCGGGCTCGCCCACCACCGTCGTGACCGGCGCGCAGCGCCGACCGGCGCCGAAGAGCTCGGTCAGCTTGGCCCAGCGGTCGGCGTAGGTGCGGGCCTGCCAGTCGGCGCCGTCGAGCTCGACGACGTCGAAGGGCTTGAAGGCGACCTTCGCCACCGCCGCCGGGTCCTTGAGCGCCCGGGCGACGTCGTGGACGCGCGGGCGCCCGCCGCCCTTGGGGTTCAGGACGGCGAAGAGCTCGCCCGGGAAGACGCCGTCGGAGACGCCCGCGAGCTGCCCCGCCGCCTCGTCGGTCACCGGCGCGCCCTCGATGACGCGGCCGTTGTAGGCGCAGAGCGCGACGGCGCCGTCCTGCTTGACGAGAAACCACAGCTCGCCGTCGACCTTGGTCGAGATGTGGAGCTGGCCGGCGGGCAGGAGCTGGTCGAGGCGGTCGGGGAAGATGACGCGGTAGCGCTTGGCGACGGTCCGCTTGTAGCGCTCGAGCTTCGCCTTCAGGCGCGCGTCGGAGAGCGCCCTCACCGGCGCGAGGCGCGCCGTCCCCCAGGCGTCGAAGCGGTCGGAGAAGGGGGAGCTCATGCGGGCCTCTTCAGCTCGAAGTTGGACAGGTGGAGCACGAGGCGGAAGCGGTCGCCGTCGACGCGCCCCTCGAGGAAACCGCGGTACGGGGTCCCGTTGGCCTGGAAGACCAGCGGCTGGGCGCCGCGCGCGCCGCTGCCGACGAGCGCCATCTTGTCGGCCTCGGCGAGGGTCGTGGCGATGTCGCGCAGGAAGTCGAAGGTCAGCCCGTCGACGTGGTGGAGCATGACCTTGCGGACGAGCGCGAAGCGGTGGACGACCTCGTCTTTCGGGTAGAGGCGGCCGGTCCAGGGCAGCGCCGCGTCCTCGTTGACGGTGGCCTCGACGGTGACGAAGTCCTCGCGGCCGACCTCGTCGCCGTTCGGGTCGGTGGTGACCCGGAGGTAGCGCACGCTGTAGAGGATCGCGCCGTCGTCCTTGACCCAGACGCGATCGCTGTCTTCGCCCTCGAGGCGGCGGCCGACCAGCTCGAGGTCGAGCTCGGGGTCGCCGGCGACGAGCGCGTCGGCGAGGGCGTCGTCGTCGCCGAAGCGGGCGAGGAGGCCCGCGTAGTCGCGCCCCTCGGTGGTCTTGACGAGCGTGGCGTAGTCGACGTCGCCGCCGTCCGGGCCGACCAGGCGCCACCGGGGCGGGCGACGCGTGCGCTCCATCACGACGGAGGTGTCGCGGCGGGCGGCGTCGGTGATGCGGATGAGTCGGGGCATGGGGGGCCTCGCGCGATCAGAACATGGAGAAGTCGAGCTCGTCGTCGTCGAAGGGGTCGTCCTCCTCGTCCGCCGCCGGGACCTCGCGCTCGAGCCAGCCGAACGGGGCCTCCTCGGCGACCAGGGCGAAGAGGCCGTGCTCGTTCTGGAGCAGGAAGACGGGGCTGTCCTCGTAGCCGCCGCGGTAGCTGAAGCGCGTCTCGTAGATGGCGCCGGCGGCGAGGGCCTCGGCCAGGGCGGGGTCGACCTCGGCCGCCTCGAGGGCGTAGACCGCGGTGGTGGCCGTGTCGAGGAGGCGCTCGGGGGGGACCGGGCCGACGAGCGGCTGCTCGACCCCGAGCGTGCTCGGGACCTTCTCCACCAGGCGGCCGTCGGCGTCGACGGCCTGCAGCGCGTCGCGCTCGACCACGTCGAAGGCGCCGTCGACGTACACCTGGGCGATGGCGCCCGGGAGGAGCAGCGCGCTGCCGTCGCGGAGCAGCGTCCCCGGCTGACACGGGCTCCCCGCGTCGTCGACGACCACGCGCGTCCGCTTGCCGTAGAGCTTCTCGCGGCTCACGCGCTCGATGCCGAAGCGGCTGGTGGCGCCGTCCCGGCCCACCACGATCTCGCGTGCCATGGTTTCTTCCTCGGGCTGGTAGCTCGCCCTCGGGGATGACACGCGTTCCCCCCGAGCGTCAACAGGCCAGACACGAGGCCGAGATCGTGGGCACCGAGTTGGGGCGGTGAGAATGAGGTCGGATGCAGGGATGGCGCCGACAAGCGAGCGCAGGGGCGCCGGCGGAACGTCTCGCGCTGAGGGTTCCCGGCGCGCCGCAGCGAGCTTGCGAGCGGAGGTGCGGTGGGATGCGCGAGGCGTTCCGTCAAGGCGCCCCGAAGCGAGCGCATGTGATCGTCTCGCATAGCCGCTAGCGCCGCGGGCTCCTTTCTGGCCGCGCGCCCGGAGCGCTCGGGGAGCGCCAGGCGAAGCCGACGCTCCCCGAGCAGCGACACGGTGTCCAGCCGCGATAGCGGCGCAATCGAGCGAGCGAAGCGAGCGGATCCTTGGTCGATCTTCGAAGCGCGGCGTCGGCGGACGCCGGCGCCGCGCTTCAGAAGATCGACATCCAGGGGGTCTCGCCGTTGGCGAGGCGGTCCTCGATGTCGGCGATGACCGCCGGCAGGTCGCGGATGTCGTCGATGACGTAGTGCGCGGCGCTCTCCCGGGCGAGCTTCTCCTTCGCGGCGAGCTCCCGCTCGCGCAGCACCTCGGGCGGCATCGCGTCGGCCTGGGCGGCGCTGTCGACCACGTAGTTGCCCCAGCGCGACACCGCGACCGACCAGCACAGCGGCGCGCCCTCGCCGACGCCGCTGACGGTGTCGTCGACCTTCACCGTCAGGCGCATGCCGTTGCCGACGTTGCCGACCCCCATCCGCTCGAGGTTCTTGAGGACCATGTAGGGCCGCGGGCGCGGGCTCTCGACCTCGTCGCCGGCCACCGAGGTGTCCGGGGCGAAGCCCTGCGCGCGCCCGCCGTCGAGCAGGATGTCGAGCATCGCCCGGGTGAAGCCGGTGGTGATGCCGATCTTGACGCCGCGGGCCTGGAGCGCCTGCGCGACCTCGGCGACGCCGGGCAGCAGCGTCGCGTAGGCGCCGGCCCGCAAGAGGGCGAGCTGCTTGGGCACGAAGACGTCGAACATCGCCGCGACGTCGGCGGGGCCGGGATCGCGCCCGTGGACCGCGCGCCAGCGCTCGCGGATCGCCGGCTGCTTCGTCAGCGCCTCGATGTGCAGGTCCTTGCGGAGCCCCATCGGCACGCGCGCCTCCGCCATCGAGATCTCGACCCCGAAGTCCCGGAAGACCTCCACGAAGACCAGCGCCGGCGCGTCCACGTAGCGGTCCATCGTCGTGCCGCTGCAGTCGAGGATGACGTAGCGGATCGCGTCGCCGCGGTGGTCACGGTGGATGCTCTGGTACTGGTCGGAGCGGGTCCGCACGAAGTCCGGGACGCGGCCGATCTCCGAGAGCTTCGCCAGGTTCGGATAGGCGAGGTCAGCGGCCATGGGGCTCCTCCGGCGGTGCGTGTGACTCCAGCATACACCCGCCGGCGGTCCGGGCGCGAAGGTCCCCTCCCGCGGGTGATGCGGTATGGTGTTCCGATGAACGCCAACGCCCGCCGACTCGCGCTCTCCGCGCTCTCCGCCCTGTGCGTGTGCGCCGCCCTCGCCGTCCCCGCCGCGGCCGCCTCGCCGAAGGGGCAGACGACCTACCGCATCGCCGTGATGGACTTCGCCCCCGCGGCCGAGGGCGACGCCCTGGCGAGCCTGGGCAAGGGCCTCGCGTCGATGCTGACGACCGATCTGACCGGGGTGGCCGGCTTCGAGCTGGTCGAGCGCGCCCGCCTCGAGGACGTCGTGGGCGAGCTCAAGCTCGGCCGCAGCGGGCTCGTCGACGCCAAGACCGCCGCCAAGCTCGGCAAGCTCGTGGCCGCCTCGCACCTCGTCGTCGGGACCTTCACCGTGGTCGGTGACACCATGCGCCTCGACGCGCGGATGGTGTCGGTCAAGGATGGCAAGGTCGCCCTGACCGCCCAGATCGAGGGCGAGAAGGACGCCTTCTTCGAGCTCGAGAAGGGGCTCGTGCAGCGGCTCGTCGGGGCCCTCGGGGTCAAGCTCGCGCCGCGGGAGCGGGCGTCGATCGCCAAGATCCACACGGCGGACTTCGAGGCCTTCCGCGCCTTCTCCCAGGGCATCGACGCCTTCGACAAGAAGGACTACGACGCCGCCGTCGCCGCGCTGCAGGCCGCGACCGCCCGCGACGCCGACTTCCAGCTCGCCGCCCTCACCCTCGGCGAGTACGAGCGCATCATCGGCGAGCTCCGCACCCGCGCCGAGACGATCGGCCAGGCCCGCGACGAGGCCGCGCGCATGAAGAAGCTCGCCGAGCGCTCGGCCGAGGCGGCGATGGTCCAGCGCATGTTCGAGGTCGCCGGCAAGGCCGACAAGGCCGACCAGCGCCCGCGCCTCGCGGTCCTGCACGCCCTCGCCGTCGCCTACCTCAACCTCGGCTCGAACCTCGGCAAGCTCTCGAAGCTGCGCCAGGCCGAGGACCCCTTCACCATGGAGCGCACCGGCGAGGGGCTCGCCAAGCGCTACTTCGCCGAGGCGCGCGCCCTCTTCCCCGAGGTCCCCGCCTGCCTCGACGAGGACTTCTTCGCCCGCCTGCCCGACGACCCCGACGACAAGGCCGCCTGGGACAAGTGGCTCGCCTGGCAGGTGAAGAAGGTCTGGGGCGACCCCAAGGACCTGCCCGCCAACCGCCACAACCGGCTCATCGACAACACCCGCGGCTACAACGTGCGGACGATGAGCCAGGTGCTCCACCTCGACCGCGTCGCCGCGATGAAGCTCCAGGACGCGCTGTGGGCGGCGGTGCAGGGCTTCGGCCCGGGCGACTTCATGATCAACGAGCAGGAAGAGAGCCTCGCCGAGGGCTGGCGCGGCGTGCTCGACCTCGACCGCTCGACCCGCTACTACCGGCAGCAGGCCGCGCGCGCCACGCACCCGTCCAAGCTCAAGCAGATCGCCGACGAGATCGCGCTCAACCGCGACATGGCGGCGGCGCTCGCGGCGACGACGAAGCTCCGCCCGTGGCTCGAGGAGCTGCTCGCGCTGATGGGCACCAAGCACTGGCTCTGGCGCAAGAAGGGCGCCGCGGCCTTCGCCGGGGACGCGCTCGACGCCGACGTCCTGCGCGAGCTCAACAAGGACCGCAAGCTCACCGCCTACTCCTTCGCCGGCGGGGCCCGCCGCCGGGACACGTGGGCGCTGGTCGGCGACCACCCGGTGTGGCTCGTCCAGAGCGGCGGCACCGTCGTCACCGGGCTCCGCGGCGTCGACGGCCGCACCGACGAGCTCCGCAGCTACCAGAAGGAGGCCGGCGAGGGGCGGCTCGGCTTCCTCGTCGTCGACGGCGTGCCGAAGGACGCCCTCACCGCCCACTTCCGCGTCGGCTACGAGCCGGGCGCCGACTGGTGGCCGCCGAGCGCCCCACGCGACGCCAAGCGCGCCTCGGACGTGCCGCGGGTGAGCGGCCGGCCGACGGTCGCCTTCGCCTTCGGGATCAAGGACATCGACGTCTCGAAGGAGGAGCAGCCGGGGACGAAGGAGCGCGTCGTCACGCGCCCGATGACCTTCCACGCCGTGGTCCTCGAGGAGGGGCGGGTGAAGCTCGTCCGCGCCGTCGAGTCCGGGCGCGTCACCTTTGGCCGCAAGGCCGGCTTCACGGCCGAGGTGCTCGGGGAGGCGAAGCTCTCCGGGGCGGGCAAGGACGGCGCCAAGGTCACCGTCACCGTCGGCGCCGACGCGACCCGCGTGAAGGTCGGCGGCGCCAGCGCCGAGCTGCCCGGGGTCGACGACCGCGCAGGCTTCTACGGCTTCTGGCTCGACGGCGTCGGCTACGTCTCGGTCGGCGACCTGAAGATCGACTAGCCCACCGCGCCCGTGCCCCGCGCCGGGGCGGCCCGGGTCCAACCGTTGAACCCGAACCGCGGCTCGGCCGTACCCATGCCCATGAGCACGCTCACCCGCCTCGTCGCCGCCCTCGCGCTCCTCGCCGTCGCCTCCCCCGCCGCCGCGTGGTCGCCCGAGCGCCGCGATCCGGCGGGCCTGAAGGCCGACTTCGCCGCCGCCTTCGGCATCGCGCCCGAGCTGGTCGTCGCGGCCGAGTACTACGAGATCCGCGGGACGCCGAAGCAGCCCGGTTTCATCCTCGGGCGCTTCCGCGAGAAGCCCGACGCCGAGTGGGTCTTCCCCGGGATGGCCGTGTACTTCAAGAAGAAGGGCGACACGAAGCGCGACCGCTTCTGGCTCGGGCGCACCTGGCTCGGCCCGGCGGCGAAGGAGCTCACGGCCATCGCCCTCGTCGACCTCGACGCGCCGAAGAGGCTCCTCGACGTCTCCGGGCAGAGGTGGCGCTCCTCGGACCGGCCGGCCAAGAGCCTGAAGCCGCGCTGGCCGGCGCTCCTCCTCGCGGCCGAGCGGCAGCAGGCGTCCCCCACGACGACGGACCTCGTCCTCGTGTCGCTGAAGGACCCCGCCAACCCGCAGGTCCTCTTCCAGCAGCCGCTCCGGACGCGGTGGCCGGAGCCGTCGGCCGAGGAGATGGAGCGCGAGCACTACCCGCCCCACATGCTGCTCGGCCACACACTCGAGCGCATCCGCTTCGAGCGCGAGGGGAAGGTGCGTCGCCTCGTCCTGACCGAGCGCGGCATCGACTCACGCTGGAACCCGTGCCTCGCCCCGGAGCCCTACGACCGAACGTACGTGCTCCGCCTCGGTGAACGCCCGCGCTACGAGGAGCCCCCGAGCGCGGAGCCGCCGCCGCTGCCCTGCCACTGACAGACCTTCCTCGACGTGGTGGCGTCGCCGGCCTATCCTCCGCGCGATGCGCCTCGTCCCGCCAGAGACCAAGCCCCACACGTCGGTCGCCCGGCTCGAGCACCACTGGTTCCCGGTGTGCTTCTCCCACGAGCTCAAGGCCCGCCGCCCGCTCGCCCGGACCCTCGCCGGCACGCCGCTGGTGGTCTTCCGCACCGCCTCCGGCGAGCCCGCGGCGCTCCTCGACCGCTGCGCCCACCGGAACGTCCCGCTCGCGCCGGGCAAGGTCACCGGCGAGCACCTCGCCTGCTCCTACCACGGCTGGGAGTTCGACAAGGCCGGCCGCTGCCAGCACGTCCCGGGGCTGTGCGGCGACCTCGACCCCGAGCGGGGGCGCCGCGTCCCCGCCCACGCCGCCCGCGACCAGGACGGCCTGGTCTGGGTCTACAGCACCGCCGACGTCGCGCCGGTGCGCGAGCCCTTCCGCTTCCCGGCGCCCGGCGAGGGCTACACCGTCGCCCGCCGCGAGGTCTTCGCGCCCGGCACGATGCACGCGACCCTCGAGAACGCGCTCGACGTGCCGCACACGGCCTTCCTCCACGGCGGCCTGTTCCGGACCGCGAAGAAGAGGAGCGAGATCCGCGCCGTGCTGCGCCGCTTCGGCGACCGCGCCGAGGTCGAGTACATCGGCGAGCCGCGCCCCTCCGGCCTCGTCGGCCGGCTGCTCTCGCCGAGCGGCGGCATCGTCACCCACTTCGACCGCTTCTTCCTCCCGGGGATCGCCCAGGTCGAGTACCGCATCGGCGACGAGAACCACTTCCTCGTCACGAGCGCCTGCTGCCCGGTGCGCGACTTCGAGACGCGCATGTTCGCCGTCATCCAGTTCCGGCTGCGGCTCCCCGGCGCCCTGGTGCGCCCCCTCCTCGAGCCCTTCGCGCGCCGCATCTTCGCCCAGGACGTGCGCGCCCTCGCCCAGCAGAGCGAGGTCATCCAGCGCTTCGGTGGCGAGCAGTTCGAGTCCACCGAGCTCGACCTCCTCGGCCCCCAGATCTGGCGCCTCCTCAAGGCCGCCGAAGCCGGCGAGACCGCGGCCGACCCGGACGCGCTCGAGTACGAAAAAGAGATCCGGCTCCTCGCCTGATCTCCCCCTCCGCCGGCGCGACGCCGGCCGCACCACGAGGCTCCCGTGTCCGACCACGCCCCCGCGACGTCCGACAGCGCCATCACCCCCGGCCGCGTCCTGTCCCTCCACCCTGACGGCGACGCCCGCGGCGAGCTCGACGGCGGCGAGCCGGTGCGCGTCCACGGCGGCGTCCCGGGCGACGTCGGCGAGCTGGCCGTCGTCCACCGCGGCAAGAACGCGACCTGGACGCGGGTCCACGCGCTCTCGACGCCCTCCCCCGACCGCGTCACGCCGCCGTGCGCGCTGGTCGAGAGCTGCGGCGGCTGCCCGTGGCAGATGATCGCCGCCGACGCCCAGCGGACGGCCCGCGTGAGCTTCTTGCGCGAGGCCCTCGGCGACGTGCTCGGCGAGGCGACCGTCCACCCGACCGTGACCTCGCCCACGGACGTCGGCTACCGCACCCGCGCGATGATGATGCTGCGTCACGTCGGCGGCGCGCTCCAGCTCGGCTTCTACGCGCCGCGAACCAACGACCTCGTCGCCGTCGACGCGTGCCCGGTCCAGGACCCGCGCCTCGACCGCGCGCTGCTGGCCGCCCGCGACGTCATCGCCGAGACGGATCTGGCGAGCTGGCGCGGCGCCGACCGCCCCGGGCACGTGCGCGCCCTGGCGATGAAGCTCGACCCGACCACCGGCGACGGCCTCCTGACGATCGTCGCGACCCGCGACGACCCGCGCTTCGACCGCCTCGCGCCCGCGCTCCAGGCCATCCAGGGGGTCGCCGGCGTCCACCTCTGCCGCAACGACGCGCCCGGCGGGCAGCTCCTCCGCGGCTCGGTCCGGCGCCTCTCGGGCGCGAGCCGGCTGACGCTGCACCTCGGCCCGGTCACGGTCCAGGTGGGGCCGCTGGCCTTCGTCCAGACCCACCACGCCATCGCGGTGGCGATGATCGAGACGGTCCTCGGGCTCGCCCCCGAGCGCGTCGCGCACGTGGCCGACCTCTACGCCGGCGTCGGCGTCTTCGGCCTGGCGCTGCGCGACCGCGCGGACGCCGTGACCCTCGTCGAGGCCAGCCCCGACGCCATCCGCGACGCCCGCGCCAACGCCTCGCGCCTGCCCGGCGTCGACCACGTCACGGTCGTCGAGGGCGACGCCGGCGAAGAGGCCGCCAAGGTGCTCCGCGGCGGCCCTGACGAGCTCGTGGTCCTCGACCCGCCGCGCGCCGGCTGCCGCCCGCCGGTCCTCGCCGCCGTCGCCGCCAAGC
>SBGO01000603.1 GCA_006226565.1 Deltaproteobacteria bacterium | reverse complement strand
TCGGCGAGCCGCGCGACGCCGTCCTGGCCGAGGCTCGCGACCCCGGCCGCGAGGGCCTTCCGGCGGGCGTCGTCGAGCGGCGGCAGCAGATCGGTCGGCGACTGCACCTCGCCGATCTCCGGGGCGGCGCGGAGGCGCGCGGTGAGGTCGCGCGCCTCGTCGAAGGAGTGGGCGACGAGGTTGACCATCGCCGGGCCGATGGCGCCGTGCTTCTCGAGGATGTCGAGGCCGGCGCGGCTCTCGGTGTGCTCGGGGATGAAGTCGAAGTAGCGGCCGGTGTAGTCGGGGCCGGCGGGCAGGAACGCGACGACGGCGCCGACGGTGAGCGCGAGGGCGCCGCCGACGACGACCTTGGGGTGGCGCGTGACGAGCACGCTCGCGGCGGCCCCGCCGGGGAACTCGGGCGCGACCCCCTCACCGCCGTGACGGCCGATGCGCATGAGCGGCGGGATGAGGAGGAAGGCGCAGCCGAGCATGGCGAGGAGCCCGAGGGAGGTGATGACGCCGAGCTCGGCGAAGGCGGTGAACTCGCTGGTCGCGACCGTCAGGAAGGCGAGCGCGGTGGTCGCGGTGCCGGTGACGACGCCGGGGCCGGCGTGGACGAGGGCGCGCCGCATCGCGCCGAGGTCGTCGCGGGGGCCGGGGGCGCGCTGCTCCTCGCCGTAGCGGTAGAGGAGGTGGACGCCGATGTCGATGCCGAGGCCCATCAGGACCGAGACGAAGCTCGAGGTGATGAGGTTGAGGCCGCCGTAGAGGAGCGAGACGAGGCCGACGGTGACGAAGACGCCGGCCCCGAGGGGCACGAGGGCGATGAGGGTCTGCCGCAGGGAGCGGAAGGCGATGAAGAGGAGGAGCAGGATCCCGAGGGTCGAGACGAGCGAGGTCAGGGAGATGCCGCGGCGGATGCTGCGCAGCTCGTCGGTGGCGAGGGCCGGGAGGCCGGTCAGGTCGGCGGTGACGCCGGGGGCGCCGACCTCGGCGAGGGCGGCGTCGCGGGCGGCGCGCATGGCGTCGACGAGCGGCGTGACCTCGCTGCCCTCGTCGCTCTCGAGCTCGGGGAAGGCGGTGACGAGGAGGTAGTCGTCGCCGGCCTTCAGGTAGCCGTGGTCGTCGAGGGCGACGTTCGAGGCGAGGCCGTTGGACTCGGCCATGCCGAGGAGCGCGGAGCCGGTGTCGTCGCCCTCGAGGCGGGCGTCGAGGGCGCGCACGAGCGGCGCGAAGCGGGCGAGCTCCTTGACGTCGCCGCTGTCGCTCGCGACGCCGTCGAGGTTGGCGAGGAGCCGCTCGCCGAGCGCCCGCGCGAGGAGCGGGAGGCCGCGCGCGTCGCCGACGGCGCCGAGGTCGCCGAAGGCGTCGAGGAGGCGCGGGTGGTTGACGGCGAGGACCTCGGCCAGGAGGCGCAGATCGAGGCGCCCCATGACCCGGTCCTTCAGGACGTCGATGGCGTCGAGCTTGGCGATGAGGGCGCTCGAGACGGCGCGCCGGGCGTCGGGGGTGCCGCCGGCGACGACGAAGACCGCGGTGTCGGGGCGGCCGAACGCGTCGAAGAAGGCCAGCATGCGCGCCTGGCCCGGATCGTCGTCGCTGATGAGGTTGCGCCGCGAGGTCGAGATGTCGAAGCGGCCGAAGAAGGCCAGCGCGACGCCCAGCGCGGCGACCAGCGCCACGGCGGTGACCGCGGTGCGAGGCCAGCGCGTGGCGACCGTGGTGAGCGCTGCGAGCCGTTTCTTCACGGCCATCGTCTACCGACGATCGGCGCGCGCGGCAACCCCCAACGCGTCATGGCGCCACCGCCGGGCTGGCCGCGCGGGATCCTTCGAGCCCGCGCGGCGCCCGGTGTCGGTGACGTCAGGGCAGCTCGACCTGGGTCTCGTAGGGGCGCCTGATGCCGCCCTTGGCGCTGACCGTGCCGAGGCTGTCCGCGCCCCAGCAGGAGACGCCGCTGCCCGCCTGCCGGCCGCACGCGGTGCCGGTGCCCGCGCGCACCCAGAGCCAGTCGGAGGCGCTCCCGATGCGGGTCGGCGTGTAGACGACGGCGCCGCTGCCGTCTCCCACCTCGCCGAACATGTTGCGCCCCCAGCACCACAGCTCGCCGGAGCGGACGCCGCAGCACGCCTGGCCGCCGCACGAGACGTCGCTCCAGTCGGCCTGCGTCCCGACCCGGGTCGGGCTCAGCGCCCACGAGGTGCCGCTTCCCAGGCCGAGGGTGCCGTACGTGTTGTCGCCCCAGCACCACAGCGTCCCGGTCCCACGCAGCCCGCAGGTGTTCCAGCCGCCCGTCGCGACCGCGGTCCAGTCGGTCGCCGAGGTCGCCTCGCGGGTCGGGACGCTCCGGGCCGTCGTGGTGCCGTCGCCGAGCATCCCGTCCCAGTTGTAGCCCCAGCACCAGAGCGTCGCGTCGCTCCGGATCGCGCAGGTGTGGCTCGCGTTCAGATCGAACGCGCCCCAGGTGGTGCCCGCCGCGATCTGGGTCGGCGTCGTCACGTCGGTCGTCGTGGCGTTGCCGACCTGCCCGGAGTTGTTGTCGCCCCAACACCAGAGCGACGCGTCGGCCTTGCGCGCGCAGACGTGCTTGCCGCCCGAGGCCGCGGCGACCCAGCTCCCGGCCACCTGGATCGGCGTGGTGGCCGTCGTCGTCGTCCCGTCGCCGAGCTGGTACTGGTCGTTCGCGCCCCAGCACCAGAGCGTGTCGCCGGTCCCGAGCCCGCAGGCGTGGCTGCCGCCGATGGCGAGGGCGGTCCAGCTCGCCGGGCCGCCGACGACCGCGGCGGGGAGGCTCCCGAAGGGGAGCGTCGTGACGCCGGTGCCGAGCTGGCCCTTGTCGTTGGCGCCCCAGCACGTGAGCGCGCCGCCGGTGTCGAGGCCGCAGGCGAAGCTCGTCCCGGAGACCGCCGTGTCGACGGCGGCCCAGCTCCCCGCGAGGGCGAGCGGCGTGGTCTTGTTGGCCGCGCCCCCGGAGCCGAGCGGCCCCTGGGTGTTGCGCCCCCAGCACCACTGCGACCCGTCGTCCCGGCTGCCGCAGACGTGCTGCGCGGCGGCGCTGACCGAGGCCCAGTCGGTGTCGACGCCGATCTGGAGCGGGGTGCTCTGGACGGCGGTGGCGACCGCGACGTAGCGGTTGTCGGCCATCTGCCCCCAGTCGTCCGCGCCCCAGCACCAGAGCGTCCCGTCGGTGCGCGTGCCGCAGCTCGTCGCGGCGTTCGCCGTGCCACCCGTGGTCACCGAGACCCAGTCCGTCCCGAGCGTCACCTCCTGGCCCGGCGTCGTGCGGTTGGCGGTGCTCCCGTTGCCGAGGGCGCCGTAGGTGCCCTTGCCCCAGCACCACAGCGTGCCGTCGTGGCGCGTCGCGCAGGTGTGCCACAGCGGGCGCGCGACGGTCGCCCAGCTCGCGCCCGCGCCCACCTCGACCGGCGAGGTCTGCGAGGTCGTCGAGCCGATGCCGAGCTGCCAGGTCGAGTTCAGCCCCCAGCACCACAGCGTGTCGTCGGCCTTGAGCGCGCAGGTCGACACGCCGACGGCGATGGCCCGCCAGCTCGCCTCGGTCCCGACCTGGGTCGGGCTCCGGTGGGGCAGGGTGTCGCCGACCCCGAGCTCGCCGTTGAGGTTGTAGCCCCAGCACCACAGCGTGCCGTCGGTCTTGATCGCGCAGGTGTGGCGCTCGCCGGCGCTGATCTCGGCCCAGTCGGTGTCGGTGCCGACCTGCCCGGGCGCCGTCGTCGAGACGGTGGTGCCGTCGCCGAGCTCGCCGTAGGTGTTGTCGCCCCAGCACCAGGCCGTGCCGCCGTCGCGGAGGCCGCACATGTAGGAGCCCGAGTTGATGTCGGAGTTGCCGACCGACGCCATCACCCAGTCGCTCGCCGTCCCGACCTGCACCGCGTCGAAGGTGGGATCGGTCGTGCCCGTGCCGTGCTGGCCCGACTCGTTCGCGCCCCAGCACCAGAGCGTCCGATCGGGCCGGACGGTGCAGGTCTGCTGGGCGAAGGCGACGTCGGAGGCGGCGACCACGCCGAGGGCGTCCATCCGCGGGTAGGCCTTGACCTTCACCGTCGCCTTCGCGCTCGCGCCGGCCGCGTCGACGACCTGGACCACGACCGCGCCGCTCGCCGGCGCCGTCAGCGTGTCCGATACGAGCGTGCCGCCGCCCGAGAGCAGGCTGTAGCTGTAGCCGCCGGCGCCGTCCGTGCCGGAGAACGTCACGACCTGGCCGGGCTCGACCCAGACCACCGCGGGGTCGATCCCCAGGAACGGGGTGATGTTCACCAGCGCGTCCGCCGTCGCCCCGACGCTGTCGGTCACCCGCACGGTCGCGGTCCCCGCCGTGCCGGGCGCGGTGTAGGTCGCGCCCGCGAGGCTCCCGCCGCCCGCCTCGAGGCTGAAGGTGTACGGCGCGGTCCCGCCGCTCGCGCCGAAGACGAGCTGCCCCCCGAGGGTGACGTAGGCGGGGCTCGGCGTGAGGGTGAGCGGCTCGAACACCGTCACCGTGGTGGACGCGGTGTGGCCACCCTCGTCGCTGACCTGCACGGTCACGCTGCCCGCCGTCCCCGGGGCCGTGTACGTCGCGCCGACGAAGCTCCCGCCGCCGCTGACGACGCTGAAGGTGTAGGCCCCGACGCCGCCGCTGGCGCTGAAGGTCAGGTCCGCGCCCACGGCCAGGCTCGGCGTCGTCGGCGAGATCGTCAGGGCCTCGTAGACGTTGATGACGGCGTCGGAGGTCCCGCCGGCGCTGTCGCTGACGCGCACGGTGGCGCTGCCGGCGGTGGCGGGCGCCGTGTAGAGGCTGCCGACCAGCGTCCCGCCGCCGGCGATCAGCGCGTAGGTGTAGGGCGGGGTCCCGCCGCCCGCGGCGAAGGCGTAGCTGGTGCTGACGAGCAGATCGAGGGTGCTCGGCGCGATCGCCAGGGCACCCGAGATGGGAACGCAGAGGCCGTCCTCGCAGACCTCGGTGACCGCGCAGACCGGGTCGCAGAAGGCCATTCCGTCGAGGCCGGGGCCGTAGCCGTTGGCGAAGACCGTGTCGAGCGCATCGGCGGTGGTCGTGTAGTCCGCGCGGACCTGGGCGGTCGCGTCGCCGAAGCGCAGGGCCTCCTGACCACAGTCGTCGAGGCGCACCAGCCAGCGCACGTAGGGGTAGACGACGCCGGCCTGGACGCGGCCCTGGTCGACGCCGGGCGTCGCGTTCGGGTCGTCCGCGGTGCCGCGGGTCGAGAGCCAGCAGCCGCCGATGGCCGGTCGCTTCACGCCGAGGGCGACGTTCCAGTACACCTTGTTGGTGTCGTCGCCGGCGCTCGTGAGCGGCTCGAGGCCGCGGTAGACGGCGAGCTGGTAGAGGTAGGCGTCGGCGTCGAGGGCGCCGGGCTCGCCGATCGCGGGGCACTGGCTCATGCCGTCGGGGCCCGGGACGCACTGGTTGCCGGGCGCGCCGGAGGGGTCGAGCACGATGTCGGCGGTGAAGGTGTCGGCGGCGGGCGTCGTGCAGTCGAGGGCGAGGTCGTCGAGGTAGAGCTGCGTCTCCACGCCGGAGCCCACGCCGGCGGTGCAGGCGAAGCCCAGGACCATGGTGGACGCGCGGGCGCCACCCGCGTCGAAGAGCAGCGCGATGTCCTCGCTGCCGTCGGTGGCGCAGGTGGCCGCCGCCGGGTCGCTGCAGCAGTCGAACTTGGCCGAGCAGAAGATGTCGCCGAAGCTGACGGCGATGTCGAAGAAGCCCTGCTGCGCCGGGCGCATCAGCGCCACGTCGAAGGTGACCTGCACGTCGCTGTTGGCGACGCAGGCCACCTCGCGGCTCAGGGGCGCGACGGCGGTCGGGCTCTCGAAGTCGACCGCGGTGCCGACGACGGTCCCGGCGCCGGTCGTGGCGCCCGCGGCGAAGGCGCCGGGGGCGTCGACCGCGGCGCTGTAGACGCCGACGACCCAGACGCGGACGACGTTGAGGTCGGCGCCCGGGCCGGCGTCGCAGGTGCCGACGTAGCTCGCGGAGCCGCCGCCGTCCCCGTAGCGGGACGACGCGACGCGGCGCTGCCAGACGATCTCCGCCGGGTCGGCCCCGTTGAGCACCTCGATGTCCCAGACGACGTCGCCGACGTCGTTCAGGGTCAAGGCGGCCATCGAGAGCGACAGCGCGCCCTCCGGCCCCCGGGGCCCCTCGGCCGGGACGCAGGTCGACACGAACGCGACGAGTGGAAGCAGGAGCTTCCACGGGGAACGCACGCCAAGCATGAGTGTCCTCAATCCCGTGACCCAGGTCGCGATCACGGAAGCCCGCACGGTTTGCTAATCGAGAGGTTATTATCAGCGCGATAAATATTTTGAAAGAGTATCTTGCACTGCGTCATCACGGGACCGCCCCGCCCGCGGCGACCGTGTTCCGTCTGGCGAAAGCGCCCGCGCCGCTGTAACGTGAGGGTGTCGCGGCCCGTCACGCCCGACCGCTCCCACGCCTCCACGCCACCGTCCGGAGTCCGCCATGCTGCGTAGCATCTACGTCGCGTCCACCCTGCTCGCCGCGGCGCTGCTCTGGTCCTGCGACGGCGCGCCCGCGCCGGGCGGCGACGGCCCCGCCGTGAAGATCGACGTGGCGGCCTTGAACCTCGTCGGCGTCGGCGACGCGGTGTGGGACATCGAGGTCGTCAACGGCGCCACGACCCCCGACGTGGTGTGGCAGCGGCGCCTCACCTCGAGCGGCTACGGCGACGGCGCCGGGTCGGCGAGCTACGTCGGTCCCTGCGACGCCGACCCCGCGGCGGCCGACAACGTCGTCCGCGTCTGGGTCGTCGGCCTCTACACCGGCACCGTGACCGACGCCGGCGCGTTCAACACAGGCCTCGACACCGGCGTCGGCGCCGTGACCGGCACGCCGATGCCGTTCCGGAACCCGACCGACGCCGGGCCGCTGACGCGCACCGTCACCTGCCGCGAGGACGCCGACGTCGCCGTCCAGTTCGACGTCGCGCTCATGCGCCCGGCGCAGCAGGGCTTCTTCGACATCGCCGTGAACTTCAACAACATCTTCTGCTCGGCGAAGTTCGACTGCTGCGAGGACACCGGCGCGACCTGCGACGACATCGGCCTCCTCTTCGACGAGACCGGCGGCCGCGCGCGCACCGTCGTCCTGGGCTTCGCCTGCACCGCCGGCACCGGCGCCAGCGCCACCGAGCTCTACCTCGACAAGCTCGCCCTCGACTGCACGAGCCCGGCCAGCGGATTCTCGGCCGATCTCCTGATCTCCCCCGGCGGCGACGCCGGCAACCTCTGCACCCCCGGCTCCCTGAGCGCCTGCGCGGCGATCGCGGACCCGGGCGGCGTCGGCGCCGACAACTACCTCTTCCAGGCGGCCGTGTTCCGCGGCGAGGAGTCGCTCACGAGCGGCGGGGCGCAGGCCAACAAGGTCTACTGGAACATCGCCCTCGGCGTGCGCGCGGCCATCAGCGGCTGCGAGCTGCGGACGCGCGGCACCGCCGACGACGGCGCCGACCCCGCCGACCACGTCGACGGCGGGACCATCGAGGCCGGCAGCGTCTACCCGGTCATCGCCTGGGACGTGGATCTGGCGACCTGCCAGGCCGAGCAGCTCGACAACAGCGTCATGGTCGCCTCGGGCTACACGGGCGTTGCGGACGGCGCCACGACCTTCGACTACGCCTGGGCGCCGGGGGCCCTGCCGGTCCGCACCTGCCCGCCGGGGTGGCTCCTCATCGACGACACCTGCGTCGACAACGTGAACCTCGTGACCAACGGCACCTTCGACGCCGACCTCGCGGGCTGGGACGGCACGCTCGGGAGCTGGAACGCCGCCGGCACCGTTTCCGTCTCGACCAGCCCCGGCACCGGCGGCCTCGACTACTTCCGCCAGACCGTGACCACCATCCCGGGCCAGACCTACGAGCTGACCTTCGACGTCACCGCGCTCTCCGGCCCCGCCGGCATCGCGAGCTACGTCTTCGCGACCAACAGCACCGAGAACCCGCGCAACGGCGTGAAGCTCGCGCCCGCCGCCGTCACGACGACGCCCACCAGCGGCGTGACCTACACGTTCGTCGCCCAGACCACCGCGACCAACGTCGTCCTCGCGACCGAGGTCCAGGTCGGCAACACCACCGTCGACAACGTCACGCTCTTCATCGTGCCGTAGCGCGGGTCAGCGCAGGATCCACGGCTTCGGGGCGAGCCCCCGCGGCGCGCTCGCGAGGTCGACCGCGGGGTCGACGAGGCGTCGCGAGGGGTGGCCGTTGAGGCTGACCCAGGCGTCGGCGCGGACGGCGACCGCCGGGTAGCCGCGGGCGCGCCAGCGCGCGGCGAGGTGGTGGGCGTAGTCCTGGATCAGGTCGGGCTGGGTCGACATCATCCGCGCCTGGAGCGGCGTCAGGTCGTCGGGGACGACGACGCGCGGCGGCTCGTCGGGGCTCGGCTGGACGAGGAAGTCCACGTGCCCGGTCTTGTCGATGAGCATGACGCGCCAGGCGAAGCGGAAGCCCTCCTCGGTCCAGTTCACCGGCCCCGGGTAGGCCAGGTGGCGGAGCGGCAGGGCCAGCTGGAGCACGACCCAGGCGGCGCCGAGCCCGAGGGCGAGGCGGCCGATCCGGCGCGGAGAGGATGGTGGCGTGGGGCGCAGCGCGCGGAGCCAGCGGCGCGGCCACGCTGGCGGGAGGCAGACGGTGACCGCGGCGAGCATGACGAAGGAGAAGACCCCGACCGGGAAGAGCGCCCAGATCGTCAGGTGGAAGGCGACGACGGCCACCAGCGCGACCGCGCGCGTCCGGCGCCAGAGCAGGAGCGGCACGATGAAGAGGTCGTGGAGCATCCCGGCCCAGCCCATGAAGAGGGCGGCGCCCGGCGTGTCGAGGAGGGGGCCGACGAGGGGCAGGTCGTGGTGGGCCTGGAGCCAGATGCGGAGCGGCTCGCCGGCCAGGAGCCAGTCGGGGTGGAGCTTCGCCAGCCCGGCGAAGACGTAGACGGTGGCGACCTGGGCGCGGAGCAGCACGTAGGCGGCGCGCGGGACGGGGCGGTCGCCGCGGCGCCGGGCGTCGAGGGAGAGGGCGGCGCCGACCGGCAGGAAGACGAAGAGCAGCGCCAGCAGGCTCAAGAGGTAGTGGTGGTTGAGGTAGAGCGCCTTGTCGACGAGGTCGCCGTAGGTGAAGGCGAGGGCGAAGACCGCCGCCGCGAGGCGGGTGCGCCAGCCGAGGGCGAGGGCGAGCGCGGCGAGGCCCTGGACGGCGAGCAGGGCGTACATGCCGCCGCCCGGGAGCGGGCGGACCCAGTCGAAGCCGGCCCAGGTGAAGTGGAAGGCCGGCTCGAGCCACTGGGTCTCGACCCAGCCGTGGGCGACGAAGCGCAGCGTCTGCCACAGCCCGACGATCCCGACGAAGGCGCGCACCGCGCCGAGGCCCGCTCCATCCACCGGCGCCGCGAGCCAGGCGTGGAGCCGGGCCCCGGGACGGGCGCCGTCAGTCACCGTCAGCGTCGTTGAAGCCGACCGTGACGCTGAGCGCGCTCAGGACGTCGACCTGGACCGTGCGCTGCAGCTCGCCGAGGCGGTCGTAGAGGGCCTGGACGGCGGCGGGCGCGTCGACCACGGCGGCGTCGAGGGGGTGGTCGATGGCGTCGAGGGCGTCGAGGACGGCGGCCAGGCGCGCCTCGACGAGCGGCGCGAGGTAGCGGCCGCGGCTCCGGAGGTAGCCGTCGAGGCCGAGGTCGTCGGCGCCGTCGCCGAGCAGCAGGCGCCGGACGCCGGCGAGGTTGTCGCGGATGTCGTCGAGGGCGCGGCCGGAGAACGGCGACTCGACACCCTCGGGGTGGGCGCTGCCGGTGTCGAGGCCGAGGGGCTTGCCGACCTTGGTGTTGCGCACGTTCTCGACGAGGTAGCCGATGCGGTTGATCATCTCGCCGAAGGCCAGCTGGAGCGAGTCGTACTGGGTGTCGCGCGAGCCGGCCTCGGTGAGCTCGCCGAGGAAGTCGTCGCCCGTCGGGGCCCAGACGGCGCGCAGCTCGCGGACGCGGGCGGCGAGGTCGGGGACGACCGCCTCGAGGTACTCGCAGCGGCGCGGGTCGTCGCGGAGCGCGGTCAGCGGGTCGCCGTCGGGGTCCCAGAGGACGAGCTCGATGGCGGCGAAGCCCTTGGCCGGCGCGCCGAGGAGGGCCGCGTCGATGGGCGCGTCGCCGGCGAGCGCCGCGCGCACGCTCTCGGGGCG
>SBGO01000097.1 GCA_006226565.1 Deltaproteobacteria bacterium | reverse complement strand
GGGACGGAGCCGCCACCGCTGCCCCTCGGGGACGCGGCGAGCGCGCCGGCCGTGCCCGACCGTCGCCCGCGGGGGGACGACGGCGAGATCCTGCTGCCGCCGGTCGTGCTGTCGTGGTCGGGCTACGAGCTCGCGGTGTCCTATCGCGACCCGAGCGTGTCCCGGCGCGGCGACGTGGGCGGAGATCGGTCCCTCCGGGCCGCCTGGGCCGGTTCGGACCTCGGCGCGCTGGCCACCATGCGCACCGGGTTCGGCGGGCGGCTGGCGCTCTCCGCCGCGTTCGACCTCGGCGCCCTGGACGACGCCGGGGACGACGCGTCGCTGGGGCGGCAGCACCTCGAGCTCGACCTGGAGCTGCTCGGGACCGTGGCCGTCGGGCGCCTGTCGTGCGCCCTCGGCGTGGGCTGGCAGGGGGTGACGGGCCCGATCACCGAGAACTCGAGCCTCGCGGTCTCGGCGTACCTCATCGGCGCGCCGTACGGCGCCCGCGATGCGGCGTGGTTCGTCCGGGTGACGCCGGTGCAGCTCTTCGCGGCGAACGGTCGCGAGCTGCTCTCGCCGCTCGCGGTCGAGGGGCGGATCCTCTTCGCGAGCGGCCTCTATCTCGGCGTCGAGGGGCAGGTCGTGCGGGCGCCCGACGCGGGCACCGAGGACACGCCGGGGGCGGCGTGGGCGCTGATGCTCCGCGTCGGGGTGGGGCGCACCGGCGCCCCGTGAGCCCGCGCCCCGGTCAGTCCTGCTTGCAGCTCGCGTCCGCGGTGGCGTCGCGCTGGCAGGAGGACGGATCGGGACCGTACTTGCGCGCGCACTCCTCCTCGCAGCCGTCGGCGCCGGTGCACTCGCCCAGGCAGTTGGCGAGGTCGAAGGGCTGGCCGAGGCACTGGGTGGCCGCCGCGGCGTTGGGGCAGGCGTAGAAGGCGCCGTTGACGCAGCAGGTGGCGTTCGAGCCGTCGTCGCCGCTGCTCTCGGCCAGGACCTTGATCGGGTTCGTCGGGACCTCGCTCACGGCTTCTTCGCCGGTCTTCTCGACGACGGGCGCGGCCGGCTCGGCCTTGGCCTCGGCGGCGCTGTCGTGCTTCGCCATCATGTCGTCGAGGGTGGCGCAGCCGGTCGTGCCGAGCGTGAGCAGGCCGGTGAACGCCAACGCGAGAGAAACGAACGAGATCTTCATAGACGATTCCTTATTGGGAGAGAGGACATCGGGGTAGCGCGACCCGCGATTCGAGTCTGGCTATGATATGACTTTCCATGCGGCTGTCACCGCACGACGCGCACCTTCGGAGCACAATCATGCTGCATCGCACGATGACCGCATGGGCCACGGCGACCGTGGTCCTGACCCTCGGCTGTGGGGGCGAGACGACGACCCAGGCGACCGACACGGCGACCGTGGCGGACGTCGAAGACGTCGTCGACACCAGCGTCGCGGACACCCTGCAGGCGGACACGGCGGTCGCGGACACGGCGGTCGCGGACACCGAGCCGGCCGACACCGCGGACACCTCGGCCCCGCCCGAGCCGACGCCCGTGTGCGTCGCCATTCGGGGCAACGGCGAGCTGATCACGGCGCACTTCGCGGCGCTCGCGCGCATCGCCGAGCTCTTCGGGCCCTTCGACGGCGTGGCCGGCGGGAGCTCGGCGAGCATCACGAGCTTCCTGACCGAGTCGATGCACATGAACCCGCTCCTGCTCGCGTGCCCGGGCGGGCCCTGCACGCGGGCGCAGGCCGGGGCGCGCCTGGCGCTCCTGTACAAGTCGCTCTTCGGCTACATCGGGGCGATGACCGACCGCGACGAGGCGGTCGCGGTGACGGCCATCCTCGGGGTCATCCAGGTCGCCAAGGACCAGGGCATCGGGGAGCTCGTCTCGGCGAACAAGATCAGCGAGGCGTGGTCGGCGCTGGTGACGCTCTTCGAGAGCGACGACGTGCGGGACCTGGTGAACCAGGAGGTCGTGGAGCTCCTCAAGAACAGCCCCGACAAGGCCAAGCACGTGAAGGACATCTGGGCGGAGATGAGCAGCTTCGGCGGCTTCGGCGCCGACGACCCGATCATCTTCGTGCGGCCGGGCCTCATCAACTTCCCGGGGCTGGCCGAGAAGCTCGGCCGCATCGGCAGCTTCTACGCCGGCTACGGCACCTTCGACGAGGCCGGCTGGCGGGCCTTCCTCGACGGCTGCGGCGAGGCCGGGGTGGGGCAGGTGTGGCCCATCGTGGCGACCATCGACGTCGACGGCGTGTCCTGCGGGGATCGCTTCGCGACGCTCCTGAGCGCGTGGCGGGCCGACTTCATCCCGCAGGAGAAGACGGTCACGAACCGCATCGACGACCGGGTCGGCCAGCACCTGCGGGTGCTCGCCATCACGAGCGTGCTGACCGGGGCGGCGGCGCAGGCCTTCCAGACGGCGCTGACCAACTACTTCGACGCCGACGCGTTCACGCTCGACGTCGCGTTCGCCGACGTGAAAGCGGGCTACTGGGGCGCCGCGGTCGACGTGTCGGGCGTGGTCTCGAACCCCGAGGGCTTCGCCGACCTGAAGACCTCCAAGGCGATGACCCTGGGGCAGGCGACCTGGCGCGAGGTCATCTCGCTGTCGCCGGCCGAGCCGGGCCTCGCGCGGGCGCAGGTGCTGGACGCGACGCGGGTGAGCGCCGGCGGCTGGCCCGACCTCGAGCCGGTGCTCGCGCTCCGCAACGCCGGCTGCGAGCACGTGATCTACCTGACGCGGCGCGGCGAGGCCTCGGGCTTCGGGCGCGGCGTGGCGGCGCTCCTCGGGGCCTCGGCGGCGGACGACACGGCGCTCTACGACCTCGGCGTGGCGACGAGCAGCTTCTCGACCTCGCTCACCGAGGCCGCCGGGGTCTGGTGCACCGACTGGAACAACGTCAGCGCCTTCGACCTCACCGCGATGCAGGCCGACGCCTACAACGCGCCGTTCGAGGTCCACGACGACACCCTGGTGCCCGCCGGCCCGGCCTACTCCGGCACGACCGCCAACGCCAACCTCGTCGGCTGCACCCCCGGCGTCACCCCTTGAGCTGGAAAGTGTGAAGTGAGGGGGTCTGACCCCACAACTTCACACTTTTCGTCGGCGTGAGGTGGAAAGTGTGAAGTGAGGGGGTCTGACCCCACAACTTCACACTTTTCGTCGGCGTGAGGTGGAAAGTGTGAAGTGAGGGGGTCTGACCCCGCGACTTCACATTTTCTCGCGCTGCCTGGGGCGTCCGACGGGCAAAAAAAGAGGGCGCCGCCGCGGCGGCGCCCTCGGGGTCGCGGGCGACCCGGCTTCGCGCCTACTCGGCGGCCTTCGGGGTCATGGTGACCTTGGCGTCGACCTTCATGTCGGCGGCCTGGCCCATCACGACCATCGAGGCGTCCATCTTCAGCGTGATCTCGGCCTTGGCCATGATCGGCCGGCTGAGGTCGAAGCTCATCTCGCCCGAGCCCGACGAGCTCAGGCGCTTCAGGTCGGCGTCCACGCCGTTCATCTTCATGGTCTGCGGGTCGGCGAACTGCGAGATGGTCATCGCCACCTCACCCTTGCCGTCCTCGAGCTTCTTCAGCTCGTAGACCGCCATCATGCGGACCTTCATCCCGTTGGACTCCTGCTGCGTCAGCGCGCGCCACTTGGCGCCCACCGCGACGGGCTCCTCGGGGAAGGGGATCGCCATCTGGTCGAGCGAGTCGTCCATCTGGCCGCCCATCTGCTTCATCATCTCGTTGACGCCCGAGATCTTGGTCCCGGTCATCGCGCCGCGCGGGTCCATCGTCGCCTCGATGGTCATGCCCTTGAGCATGTCGCGGACCATGTCGCTGGCGCCGGCGCCGCCCATCCCGGGCATCTCCATGCTCGCGTCGGTGACGGTCATCGACACCACCGCCGAGCCGTCCTCCATCACGTCGAGCACCTTGCCGTCCATGTCCATCTTCATGGAGATGCTCATCGGCATCGCCTGGCCGCCGGCCTTGATGTCCATCTTGGTGTCGAGGGCCATCGTCAGCTTCTCGGCGGCGCCCTTCTCGGCCTTCCAGCGGAGCGGGGCCTTGTCGCCCTCACCGGCGCTGATGAGCTGCACCACCGCCGGCTTGCCGAGCTCGGGGTAGGCGTCCTTGCCGGGCACGTCGCCCGCCGGCGCGTCGACCTTGGCCTCGTCCTTCGGGGCGTCGGCGACGGCCTCCTCGGTCTTGGCCTCGTCCTTCGGCGCCTCGACCCGCGCCTCCTCGGTCTTGGTCGCCTCGCCCGCGGGCGCCGGCTCGACCTTGGTCGGCTCCGACGCCTCGGTCGCGCCCTTGTCCTTGCACGCCGGGGCGAGCAGCGCGGCGCCGATCACGACGCATCCGATGATGATGTTCAGCTTCTTCATGGTGGGTCCCGTGGTGGGGGTTGGGGGCACGGCGGCTCGAAACGTTCCCGCCCGGGGCGCCGTGGCCCGGGCCGCTCGGACGCGCGCGGGCACCGTCACGCGCGGTGACGGTGCCCGCGGGCGCCCTCGGTTCACTCGGACGCTACTCGGGCGCGACCTCGCCGCCCTTCTCGGGGGCGGGCGCGTCGGCGATCGGCCCCTTCGGGGTCATCGTGACCTTGGCGTCGACCTTCATGTCGGCGTCCTGGCCCATGATCTCCATCGAGGCGTCCATCTTGAGGTCGATCTCGGCCTTGGCCAGCATCGGACGGGCCAGGTCGAACTCCATGTTGCCCGAGCCCGATGACTTCAGGCTCTTCACGTCGGCCGAGGTGCCGTTCATGTCGATGGTCTGGGCGTCGGCGAACTGCTGGATGGCGAGCTTCACCTGGCCCTTGTCCCCCTCGAGCTTCACGAGCTCGTAGGTGGCGACCATGCGCACCTTCATCCCGTTCGACTCCTGGGTCGTCAGGGCCTGCCACTTCGCGCCCACCGAGACCGCCTCCTCGGGGAAGGGGATGGCCATCTGGTCGAAGGAGCTGTCCATCTGGTCGGTCATCTGGCCGAGCAGGTCGCTGCCGCCGCTGACCTTGGTGTCGGTCATGCCGCCGCGCGCGTCCATCGTGGCCTCGATGGTCATGCCCTTGAGCATCTCGCTCAGCATGTCGCTGGCCTCGTTGCCGCTCGGCATCCCCGGCATGTCCATCTTCATGGACGCGCCGGTGACCGTCATCGACACCTTCGACGAGCCGTCGGCCATCACGTCGAGGACCTTGCCGTCCATGTCCATCGTCATGCCCATCGACATCGCCATGGACTGCCCGCCGGCGGTGATGTCCATCTTGGTGTCGAGCACCATCGACATCTTCTCGGCGATGCCCTTCTGCGCCTTCCAGCGCAGCGGCGCCTTGGCGCCCTCGCCAGCGCTCAGGATCTTGATCGTGGCCGGCTGACCGAGCGCCGGGAAGTCTTCCTTCGGCGGGGCGTTGTTGCCCCCGCAGGCGACGACGAACAGCCCGGCGCTCAGCGCCACGAGGCCCACAACGGCAAGCGTCTTCTTCATGGTCCCATCCGATGCTTTTCGGGTGTTGCGGCCGCCCCCACCGTGCGGGGCCGGCCACGCGGTAGGTTCAGACCGCAACCCACCCGCCTTGTAAACCATCGAGACCGAAAAAACCGGGGCCACCCGGGCGAATCGTCCCGATCCCGCGGCGGGACCGCACAAGCCTGCGAATTCCGGCCCGTTGCGCCCCGCGTGGGCGCCGCTCAGGGGCCGCTAGCGAGGCTGCGCGGCGACGGCGGTGCAGCTCGCGAGCACCGGGGCCACGGTGATGTCGTCGCCCGCCTCGAGCGCCAGGCCCCCCCAGGTCGAGCCGACCAGGGGCAGCTCCGCGGGCTCGGTCACGAGCCCGTCGACGAGCCCGCAGACCGTCACCGCGCTCGAGGTGCAGCCGGTGAAGGTCATGTCGGCCTTCACCTCGACCTGCGGCAGCACGGCGTCCGCGTCCGCCGGGATGGTCGTCTCGCCGAACTCCAGCACGAAGGTGCCGTCGTCCGCCAGCTCCCCGACCGCCGTGATGACGTCGCCGATCTCGACGCGCCCGCTGACCGTCAGCGCGACCATGTCGAGCTGCACGGTCTTGGCGGTCAGGTCGACGCTCAGGTCGCCGCGGAAGAGGATGGGCTTGTCCGGAGCCAGCGCGACGGAGGCGGCGATGAAGTACTCGCCCGTGGCGTCGGTGGGGCCGTCGCACGGGACGCCCGAGGGGGTCAGCCGCAGCGGCTCGCTGTCGACGACGAAGCGGTCGAGGCGCCCCTTGGTGTCGGGGCAGCCGGCGAGGCCGAGGGCGGCCACGGAGAGCAACGCGAGCAGGCTCGAGAGGCGCGTCATGGGTCGTCCTCCGCGGGTCAGAACCGGAGCTCGACGCTGACGTCGAGCACGCCGATGGCCTGGGTGTAGGTGCCGGCCGCGTCGGGCTGGCGCACGGACTCGGAGATGCCGAGCTCGGAGATGTCGCTGACGGTGTCGCCCTCGGGCTTGGCCGGGTCGAGCGGCACCCGCCCGCGCGGCGCGACGTCGCGCGTCACGTAGAAGACCTGGGTGTAGGTCACGTCGAGCACCAGCGTCTCGTCGAGGAGGCTGAAGCGCGCGCCGAGCGACAGGGAGCCCTTGTCGGCGTCGTAGAGGGCCGGGTCGACGAAGCGGTCGGGCACCGCGTTGGAGTCGTAGCCGCCGCCGAGGATGAGCTCGATGTCGTCGTCGGGCCACCACGAGCCGCCCGCGCGGACGCCGAAGCCGTCCACCCACTTGCGCGGGATGATGAGGATCTTGCCCACCGGATCCTGCAGCGAGCAGCGCCGGTCGGCCTTGGTGCGGTTGAGGATGCACTGGCTCTCGAGCACGCTCCAGCGGTCGTACTCGCCGAAGAGGCGGGCCTCCCAGCGCTTCGGCACGGTGTAGCGCAGGCCGAGCCGCCACACGTCGGGGAGCTCCTGGTGGAGCTCCGCGGGGGTCGGCTCGACCTCGTCGATCGGCCCGCTGCCGAGGTAGAGCGTGAGGTCGCCGCTGTCGAGCGTCATGTCCCCCAGCGCCGGCTGGCTCTGGTAGGACAGGCCGACGAAGAGGTGCTCGGTCGGCTCCCAGATGACCCCGAGGCTGAACGCCACGTCGATCCCGGAGACGTCCATGTAGGCGCGCCCCTCCTGGAGGTTGCCGCCGGCGACGAGGGCGTCGGTGCCGTCGGTGTTGCGCGCGCGGATGGTGTCGACCTGGGAGATGACGAGGTTGAAGCCGGCGCCGAACGAGAGCCCGAGGTCCTCGAAGCGGTAGCTGGCCGCGGCGGTGAGGTACATCGACTTGATGGTGCCCTCGATGACCCACCAGCGCGCCGGGCCGTCGATGGCGCCCGGGTACTTCTCCGACGCCGCCGCGTCGTCGAAGACCGTCGAGCCGCCGAAGGGCACGTAGAAGGCCAGCCCCACGCCGAGGTTCGGCACGCCGAAGTCGGTCGCGACCCCGAAGAAGGGGTTCGCGAGCAGGTTGAAGAGGGTCGCCTCGCCGCTGTTGGCGGCGACGCCGTCGCCCTCGGGCGTGCCGGTGCCGACGTTCGGATCGCTCAGGAGGTTGTCGATGCCGCCGGGGTCCCGATTGAGGGAGAACGAGCGCCAGGCGAACGTCCCGTCGATGAAGAGGCGGGTGCCGCCGAGGAGCGAGAGCCCGGCCGGGTTGTAGTAGATGGCCGTCGGGCTGTCGGTCGTCGGGTGGCCGTGCTCGCCGCCGAAGCGGGCGACCAGGAAGCCGGTCGCGCCGGCGGGCGTCGGGCCGAGCGCGAGCCCGACGGCCGTCGCGATGAGCGCGAACGTGGCGGACGCAAGTCGAGAGCGCATCCCTTCCTCCACGGTGACGGTCGTGGCGTTCCTTCCACGAATAGCACCGCTCGGAGCGACCAGCAACGCACCCCGAGCGGACCGGCTCGGGACGGAAGACGCAATTTCCATGTGGGATTTGGCCTCTCGTGCCGCTAACCTCCCCCTCCCGAGGACGCACGCGAGGCGGCGATGTCGAGAGTCACGATTCTAGGGTCCATGCTCGTGCTGCTGGCCGCTTGCGGCGGCGATGACGGCGGCGCGGGCCTCTCCCAGCTCACCGACGGTGACGCGCTGTCGCTCACCGGCGACGCGACCTCCTCCGACGACGTGGCGGGGGACACCGCGATCGGCGACACGGCCGAGGCGGACACCGCGATCCCCCAGGACACGACCGTCGTCGCGGATACGACCGTCGTCGAGGACACGACCGTGGTCGAGGACACGACCGTCGTCGCCGACACGACCGTGGTCGAGGACACGACCGTGGTCGAGGACACGACCGTGGTCGCCGACACGACCGTGGTCGAGGACACCGTCGCCCCGACCTGTGAGCACACGAGCGACTGCGAGGCGGTGATGACCGTCGGGCCGTGCCAGCAGGCGGCCTGCGTGCTCGGCGAGTGCGTGGTGATCCCGGACGACACCGTCTGGTGCGACGACGGCGACCCGTGCACCCGCGAGGACTTCTGCCTGGCCGGGACGTGCATGCCGGGCCTCCAGCCGCTGCCGTGCAACGACCACGACGCCTGCACGACCGACGCCTGCGTGCCCGGCGAGGGCTGCGTCTTCGAGCCGCTCACCTGCGAGCAGCCCGCCGACTCCTGCAAGATCGCCAAGTGCGACCCGAGCTTCGGCTGTGGCCTCGCCGACGCCGCGTCCGGCACCCCCTGCGACGACGGCGACGCCTGCACCCTCTCGGACAGCTGCGCCAACGGCGTGTGCGGCGGGACGCCCCTGGCGTGCGGCGACAGCGACCCGTGCACCGACGAGACCTGCGTCGACGGGGCGTGCGTCTCGACGCCCATCCTCTGCGACGACGAGGATCCGTGCACCAGCGACTCCTGCCAGGGCGGGACCTGCCACTTCGAGCCCATCGAGAACTGCGGCTCGGGCGCGTGCGCCGGCGAGGATCCGGGCGCCGCCTGTGACGATGGGGATCCGTCGACGACCGCCGACATGTGCCTGGTGGGGCGCTGCCGGGGCTTCACCGAGTCGCGCATCGCGCCCCCGGACGGCCTCGTGAGCATCGCCATCAGCGAGGTCGACTTCGTCGGCGGCCAGTGGTGGGGCATCTACTGGACCTTCGACGAGCAGTACGACCGCAACTACGCGATCGCGCAGCTCACCGATCCGGCGGCGGCCGCCATCGTCGAGACCAGCACGGCGCTCCTGCGCGGGCTCGGCTACGGCTTCGTCGGCGACGAGACCGGGCACATCCGCACCTTCGCCAGCGACTGGACGACGTCGAACGCCTGGGACGCGGCGGTGGACGCCAGCGGCCGCGGCCAGGTCAACGCGCTGTGGGCGAACGCCACGCGCAGCAAGCTCTGGATCCTCGGCGAGGCCGGCGAGGACGACTGGATCCGCGCCTGCCAGCGCGACGGCAACCAGGTGACCTGCCAGGCGCAGTACCTCAACGACTTCCAGCCCTCGTCGATCCCGAAGGCGGTCGCCGGGCTCGAGAACGCCTGCGTCAACGGCGAGCAGCAGAGCTGCAACACCCTCCTGCTCATCGCCGGGGCCGACGGGCCCTCCGCGCAGAGCACCGGCAGCTCCTACTACAAGGACGCCTATCAGAACGTCGGTGGCGCCCAGACCCAGTGGGGTCAGAGCTTCATCCCCAACGCGGCCAACTCGCAGTACACCGTGACCGCCGTGGCCTGGGGCGACGGGGACTACCTCATCGCCGGGACCGACGGCTTCCTGCGCCACCGCCGCGCCGACGGCAGCTGGAGCAACAACCTCGACGGGCTCGTCCCCGGCATCACCGATCGCTCCTTCACCGGCGCCTGGGCCGGCAAGGGCGTCATCGTCCTGTCGGCCTTCCGGACCGTCCAGGGGCAGACCTACTCGGAGCTCTGGACCTGCCCCCAGGGCAAGGACGTCGAGGTCGCCGGCAACTGGACCATCCACGCCCTCGGCACCGGCGAGTCGGGCCAGCTCGCCGGCCTCTTCGACGTCCGCGGCAACAGCGTCGGCGAGCTGCGCGCGGTCGGGGGCGCCGTGCAGCCGCAGTCCCAGTTCGCGACCGAGGGGCTCGTCTTCATCCGTACGGCCGCGCCCTGACGTGGGGGGCGCGCTGAATTGGGTTCACGCCGTGCAGCGCGCCGCCGCGTCGGGTAAGTTCGCCCCATGCGCATGAGCAACGATCCAGCGCCGCCCGGGGCGGCTGCACGCCGCGCGCGCGGTCCGGTGGCGGTCGCCCGC
>SBGO01000688.1 GCA_006226565.1 Deltaproteobacteria bacterium | reverse complement strand
CCCCGTCGTCGGCCAGCGTCCCCGCGCGGAGCCCCTGGGCCGCCGCCCACGTCCGCCGCGACAGCACCCGCAGCCGCCGGTCGAGCACCTCGGCGACCAGATGGTCCGCCCGCTCGCTCGCCGACAGCGGCGCGACCGCCGCCTCGAGCTCCTCGTGGAGCACCGCGATGATCTCGTCGGCGTCCGGGTCGTCGCCCGCCTCGCGGCGCCAGTCGGCGACCAGCTCGACCAGCAGCGGGCGCGTGCGCTCCGCCTCCGCGAATCGCGGCAGGAGCTCGGTCACGAGCGGATCGACAGCGTTGTCTTCAGTCATCGCTTCCTCACGGGCCGGCGCGCTCGAGCCGGGACAGCCGGCGAGCGCGAGCAGAATCAGCGCCCAGGCGCGGGACGCGCCCCCCACGCCGCTACGCCTTCTTCCGCAGCTTGACCTTGGCCTTGGCGAACTCCTTGGCCTGCATCGCGTCCTTCACCGCCTGCCACGAGCCGCAGGTGGCGTCGACCTTGGCCTTCACCAGCTTGTCGGCGCCGCCCTTCAGGTAGGCGGTGAAGAGGTCGGACTCGCTGGCGATCGCCACGTAGGCCGTGACGACCTCCAGCTGCTTGGCGTACGAGTTCGGCGACCGCTTGCCGGCCTTCTTCAGCGCGTACTGCTTGAGGTAGTCGGTCGCGCCCTCGTTGAACTCGGAGCCGACCACCGGGGTCCAGTCGCTCGCCGTGTTGTTGTGCAGCATCTCGTGCGGCACCGTGCCGAGGTTCGCCGACGCCTTGTTGATGTAGTTGACGCCCTTGTGCGCGAAGCCGTTGAGGCTGCCGAACTTCGGCACCACGTACTTGTCCCAGGCGTACTTCGTCTTGCCGTAGACCTTCTCGTAGGCGGCCTTGAACGCGTCGGGCTCGAGCACCTCGAGGGAGCCGCCGCTCATCGTGCGGTAGGTGCCGAAGGCGTCCTGGAGGAGCTTGACCGCCGCCTCCTTCGCCATCGGCCCCTTCGCGTCGCCCTTGCCCTCGACCTGCGGCGGCGCGACGTCGATGTCCGGCGGCGCCATCGCCTCCGACGCCGCGGCCTCCGGTCCGGCCTGGGCGGCCGGCGAGAGCATCTGCTCCTGGGTCGCGAAGTCCTGCCCGCGGAGGCTCGACCGCATCGCGTCGCCACGGCTCGCGGTCGCCGGCGACGCCGATGGCGCCGGCGCGGCGGTCTGGGTGGAGGTGGGGCTCGTGGTGCGAGTCGGCTCGGGCATGGGTCGGCTCCTGGCGAGTTCGGGGGCGTGACGGCGCGCCCCGGGGCTGTCCGGGTGTGCGCAAGACCGCGGTGACGCCGCGACGGTCGGCGTCTCCATCCCCCTGCCCTCAGAGATGACGAGAAATGCCCGCGCGCGTCAAGCTCGAAGGCATCCGGGCGGAACGTCGAGCGCCCGTGGGATTTCACCCACTCGCCGCGCTCCTCGTGTGCCTCATTCCGCACCCCACCGTCCCGAACCCCACGAAACGCCCCAACCCGCTGCTCACAAGGCCCTGGCCCGTTTTGTGCAACGCACACCCCGTCCCGCGACGCGCTGCGCGCGATGAGGAGGGGGCTTGAACCAGAAGAGCGACCAGACCTCGGACGAGACGCGCCCGCCGGCTCCCGAGGACGCCTGTCGGGCCGCGACCGAGGCGGCCCATGACCTGGGCAACCTCCTCACGGTGATCGTCGGCTACAGCCACCTGGCGCTCACCGGCGTCGACCCGACGAGCCCCACGGCCGAGCTCCTCAACGAGATCCACGTCGCCGCCGAGGCGGGGGTCGAGCTCATGGAGCGGATTCGCACCCTGGGTACCCCGCAGCCCTCCGAGGGCGGCCCGCGCACGGCCGCGAGGACGCCAGCGGAGGCCCACGACGAGCCCGTCACCAGCACGGCGGAGGCCCCCATCGCCCCCGGCCGCATCCTCGTCGTCGAGGACGACTTCCTGGTGCGGCGGACCGCCTGCCTGCTGCTCCTCGACGCCGGCTTCGAGGTGCTCGAGGCCGAGCACCCGGCCGCGGCGCTGGCGCTGCCCCGCGAAGACCTCGAGCGCGTCTCCCTGGTGCTGACCGACATGATGATGCCGGGCATGTCCGGGCGCGCGATGGTGCGCCGGCTCGAGGCCGCGTACCCGAACCTCCGCGCCGTCTACATGTCGGGGCTCTCCAAGCAGCACCTCGTCGAGAACGGCGAGCTCGAGGCGGACCTGCCGCTCCTCGAGAAGCCCTTCGGCGAGGAGACGCTGACCCGCTGCGTCCGCCACGCGCTCGCCGACGGGCTCGCGCCCCGGTAGCCCGCGGAGTCGCCCGCGACGCCGCCTCCACGCAGCGCCGGGGCCCGACACGTCCTTCGTCCGGAGCGCGTGCGGGAGACCTCAGAGGCCGTTGTCGACGCCGTACTTGACGACGTTCTTGGCCAGCACGCCGGCGTCCGGGTCGGACAGGGCCGTGTACGTGTTGAGGAAGTCGAGGAAGACGAAGACCGCGCCCGAGGTGGCGGTGCGACCGCCCGGCGCCATCCACGACAGCTCGGGGACGCTCCCGTTCAGGATCGCCTGCATCCCCGAGGTCCCGTAGCTGATGGACTCGTGGCAGTTGCTCGACCACGAGACGGTCCCGACCGTGCCGTAGGCCCCGTTGACGATCGCCGCCGGGGCGCCGGCGACCGGCGCCGCCGAGCCCGGCGACGTGCACGTGTGGGTCAGCGAGAAGCCGAAGGGCGCGCTGATGGTGTCGGTGCCGGTGTAGCCCCAGAAGATGACGAGCACGCCGCCGGCATCGACCCAGTCCGCCACGGCCTGCTGCTCGGCCGCGCTGAGGGTCGGGTTGGTGATCTGGCCGTCGAAGGCGAGCACCAGGGTCCGCACGTTGGCGAGGGTCGCCGCGCTGAGCGTTCCGAGCGCGGCCACCGGGAGGCCGAGGCCATTGCCCGCCGTGTCGTTCAGCCACGTCTTGAAGGCGTAGCTGCCGCTGCCGGCCGGATCGAGCGCCGAATTGCCGCCGCGCGCCACGGAGAGGACGCCAATCGAGGTCCCCGTCGGCCCGGTGACGGGGTCGCAGACGTCGCCGATCCCGTCGCCGTCGGTGTCCACCTGGTCCGCGTTGGGATCGTCGGGGCAGTTGTCGCAGACGTCGCCCACCCCGTCGCCGTCGCTGTCGGCCTGGGTTGCGTCGGCCACGGCCGGGCAGCTGTCGCAGGCGTCGCCCACCCCGTCGGAGTCGGCGTCCGCCTGGCCCGGGTTGGCGACGAGGGGACAGTTGTCGACGCTGTCGTCGATGCCGTCGACGTCCCCGTCGGCCGACCGGGTAGCGTCGAAGGGATAGTCGTCGTCGACGTCGGGCACGCCGTCGTTGTCGTCGTCCGGGTCGTCGACGTCGGGGAGGCCGTCGCCGTCGAAGTCCGCGGCCGGCGGATCGGCCTCGAGGGGGTTGAGGTCCTGGCTGTCCGGGATGCCGTCGCCGTCGTCGTCGGGATCGGCGTTGTCGCCGATGCCGTCGCCGTCGCTGTCCATCCACTCGCTGGCGTCGTTCGGGAAGGCGTCGGCGGAGTCGGGGACGCCGTCGCCGTCGGTGTCGACCTCGGCGTAGGGGGCGGCGCAGGCGGGGGCGTTGGTGATGTCGAGCTCGTAGACGTAGGCGCTCGGGTTGGCGGCGCTCCCGTGGAAGCTGTCGAGGGTGACGTGGAGCCGCCGGGCGGTGACCGGCGCCGCCGGGACGTCGACGGTGGCGACCGTGTTCGGCGGGAAGGTCACGCTGGCGGTGGCGACCGTGGCGCCGCCGGCGTCGAGGAAGGTGAGGGTCGCGTCGGCGAGGAGCGCGCTCACCTTGACCGGCGAGACCAGCCCCGACATGCGGCGCCCGGGCGGGCTCTGGGTCAGGGTGACGAAGGCGATGTCGGTGTCGGCGCCGAAGTCGATCTCGAACCACTGGCCGACGTTGGGGACGCGGTAGCTCGGGGAGTAGAAGCTCCGCGGGCTGACGCGGCCCGAGCAGGCGCTGTAGGCGTTGCTGACCGCCTCGTAGTGCCCGTCGACGAGGTTCTGGGCGGTGCCGTCGCAGGCGTTGCCCCACGGCTGGAGCCAGTAGCTCGACTCGCTCGAGGTCCAGCCGGCCTTCTCGCTGACGGCGGTGCAGCCCGGGTCGCAGGCGTCGCCGATGCCGTTGCCGTCGCCGTCCTCCTGGCCCGCGTTGGCGACCCAGGGGCAGTTGTCGTCGCCGTCGAGGACGCCGTCGTTGTCGTTGTCGCCGTCGCAGGCGTTGCCGACCTTGTCGCCGTCGTTGTCGGCCTGGTCGGGGTTGACGACCGCCGGGCAGTTGTCGCTGGCGTCGGGGACGCCGTCGCCGTCCAGGTCGTCGGCCTCGCTGGCGGCGACGCCCGAGGTGAAGACGCCGGCGAAGGGCGGATCGCTCGGCGGGGCGTCCGGGTCGGCGGTCCCGGCGCCGCCCCCGGGCGGGAGATCCCCACCGCCGGGCAGCGCGCCGCCGACGTAGCCGGTGGTGACGCCGCCGCCGTCGGTCCCGCCGCCCGTGCGGCGGCCGTCGAGGGCGTGCTGGGTGCAGACGCGGGCCCCGCCCGCCACCAGCGGGACATCCCAGAGCACCACCGGGTAGGCGTCGCCGCCGGCCGAGGTCGCGCCCGCCGCGGTGCCGGCGGTGGTGAGCGTGCAGGTGCCGAGGTCCGGGAAGGCCAGCGCGTTCAAGCCGAGCGCGATGTTCCAGTAGACCTTGGTGAAGTCGGTGCCGCCGACGAGCTCCGCGCCGCGGTAGATGGCGACCTGGAACAGCAGATCGGTGGTGTTGGGGCTCGCCTCGGATCCGGGGAAGGCCGGGTTCTGGTTCCCGGGGGCGCCGGCGACCGGGACCGTCAGGGTCACCGGCGGGCCGGTGCACTCGACGGTCAGGTCGTTGAGGTAGAGGACCGTGTCCTCGCCGGGCCCCGCGGTGCAGGCGAAGGCCACAACGGCGGTCATGTCGCGCTGGCCGGTGTGGGGGTTGAACAGGAGGTCGAGGTCGGTGCCGTCATCGTGCTGACAGTCGAGCTTGGCCGAGCAGAAGATGTCGTCGAAGCTGACGGCGACGTCGAAGAAGCCCTGGGTGGCGGCGCGGACGACGGTGATGTCGAAGTCCACCGCGGCGTCGGCGTCGGGCAGGCAGGTGACGCTCTTGACGACCGGCGCGCCGACCGGAGCGGGGTTCATGTAGTCGACGCCGGCGGTCAGCGGGCCGCCGCCGGCGACGAGCTCGACGAGCTCGACCGCGACGGTGTTGGTCGGCGTGCTCGCGTCGCAGGGGCCGACGTAGCTGACCGAGCCGACCCCGTCGCCGTGGGCGGTGGCCGTCACGTCGCGGGTCCAGACGGTCTCGGCGTCGCCGTTCATGACGGTGAGGCGCCACGTCGCGTCCGTGACCCCCGGCAGGCTCAGGGGCGCCACGCTCACGGCGACGGCGCCGCCGCCCGACGAAAGCTCGGGGGCGCAGGCCGCGAGCGCGACCACGCCCATCGCCGCCCAGGTTCTGTGCAACGCACTAGCCACGCGGTTGTCCTCGAAACACGGCCGGAGAGGCTGGCCGTCTGCCACGACCATAGCACGAATCCGGCGCCATTCGTGCTGCGGATGCACGGCGCTCGAAACCGCGACGGAGCGCGCGGGCCTCCTGGCCGAGGTGGCCCACCACGACGTGCTCCTGGCTCCCGCGAGACGGGTCGACAGGGGCCTCCTGTGCGTCCGCCGTTTCGCGTGAACATGTTTCACCCGAGTATCGCGACCCGTGGACATCGGTTATCGTCGCCATAACCACGTCACGTTTCGTCACGATGCTCGCCTGCGGGAGGCCTCATGAGCAACGTCAAAGCGCTCGTCGCGTTTGCGTCTGTGTGCCTGTCCACCCTGATCACGCCGCTCGCGTGGGCGGAGACCGCCGTCGACGAGAATCAGGGGTTCTGGCTCGACGGCTACGCCGACTCCTCCGGCCTCTACGACGGCCTCGGGGTGACCCACAACGTCCGCCACGACCCGGCCGGCGGGCTCGTCACCCTCGACGACCCCGCCGCCGACGGCGCCTTCGTCACCGAGCTCATCGCGCCGGCGTCCTTCTCGGCGTGGTCCACGGTCCGGGTCGCCTACACCGCGAGCACGGCCGGCGCGGTCACCGTCTCCTTCCGCGACGAGGACACCGGGACGAGCTACCCCGTGGCGCTGTCGCCGGCCTCCGGCGCGTGGACGGCCACCGGCCCGCTCGCCCTCCCCGCGGAGGTCAGCCGCGGCCGGCTCGTCGTCCACCTCGCCCACGGCCCCGTGCCGCCCACGGTCGGCGCGCTCGAGGTGCGCTGGGTGCCGAAGTCCGTCCTCGGCGTCGGCATCACCGCCGTCCAGGGCAGCGTCTGCGCGGCGGACACCATCAGCTACCGCGTCAACACCGCCGTGTCCTTCGTCGACGCCGACCGGCTCGTCGTCTACGCCCCGCTCCCCGAGCCGGTCGACAACGACGACCCGCTGGCCGAGCTCGCCTTCGTCTCGGCCACCGCCGGCGGCCTCCTGAACGGGGGCAGCGCGCGCACCATCGGCTCCGTGACGGTCCCGGCGAACGCCGTCTACTGGGACCTCGGCCCGCGCGCGGCGGGCGAGACCTTCGTCCTGACCTTCGTCGTCCGCACCCGCATGGGCACGCGCGACGACACGCACTACGAGGCCGTCGCCTACGCCGGCGCCGCCAACGCCGAGGACGCCAGCTCGCCCTCCACCCTCGTCACCCTCCAGGCCGCGCCGGCGCCCTTCCTCCGCCTCGACGTCGGCGGCGCCTTCCGCATCGGCGGCGTCGACTACGCCGACCCCGGCACCGTCCTCACCTACGCCGTCAGCGGCGGCAACTTCGCCCAGGTGCCGAGCCGCTGCGGCGAGCGCTACCGCTCGGTCGTCGTCTACACCGGCGTCGCCCAGGTGCTCGCCGCCTCCGGCCAGAGCGACATCCCCGACGCCGCCATCTCCGACGGCGGCCACTTCACCGCGGCGGGGGTCGCCGACGTCGACGGCAGCGGCGTCGACGTGCCGGCCAACAGCGTCTACTGGATCGTCCCCGACCTGAACGTCGGCGGGCGCTTCTACCGCTCCTTCCAGGTCACCCTCGCCGCCGGCACCACCGTCGACGCGACGGCCGCCCTCCGCTCCGGCGAGCAGGAGCAGCACGCCGACGCCGCCCACCACCTCGTGGTCGGCGTCCCCTGGTCCCCGAGCGGCGTCTTCGCCCTCGGCGACCGCATCCGCGGCCGCACCGAGATCTCGGCCGACATCTTCGACAACGTCCGCTACACGGTCGGCTACGGCGACACGGTGACCTTCCTCCCGTTCGTCGCCAACGGCGGCGCGTCCGCGCTCGAGGACGTGGTGATGATCGCGGTCGTCCCCGAGGCGACCACCCTCGAGGGCGTCTTCCCGACGTCGCGCGACGACGTCGAGGTGCGCTTCTGCGGCGCCTCCGACTGCCCGTACCCGGTGGACCTCGAGGCCCTGCCGGGCTGGGACGGCGCGACGGGCGAGCTGAGCCCGGCCATCTGGAGCGACGTCCCGTCCCCCGACACGAGCGTCGTGTGGTTCAAGGTCGCCCACCTCGCCTCGCCCTACTTCCCCGAGGAGGGCGTGCCGACCTCGATGACCACCGAGCTGACGGTCACCATCGACGAGCCGACCGGGGACGCCTGCCCCGAGATCAGCGTGCGCTGCGACGCCTCCTTCGAGATCTTCGGGTACACGCCGCAGGGCGGGCCGACCGAGGCCGCCGACACCGCGGGCCCGGCCTTCGCGCTCTACGAGCCGGTGGAGGTCATCCCGACGGTCCCGGACCTCTCCGGCATGTCCCTCGCCGACGTCCCCGGGAGCCCGGCCGCCGGCAGCACCGTGCGCTATCGCGTCACCTTGCCGAACGCCGCCGTCGGCGGGGGCCCGACCGACACCGCGCTCGACGTGGCCGTCACGCTCACGCTCCCGCAGGTGCGCGTCAACGGCGTCCTCGAGCGCCTCTCCTTCGCCGCCATCAACACCGGCGGCGGCACCGTCGCGCTCGACGGCCTGCCCGACAAGGTCGTGGTCCGCTACCCCAAGGTCTTCCCCGACGAGGTCAAGCGCATCGACCTCGACCTGGCCATCCCCCGCGGCGTCATCAACGGCACGACGACCTCCCTGTCCGCGCGCGTGACGGGGCACGACGACGTGTGCGGCGCCTTCGAGGTCGTCCGCAGCGAGGGGACCACCGTCACCGGCGAGCCCTACCTCGCGGTGACCAAGGGGGTGGACTTCTCGGTCGCCGGCCCCGGCGCCGAGCTGGAGTACGCGCTCACGGTCCGCAACACCGGCGACTCGCCCGCGACCGGGAGCTGGGTCGTCGACCGCGTCCCGCCCGACACCACCTTCGTCTCCGCGGCGCCGTTCCCGGGCGCGCGCGTCCTCTTCTCCGCGGCGACCGCCCCCGGCCTGCCCGACGCGCTCAGCGTCCTCGACCCCCTCGACGGCGCGCGCGTCGCCAGCCACTTCGTCCCCGGCGCGGCCGGCGGCGACGGACGCTGGCTCTCGCCCTTCGGCGCGGCGACGACCTGGGTGGCGTTCGCCGTCGACGACCCGACGCTCTCGCCCCCGCAGCTCCGGACCGACCACACCACCTCGGCGAGCTTCCGCGTGGCCGTGCGCGCGGACGTGGCGAACGGCTCGGTGGTCGCCAACGAGGCGGCGGTGCTGTCGAACGAGCTGATGCAGTCGATCGGCAACCGCGTGCGCACGACCGTCGCGACCCGACCCTCGCTCTTCCTCGCCAAGGGCTGCCCGTCGGTGGTCGCGGCCGGTGAGCACGTCGTCTACACCCTCGCCTTCGGCAACGACTCGACCAACGACGACGACGCCGTGGTCCTCGAGGACGTGCTCCCCGCCGGGCTCACCCTCGCCGGCTACGACGTGACCTGGAACGCCGAGGCCCTCGCCGCCCACCCCGACGCCGACCTTCCGCCGCTGACGCTCGACGGCGAGGCGCTCCGCTTCGACATCACCGCCGGGCTCGGCGGGCCCCTCGGTCCGCTCGCGGGCGGCGTGCTCACCGTCGACACCGTGGTCGACGCCGCGACCCCGTCGGGGACCACCATCGTCAACCAGGCCACCGGCGAGACGGCCAACGAGGCCGGCACCTTCGTGGTCTTCGACGACTGCCCGACGCTGGTCGAGAACGCCGATCTCTACGCCCGCGCCGCGGTCGACAACGAGCGCCCGCGGTCGGGCGAGATCGCGACCTACACCCTCGTCGTGTCCAACGAGGGCGCCCACGAGGCGCGCGACGTCACGGTCCGCCACCACCTGCCGACCGGGCTGAGCTACGTCGCCGGCTCGGCGCGCGTCGTCACCACCGGCTGGGCCCTCGCGCCGGCGGCCGATCCGGTGCAGCTCTCGGGCGACCTCATCTGGAGCCCCTCGACCGGTAACGGCCTGAGCGCCGCGGGCCTCGCGTCCGGGACCCTCCCGGGCCACTCCGGCGACGTCCTGCTCACCTTCCAGGCGCGCGTGGCCGACGGGGTCGCCCCCGGCACGGCGCTGTCGAGCTGCGTCACCCTCACGACATCCACCGTCGAGGATCCCGTCTACACCAACAGCGCGTGCGTCACGATCACCACGCCCCTGCCCGACCCGGCGGTGCAGCTCACGGGGCCGGCGCTCATCCGCCCGCGGACGCCGCTCCAGTACACGCTGACCTACCGCAACCAGGCCAACGAGGACGCCGCCGGCGTCTACCTCGTCGCCGCGCTGCCCGACGGGCCGACGCCCGCCAACGGAACCGTCGACCTGACCTACCTCGGGAACGTCGTCCGCCACGGCGAGACCCTGTGGTTCCGCTCGGCGACGCTCGGCGACGTCGACGTCGCCTTCGATCCGGCCGACCCGGCCGCCGGCGGCTGGACCCAGGACGCCGCCGCGCTCGAGAGCGTGACCCACGTCGCGGTCGTCGTCGGCGCGCTCCCCGCCTACGAGGGCCCCTACAGCGTCCAGCTCCAGCTCCTCGCCGAGGACCCGGTCACCGGGCTCGGCCCGCAGGCCGGCGCCCACCTCACCGCCTGCGCGCGCATCGGGAGCGCCACCCCGGACGACGACCCGACCAACAACGGCGCCTGCCACGAGGCCCGCACGCCGGGCGTGGACGTCGCCGCGAGCGCCCTGTGCAGCCCCTCGGGCGCGCTCCCGGGCGTGCCCCCGGGCGGCATCGTCA
>SBGO01000627.1 GCA_006226565.1 Deltaproteobacteria bacterium | reverse complement strand
GGCGACGAGCCACGCGGCGCTCGCGCGGAGACCCTCCGCGGTCGGGACCGCCAGGCTGTCGAGGTCCGCGCAGGGGTCCGCCTCGACGGCCGGCTGCCGCCGGAGGATCTCGCGGACCGCGGCGAGCGGGAAGCCGAGGGCCTCGAGGGTGGCGCTGGCGGCGACGACGTCCCGCCGCAGGACGCGCTCGGCGGTGCGTGAGAGCCAGCCGTCGCGGTCGACGCGGTCGTCGAAGAGCTTCTCGCCGGCGAGGAAGAGCTGCATCGCGGCGAGGGCCGGCATCCAGTCGGCGACGACGGCGCGGCGCCGACGGACGCCCGGGATGGGGCAGCGCACGCGGTCGCGCTCGGCCGCGGTCGCGCCCAGGCCCTCGACGAGCATCGCGAGGAGGCTCGGGTCGTCGCTCGCCAGCCAGCGCGCGCGGGTGCGGTAGCCGGTCCCGAGCTGATGGCACAGCCCGCACTGGTGCTGTGCCACGGGCGTCCGCCCATGTCCGCCTTCCGCGCGGAGGTAGCCATACATGGACGCGGATCTTAGAGGGTCCGCGCCCGAGCGCAACTCGTCGCCCCGGCCCACAAGCACGAACGGGGCGGCGTCCGCTCGCGGACACCGCCCCGACACACCCGCGACGCGGGGCTCGCGCCCCCGCGCGCGAGCGCTCAGCTCTCCGGCGGGAAGAGCACCGAGTCGACGACGTGGATGACGCCGTTGCGGGCGTAGATGTCGGCGCCGATGACGGTGGAGGCGTTGACGCTCAGGCTCTGGGTCGCCGCCGAGTAGTCGATCGCCACGGCCTCGCCGTTCATCATCGTCGCGCTGTCGAGGGTGATGGCGACGGCGGCCGGCACCACCCCGTCGGCGACGTGGTAGAGGAGCACGTCGGTGAGCGCGGTCTGGTCGTCGAGCAGGGCCGCGAGGGCGCTCTCGTCGACCTTGGCGAAGGCGTCGTCGTTGGGCGCGAACACGGTGAACGGGCCCGCGCCGGCCAGGGTCTCGACGAGGCCGGCGGCGTCGACCGCGGCGAGCAGCGTCGTGAAGTCGGGGTGGGTCGCGACGATCTCGGCGATCGTCGGCGGCGGCGTCATCACGGCGTCGATGACGTGGATGACGCCGTTGCGGGCGCGGATGTCGGTCTGGGCGATGCCGCTGCCGGCGATGCGGACGCCGTCGGCCGTCGCGAGCGGGGCGATGGCGCCGTTGACCATGGTGAGGTAGGGCTCGGCGACGACGTCGGCGGCGCGGAGCGCGCCGGCGTGGACGTGGTAGGTGAGGAGGTCGGCCAGCGCCTCGCTGTCGCCGAGGAGCGCGTTCAGGTCGGCCTCGGGGATCGCGGCGAGGGCGGCGTTGGTCGGCGCGAAGAGGGTGAAGGGGCCCTCGCCGGCGAGGGTCTCGCCGAGCCCGGCGGCCTCGATGGCGGCGTTCAGGGTCGAGAAGTCGGCGTTCCCGGCGACGAAGCCGGCGACGGTCGGGGGCGGCACGAGCACCGCGTCGATGACGTGGATGACGCCGTTGTCGACGGCGATGTCGGTCTCGACGACCTTCACCGAGCCGTCGAGGATGACGGCGCCTTCTTCGACGCTGATCATGATGTCGACGCCGTTCTTCGCCATCGCCGAGGTGAGGCCCGTCACCGCCGCGGCGTCGACCCGACCGTCGACGACGTGGTAGGTGAGCACGTCCACCAGGGCGTCCTGGTCTGCCAGGAGGGCGTCGAGCGTCCCGGCCGGGAGCTTCTCGAACGCCGCGTCGGTGGGCGCGAAGACCGTGAACGGGCCCTCGCCGGCCAGGGTGTCGGCCAGCCCGGCGGCGGTCACGGCGGTCGCCAGCGTGCTGAAGCGGGCGTCCCCGGTCACGACGTCGACGATGGTGTTCGTCTCGGGCTCCTCCGGGGGCAGGAGCACCGCGTCGATGACGTGGATGACGCCGTTCGAGGCGGCGATGTCGGTCGTCACCACCTTGACCGCGTCATTCAGGACGACCATGCCGTCGGCGTCGACGGAGATGCGGACCTCGGCGCCGTTGAGGGTCGTCGCGGCGTCGAGGCCGACGACGGTGGCGGCGTCCACCGCGCCCGCGACGACGTGGTAGGTCAGCACGTCGGTCAACGCCGGGACGTCGGCGAGCAGCGCCTCGACGGTCCCAGCCGGGAGCTTGGCGAAGGCGGCGTCGGTGGGCGCGAAGACCGTGAAGGGGCCGGGGCCGGCCAGGGTCGCGGTGAGGTCGGCCGCCTCGAGGGCGGCGGCGAGGGTCGTGAAGTCACTCGAGGTCGCGACGGTCGCCGCGATGGAGGCCGGAGCGGTCGTGGACGAATTCGCGTCGTCCCCGCACGCACCTACGGCGAGCAGGGACGGCACGAGGGCGAGGAGAAGCGATTTGCGGACTGGAGAGCTCATCTCGAAACCTCGTCTCTAGGGTGGGAATCGGTTTCGGGATCGTAGGATCGCCCCAAATTTCGTCAAGATTTTTTCTGTTCAAAACATCAACGCTTGATGTTCTTCGCGAGAAGCAACACTATTGAAGAGGTTTCATGGAGGTCTGCGGTGTCGAGAGCGGCGACGGCGAGCGACGAAGAGTCGACCGAGTGGATGAGCATCGGGGCGCTGTCGAAGGCGACGGGGATCCCCGTGGCGACGATCCGCTCGTGGGAGCGCCGCTACGGCTTCCCCGAGCCGACCCGCCTCGCCTCGGGCCATCGCCGCTACGACCTCGCCGACGTCGAGCGGCTCCGTCAGATGCGGCGGGCGGTCGAGCTCGGCCACCGCCCCTCGGACGTGGTCGGGGCGAGCGCCGAGTCGCTGACGAGCCTGGTGGAGGTCACGCGGTCCGGCGCCTCCGACCCGCGCGAGGCGCACGTGGCGCCCCTGCTCGACGCGACGCGGGAGCTCGACGACCGCACGCTCGACCGGGCGCTCCAGCTCGCCCTCGACGACCAGGGGCTGCGCCGCTTCGTGCACGACACCGTCGTCCCGTTCCTGCGCGCCCTCGGGGAGGCGTGGGCGAGCGGCCGCCTCGGGGTCATGCACGAGCACTTCGCCAGCGCGCGCGTGCGCCAGCTCCTGGCCGAGCGTCGCCGCGGCTACGAGGACGGTGAGGTGGCGGTGGTCTGCGCCGCCCTCCCCGGCGAGCAGCACGACCTGGGCCTGCACGTGGCGGCCCTGCTGCTCGCCTTCGCGGGCGCGCACATCGTCTTCCTGGGGGCCGACACCCCGCCGGAGGAGATCGGCGCCGCGGCGCTCCAGAGCCACGCGCGGGCGGTCCTGATCGGCTCCTCACCGAGCGCGCGGGCCAACGTCGCCCTGTCCCAGCTCGGCGCGCTGCGGCGCCTCCTCGGGCCGGAGGTGCGCATCGCGGTGGGCGGGCTGGCGTCGGCGCCCCCCGGGGTCACGGTGCTGCCGAGCTTCGAGGCCGTGGAGCGCTGGTGGGAGGAGATCGAGGGCTGAGCCCGCGCGCGCTCGCGGCGAGGGCGCTCAGTAGATGGGGCGCTCGCGGCTCTGGAACCACGGACGGAAGGTCTCGGCCATGAGCTTGCGCTGCGCGTCGGGCGCCCCGTCGCGGCAGGTCGACCGCTCGTCCGAGCCCTCCGGCGCCCCCCAGCGGATCTCGATGCAGTCGTTGGGGTTGTAGCCCATCTCCAGCGCCTCGGTGCGCGCCATCACCGCGGCCAGGGTCAGCGTCCACATCGAGCCGTCGCTGCGCCGGTACTGAATCGTCCGGCGCTCCGTCTCCTCCTTCAGCTTCGCCACCAGCCGCTCCGCGGCCGCCGCGGGGTCCTCGCCCTCGGCCAGGGCGAAGCGCTCGGGGTGCGCCTGGAGCCGCGCCGGGAACGCCTTCACGGTGTCGATGGCGATGAGGATCCGCATGTCGCGCGACGGCGTCGAGTAGTCCTCCCACGGCCCCGAGGTGATGAAGATGTCCGCGCCCTCGGGCATCGTCATGGTCTTGCCCGGGTGCTCGCGCTTCCACTGCTCGCCGTTCTCGACCGACTCCACGCGCCGCCGCACCTGCTGGTCGAGCGCGTCCACCGTGGCGAGCAGCGCCTCCTCCGGCGGCATCGGGTGCGGGTTGATGACCGCGTCCATCATCTCGTAGAAGCCGTCCTTGCCGCGCGACCACTGCTCGACCGAGAAGTCGCCGTAGTCGATGCTCGCCGCGATCTCGGCGTTCGACAGCTCCAGCAGCGTCCCGTCCTTCTCCTTGCGCACCGGGCGGAAGCGCTTCCAGCCCGCCCCCTTGAGCGCGTCGTCCGCCGGGAACATGAACGACCCGCGCCAGAAGACCCGCCGCCCGATGGTGCCGTCGGGCTGCGCGTCGATGGCCATCAGCACGCCGGCGCGCCCGTCGGTCTGCGGATACCAGCGGCCGACCATCATCGTGTGCCCGTAGGGGTCGGTGTAGATGGCGCCGGGCCGGAGCCCGTGGCGGTTCAGCGCGACCGGGTAGAAGTCGCTGCGCTCGTCGTCGGGCAGGCTCCGCAGGCTCGACGAGTGCACCGTCGCGGCGATCTTGCGGACGAAGCGCGCGTAGGCCGCCAGCCGCGTGTCGCCCTCGGCCGGCATGTGGTTGTCGTTCGGCTCGCCGCAGGTCGGCGCCCGCTTGGCGTTGCCGCGCCGGCAGGGGCGGAAGGCGAAGGGCAGCCCCAGCTTCCACGCGAAGTAGCTCCGCAGGAAGTAGGGGAAGTCGGCGCAGTCGGGGTCCATCCGCGGGGCCCCCTCGGCGCCGGCGTCCTCGCCGAGGCCCATGTAGTTGTAGAGCAGGTTCCGGGCGGGATCGCTCAGCACCTCGCTCAGCGGGTTCCAGCTCACGTCCTGGTCGATGGGCGCGTCGAAGAGGCGCTCGACCCACAGCGAGTAGAGGTTCTCGGTGTCGCGCTCCCACTTGATGCGCGAGCGCCAGACGCGGCCCTCCTCGTCGGGGTCGTTCGACCCGCTCGGCCGCGGCCGCACCAGCACGTCCTGGCAGGCCGCGACGCCGCCGCCGGAGACGAGGGCGAAGCGCCACTTGCCGCGGGTGGGGGCGTCGACCTCGCCGATCCAGCCCCACGGCGGCCCCCCGCGGGCCTCGGCCGGGAGCTCGTGGGTCGCGCCGGCCGGGTCGAGCGCCAGGACGCGGGCGTCGTCGAGCTCGCGCTCGCTGACGATGAGCACGCGCAGCTTCTCCGTGGCCGAGGGCCGCCGGGGGGCGTTGAAGATCGCCACGTCCAGCGAGTCCTCGCAGGCGGCGAGCCCGGCCAGGTCCACCCGGCTCGCGTCGGCCTCGGGGGCCGCGCCGATCTGGGTCAGGAGCAGGGTCGTCGCGAGGAGAAGGCTCATGGTCCGAACACCGCCAGGCGCGTGATGCGCTCGATGAAGGCCGTCCGCTCGGTGCCGCGCCCGAGCTCCAGCGTGGTGACGTCGACGCGGTCGAGCCGCACGGTGCGGTGTCCGCCCCCCGCGCAGGGCACGAGGTACTCGCTGATCGCCGAGAGCGCCCAGGGCACGCCGTCCAACTCACCGAGATACAACATGATGTGGCCGGGCATGTACAGAAACACGATCCCTCGGCCGTCGGCCGCCCGGAGCGCGTCTCGCTTCTGGCGGTCGCTCATCCCGGCGACGTCCACCGTGTAGCGGCCGCTCTCGCCGATGACCCCGGAGTGGCGCCCGAAGCGGACGCCGAAGGTCGCGAAGGCGTCGTGGAGGAGGCGCGAGCAGTCGCGCCCGCCGCCGGTGCCGCCCCAGCCGTAGGGGTCTCCCACGCGGCGCATGACCAGCTCGAGGAGGCTTCGGCGGGTGAGCGGCAGGAAGCCCTCGTGGACGCGGGCGTCGTCGTCGACCCAGTCGTCGGCGAGGCCGTCGAGGGTCGGCACGAGGATCTGATAGCGCCCCGGCTCATGGGCGACGATGGGGAAGCTCGTGCCGAGGCGGAGGAAGGCGCCGCGGGCCGTCGGGACCCAGTCGTCGACGACGACCAGGCGGTCACCGCCGTCGCGGTAGGCGACGGCGTCCGCGGCCGAGAGCGGGGGCGTGAGGTCGGGCGCCTCGAGCCAGCCGACGCCGTGGCCGGCGCGCACGTAGAGCCAGCGACCGTCGGCCGAGACGCGGTCGACGCGCACGAGCTCGCCGGTGTGGAGGACCGAGCAGCGGTTGCGGTCGAAGTCGCGGTCCATCGCGCGGGTGAAGAGGCCCGAGCGCTCGGGGACGCAGCGGAGGTCGGCCGCGGCGACGGCGACCTGGAAGCGGCTCACCGGGCGCGACCCGCGGGCGATGGCGATGGCGGCGCCGAAGCTCCCGGGCCGGGCCTCGAGCCAGGCGCCGCTCTCGAGCGGCCGGCGCATGTGGGCGATGCGCTCCTCGAGCTCGGCGTCGACCTCCCGCGGCTCCCGCGGCGGCTTGCGCACGACGTCCTGCCAGGTCCCGGCGCGGGCGGTGTTGGCGGCGTTGAGCTGGTCGATCTCGGCGGGGGTCATCAGCACCCGGTCGAGCTCGGCGATCGGGCGGTTGGCGAGCCACGTCGCGAGCTCGCGCTGGGCGTCGCCGGTCCCGGCCGGGCGGTCGCTCCACGAGGTCGTGCCGGCGCAGCGCGGATCCGACGCCCACCCCTCGGCGGGGAGGAGGACGGCGGCGGTGACCAGCAGGAGCAGGAAAAGGCGTGGCATTCCGGCACATTGTTTCTCGACCTGGCGCATGCGTCGAGAAACGCGCGAAGGCCGCCCCTCCATCCATCGACGTTGCGCCGCGCTGGGGCCGGGGACTATGGTCCGCGCGACGCCACGCCACGCCACGGAGCGCCGCCATGGCCCGACCCCCGAGGGATCTGCACCTCCTCACCGCCGCCTTCCTGTGCGCCGCCCTCACGGTCGCGTGCGACGCGTCGTCGGGCGCCGAGGAGGACGCGGCGCTCACCGACACGACGACGGTGCAGGACGACGCGGCGGTCGAGGACGCCGAGGTGAGCACGGACAGCGCCGGGGCAGCCGAGGACACCAGCGAGCCCGGGCCGAGCGTCGAGCAGGCGCGCTACGAGGCCGATCTCGCCTTCATCGCCGCCCCCCGGAACCACGGCACGACGCACTGGGCCGAGGTCCGGGACCTGTGCGCCGACCGCCTGGCCGACCTCGGCTACGACGTCGAGCAGCACGACTACGGGACCGGCGTGAACGTCATCGGGACGCTGCCCGGGACCGACGCGCCGGAGGAGCAGGTGCTGCTCGGCGCCCACTTCGACCACATCCCGGGCTGCGACGGCGCCGACGACAACGGCAGCGGCGTCGCGGGGATCCTGGAGGCCGCGCGCGTGCTCGCCGCGACGTCGCACGCGCGGACGCTGGTCGTCGCGTGCTGGGACGAGGAGGAGGTCGGGCTCATCGGCTCGACGGCGTGGGTCCTGCGCGCGCTCGAGCGCGGTGAGACCGTCGTGCTCGCGTACAATCTGGACATGATCGCCTACACCTCGACGGTACCGAACAGCCAGGCGATGCCGGCGGGGTTCGAGCTGCTCTTCCCCGACCAGGCGGCGGCCATGGCGGCCGACGAGGGGCGCGGCAACTTCATCGCGGTGATGGCGGACGGCAGCGAGCTCAGCGCCGACGCCGTGGCGAGCATGGTCGCGGCCGCGGACGCCGAGGCGCTGCCGCTGATGCCGCTCCAGCTCCCCGACGGCCTGGCGGCGACCCCCGCCGCGGCCGACCTCCGCCTCTCCGACCACGGTCCCTTCTGGATGCACGGCATCCCGGCGCTGATGATCTCCGACACGGCGGAGCTCCGCTACCCGGCCTACCACTGCCACGACGGCGAGGACGTGATCGCCGGGCTCGACCTGGCCTTCGCCACCCGGGTCGTGGCGGCGACCGTCGCGTCCATGCGCACGCAGCTGGCGCGCTGACGCCCGCGTTGCGCGCCGACTTCGGCCGGGACTATCGTGGCGGGGCTTCCCCCACCCCGGAGCGCGCCATGTCCTCACCCCGACGCGATCGCCGCTCACTCGCCGCCGGCCTGGCGTGCGCCGCCCTGATGGCCGCCTGCGGCGGGACGACGAGCCACACCGCCCCCGACGACACCGCGGTCGAGAACGACGGCAGCGTCGTCGCCGACACGGCGGCCGAGGACACCGCGACCGCCGCTGACACCACGACCGCCGTGGACACGGCGACCGAGGACACCGCCGCACCACCGCCGAGCGTCGAGCAGAGCCGCTACGAGGCCGATCTCGCCTTCATCGCCGCCCCGCGCCCGCCCGGCAGCGCGCACTGGCAGGCGGTCCAGGACCTGTGCGCGGACCGCTTCGCCGCCCTCGGCTACACCGTCGAGCGCCACGACTACGGGTCCGGGGTCAACGTCATCGGGACGCTCACCGGGACCAGCGCGCCCGCCGAGCGGGTCGTGCTGAGCGCCCACTACGACCACGTGACGGGCTGCGCGGGGGCCGACGACAACGGCAGCGGCGTGGCCGGCCTGCTCGAGGCGGCGCGGGTGCTCGCGGCGCCCCACCCGCGCACCCTCGTCGTCGCCTGCTGGGACGAGGAGGAGCGCGGGCTCGTCGGCTCGGGGGCGTGGGCCGCCCGCGCGGTCGAGCGGAGCGAGGACGTCGTCGTCGTGTACGACTTCGAGATGATCGGCTACCGCTCCGAGGCGCCCAACAGCCAGACGCTGCCGGTCGGGCTCGACCTGCTCTTCCCCGACGCGGCGGCGGCGGTGGCGGCGAACGCGTACCGCGGGGACTTCGTCGCGGTGATCGGCGACGCCAGCGCCGCCAGCAGCCGGGCCATGACCGCCCTGAGCGCGGGCGGGGACGCGGTGGGGCTGCCGGTCGTGGGGCTCCAGCTGCCCGAGGGGCTCGAGAAGAGCTTCGCCGTCAGCGACCTCCGCCGCTCCGACCACGCGCAGTTCTGGGATCGCGACATCCCGGCGCTGATGATCACCGACACCTCCGAGTTCCGCTACTCGGGCTACCACTGCGCCGACGGCCCGGACACGCCCGACCGCCTCGACCCGGCCTTCGCCACGCAGGTGGTCGCGGCCACCGCCGCGTCGGTGCGCGCGCTGCTGGCGCCCTGACGCCTACGCGCCGGGGAAGTCGAGGACGCCCCCAGCCCAGCGGCGGTGCGCGACCGGCGGCGTCGAGGTCAGCGGTGTCGCACCCGGCGGACGAAGCCGTAGTCGCTCTCGGTGACGAGGACGTCGCCGCTCGGGGTCACGGTGACGGCGCGGACCTCGGCGACCTTGGCGCCGGGCGTCCGGAAGAAGAGCCCGTCGCCGGCGTGGGCGTCGGGGGCGCCGTCGAGGAAGAGGTGGATGAGGCCGGCGCTGTCGACGAACCAGACCTGGCTGCCCTCGTGGGTCGCGAGGAGCATCCCGCCGTCCGCGAGCAGCGCGACGCCGCGCACGCCGGCGAGCCCGGTGTCGACGGCCCGGGCGCCGTGCCCGCCGCCGCTGTCGGTGCCGTTGCCGGCGACCACCTCGCGCACCCCCTCGGCCACGCGGTAGACGCGGCTCGCGCCGCGGTCGGTGACGACGAGGGCGCCGTCCGAGGCGACGGCCAGGTTCCCGAGGGCGACGAAGCCCGCGGCGAGGGTGTCGACGCCCACCCCCGCGCGCCAGCGGCGGAGGCGCGTGCCGCTCGACCAGTAGGCGAGCCGCTCGTCGGAGGCGACCCAGAGGCCCCGGCCGTCGACGATCCCCTCGCCGTCGGTCACGAGCGTCGTGAGCTCGCCGTCGGCGCCGAGGCGGCGGACCTTGTCGTTGCCGAGGTCGAGGATGTAGACGACGCCGTCCTCGCGGACCCAGAGGCCGTTGGGCGCGCTGAGGCGCCGCGCCGTCCCGGGACCCGCCGTGTCGCCGTCGTCGCCTTCCTCGCCGGTGCCGGCGACGGTCGTGATGGTGCCGTCGAGCGCCACGCGCCGGACGGCGTGGGCGTTCTTGTCGGCGATGTAGATGGCGCCCGCGCCGTCGGCCATCGCGACGTGGGGCCGCGAGAGCTCGGCGTCCACGGCCGGGCCGCCCTCGTAGGCCGGGAGCCAGTCGTTGACGCCGTCGACGCGCGCCTCGCCGCGGCCGGCGACGGTGGAGAGCAGGTCGTAGCTCGCGACGAGGGCCGCGAACTCGTCGGTGACGTCGCCATCGACCTCGACGGTGTCGGCGGCGTCGGTGTCGGTGACGTCGCCGCCGGTGACACCGTCGCCGCAGCCGAGGGGTCCGAGGGTCGCGGCCGCCGTGAGGGCGACCAGGAGGAGACGCCGCATCAGTCGAGCAGGCCTCCGGTCAGGCGGCCGACCTCGGCCAGCGCGCCCATCGCGGTCGCCTCCTCGAGGGTCCGGACGCGGAGGGCCTCGGCCTCGTCGGCGGCGTCGGCGCGCCGGAGCACGACCG
>SBGO01000439.1 GCA_006226565.1 Deltaproteobacteria bacterium | reverse complement strand
GGCGTCGACCACCAGCGCCCCCGCGACCGCGCAGGCGTCCACGGGCGTGGCGGTCACCTCGACCTCGAGCCGCGAGCCGGGGCCGAGCCGGCGCGGCAGGGCGGCGCCGACGACCACGGCGAAGGCGGTGGGATCGGACGCGGAGACCCCGCGGACCTCGACCGGCGCGTCGCCGGCGTTGAAGAGCGCGAGCCGCAGGCCGCCGCCCGACGCGGGCGTCACCTCGCCGAGATCCACGGCGGGGCCGACCGGGACGAAGCCGCCGTCTTCGGGCATCTGCCACAGGAGGTAGGCCGCATGCGGCTCGTCCTCGGGGCACGCCCCGAGGGTGCCCGCGAGGAGGGCGAGCGCGAGCAGGCGAGCGAACCGCCACGGCGCGAGGGCTTCACGGCGCATCACGCGCGGAGGATAGCACCGCCGTCCGTCGAATGCTCGCCGCAGCGGCCCGTTCTGGAGGTCGCGACGGCGCCGATTGTTGAAGTTCCGCGCGCGGCGCGCGCCGCCCTGTGATATCGGAGCGCCATGACCGCTCTCGACGCCCCGCATGCCGCTGAGACCGCGTCCCCCGAGCACGCGCGCCTCCTCCGTCGGGCCACGACGCTGGCCATCATCGTGGCAGGATCCCTGGCGGTCCTGAAGCTGAGCGCGTGGCTCCTCACCGGATCCGTCAGCGTCGCCTCGAGCCTGGTCGACTCGCTCCTCGACATCGGCGCGTCCGCCGTCAACCTGTGGGCGATCCGCCTCGCCCTCCGCCCCGCCGATCGCGAGCACCGCTTCGGCCACGGCAAGGCCGAGCCCCTCGCCGGGCTCGCCCAGTCGGCCTTCGTGGTCGGCTCGGCCATCTTCCTGTCCCTCGAGGCCGTCAACCGGCTGCTGAACCCGGCCCCGGTCACCCGCGGCGCGATCGGCATCGGCGTCATGGTCATCGCGATCATCGCGACCCTGGCGCTCGTGACCTATCAGCGGAAGGTCTCGCGCCTGACGAGCTCGGTCGCGGTCGAGGCCGACTCGCTCCACTACACCGGCGACGTCCTGATGAACCTCGCCGTGATCGCAGGCATCGTCCTGTCCTCCGAGCTCGGCTGGACCTGGGCCGACCCGGTCTTCGCCCTCGGGATCGCAACGATCCTCATCGTCAGCGCCGTCCGCATCCTCATCCGCTCCATCGATCAGCTGATGGACCGCGAGCTCCCAGACGAGACGCGCGCCGAGATCATCGCCCTCGCCGAGTCGGACCCCGCGGTGACCGAGGTCCACGACCTGAAGACGCGCATGTCCGGGCGCCAGCGCTTCGTGCAGCTCCACCTGACGATGGACGCGATGATGCCGCTCGTGCGCGCCCACGCGGTCGGCGAGCGGGTGGCCGCGGCCATCGAGGCGCTCCTGCCCGAGGCGGAGGTGATCGTCCACCACGACCCGGGCGGACCGGACGGTGAGCCCCTCGCGGAGCCTCAGCCGGACTGAGCCGGGGCGCGGACGACGCAGTGCAGACCGAGCCCTCCGAGGGTCGGGTGCACCTCCAGACCGAGCAAGCCGGCGGCCGCGAAGAGGGTGGCCGCGCGGTCGCGGCTCAGGCGCCCATGGGCCGCGCTCACGACCCGCCAGAGCGCCATCGAGGTGCCGAAGCGGGCGACGCCGAGCGGGTCCGCGCGCAGCACGTCGCGGGGCGCGGGGGCCGAGCGCAGGGCCTCGAGCAGCGAGCCGCCGGCGTAGGGCTCCATGAAGACCGCGAAGCCGCCGGGGCGCAGAACGCGCCGGACCTCCCGGAGGACGGCGACCGGGTCGGGCAGGAGGTAGAGGAAGCTGTGGCCGGTGACGAGGTCGAAGGCGCCGTCGTCGAAGGGCAGCTGGGCGGCGTCGGCCTCGAGGAAGCGCACCCGGTCGAGGTGGACGAAGCGGCGTGCGTGGTGGGCCCGGGCACGGGCGATCATCCGCGGGGACAGGTCGACGCCGGTCACGTCGCTGCCGACCGGGAGCGACTCCGCGAGGGCGAAGGCGCTGACACCGGGACCGGTGCCCAGGTCGAGCACGGCGAGGGGCCGGTCGCGCTCGGGCACGTGGTCGAGGAGGCGCTGGACCTGCGCGCGCCACAGCGGCTGCCCCGTCAGCCCGTCGTAGGCGCGCGCGCCGACGCCGAAGAGCAGCCGGCCGAACGCCGCGTGAAAGAGGGGTGAGCGCGCCATCGAGGACCTCCGGGCGCCACGGTAGCGCTCCGCGGAGCGCCCGGCCAGCGGCCCGCGTCGCGACTCAGCGCACCCAGACCGCCCAGAACCAGGCGCTCGTGTCGACGGACCAGAGCGCCGCGCCGTTGAAGCTGTAGCCGCGGTAGCTCTGCGTCGTGTGCTGGGGCGAGAAGGCCCAGGTGTAGGAGGGCGCGCCCGAGCTGCCCACGACGCGATCGAAGGTCAGCGTGTTGTTCCACGTGCTCGTGCTGCCAGTGGATCCCTCGGGGTCGTGCGAGCCGTAGTAGAGGGTCGCGCTGCGATGGAGATCGTAGCTGTTCGCGGTCGCGAGTCCCGACCGGCGAACGGGCGGGGTGATGTTCCCGGTCGTGTAGACGTAGCTGACGTAGTCGATCCACTCCGTGGACCACACGCCCGGCGAGGCGATGCGCGCGCGCCCGAACGCGACCTGGGTGTGGGCCGGGAGGTCGACGCCGGTGAGCGTGAAGGATTGGTTGTTGGAGGTGAGGCTCGGCGTGTAGGTGTCCGCCGACCGCGCCGTGGACCAGGCGCTCGGTGACAGCTCGTTCTGGGCCGCGACGAGGGTCCAGCCGCCGCTCCACTGGCTCATGTCGCAGAGGACGTCGATGGGGCCGCCGCCCGCCGGCGCGATCGTGTAGAGGCCGATGCCGGTGAGGCCGGGCGAGGCCTGCTTCAGCGCGTTACAGCTGAGCGGGGCGGCCGCCGGAGCCGGGGTGTGGGCGGCGCCGGGGCGGGTCCACAGGGCCCAGGCGAAGGCCTCGGTGCCCCCGCGGAAGTAGCCCTCGTACGCGAAGCCGCGGTAGCCGACGGTGGTGTGGTGGGGGCTGAACGCCCAGGTGAAGTAGCGCCCGCCGACCGTGTCGATGGTCAGGGTGTCGAACCACTGCGGGTCCGTCCCGGTCGCGGACTCCGGGTTGTGGTTTCCGTGATAGGTCCCACTGTGGCGATCGAGCTGGTAGCTGCTCGGAGTCGCGAGCCCAGCGAGGGAGACCTCGGCGTAGTCGGCGGCCGGATCGTAGGTGAAGGCGGCGTAGTCGATGTACGCCGCGTCCCAGGTGCCGGGCCCGGTCGAGGCGACGCGCCCCCAGGCGAGCTGGTCGTAGGTGCCGAGGTCGGCGCCGGTGAGCGCGAAGCTGGCGCCGGTGGCGAGGGTCGGGTCGTAGTCGGCCTGGCGCCCCTCGTCCCAGAGGATGGGACCGGACTCGTGCTGGGCGGTGACGAGGGTCCAGCCGCCGCCGTAGGTCGTCATGTCGCAGAGGACGTCGAAGGGGGCGGCGCCGTCCCCGACCGGGTCGACGACATGGACGGAGAGTCCCGAGAGCGCAGGCTGGGCCTGGCGAATCGCCTCGCAGTGCGCCCCGAAGAGGGCGTTCAGGGTGAAGGTGCGCGGCGTGTCGTGGACGCCGTCGCTGGCGACGACCGTGAAGCTGACGGCGCCGAGCTCGCCCTCGTCGACGGTGGCGCCGGTGAGGCGACCGGTCGCGCCGTCGAGCGAGAGCCACGCCGGCAGGTCCGCGGAGCTGTAGGTCACCGTCGCGCCGGGGTCGGCGTCGGCCGCGCTGAGGGTGACGTCGAGGGCGCCGTCGTAGGCGAGCGTGCCGAGGTCGGTCGCGGTCGCCCAGACCGGCGCCGTCACGTTGGCGCCGCTCTCGCGGGCGAAGGCGCCGGCGCCGCCCGCGAGCGCGTCGCCGTACATCTCGTAGGGCCACACGACGCCCGCGGCGTAGCCCACCGCGACGCCGCTCCCCTCGCCATAGAGGGGGTGCCGGGTGCAGGTGAGCGCGCCGCTGCCGGCGGTCGTCAGCGGGACCGACCAGCTGATGGCCGGCCAGGTCGTGCCGTCGGGCGCCGCGCCGACGTCGAAGCGCGCTGAGGACGCGGTCGCCCGCCACGCGAGCGTGCACGCGTCGGTCGTCGGGAGCGCCGCCTCGTCGACGCCGAGCGCGACGTTCCAGTAGGCCTTGCCGTAGCTCGTCCCGCCGTCGCCGAGCTGCTCGGCGCCGAAGTAGACGGCGTACTGGAAGAGCCAGGGCGCCACCGCGCCGCGGTTTCCCGCCGGCTCCACCGGCGCCAGGTCCACGCTCCCGGCCGCGCCACAGTCGAGGGTGACGGCGTCGGCGTACATCCAGGTGTCGCTGCCGGGCCCGCCGGTGCACGCCAGCGCGACCACCACCGTCCGCCCGCGGTCGCCGCCGGCGGCATGCAGGAGCTCGAGCGGCTGGCCGCCGTCGTCCACGCAGTCGAGCTTGCCCGAGCAGAAGACGTCCTCGAAGCTGACGGCCACGTCGAAGAAGCCCTGGGTCGCGCGGCGCGCCAGCGTCAGGTCGATCTGCACGGCCACGTCGGCGTCGTCGACGCACGCCACCGCGCGCGTGAGCGGCGCGCCCGTCGGCGCCGGGTTCGCGTAGTCGACCCCGGCCGTCAGGGTCACCCCGCCGGCGACCACCGCGTCGACCGTCAGGCTCACCGTGTTCAGCGCCGTCCCGTCGTCGTTCGGGTCGTCGTCCGCGTCGCAGCTCCCCACGTAGGACAGCGACCCCACGCCGTCGCCGTAGCCGTCGGCGTCGAGCTGCCGCGACCACACGGTCTCCCCCGACTCGTTCGCGACGCTCAGCGTGTACGTCACGTCGTCCACGCCGGCCAGCCCCAGGGCCGCCACGTCGATGGCCACGCGCCCGCCCCCGGCCGGCATGCTCGCCGGACCGCACGCGACGACGACCGCCGCAGCTGCACCGAGAAGGGCCCAGAGCTTCATCGATTGACCCCGTGAGTCGCGCCGACGGACGCCGGCCGCCTAAACTTCCCGGACCAGCCGCGACGCGTCAAGACTCCGTTCGCTGGACTTGAAACACTCGCGCTTCGCGTTCTTGCGACGCAGCACCGCGGCGCCACCGGGCGCGGTCGCGGGCCTCACCCGCCCGAGGGCTCCGGCGCAGCCGGCGGGGTCCAACGCCGCGGGCCGGTGACGCCCCTGCGACAACCCGCCGAAGAGAACGTTGACATGGATCAAGCTCCCCTTTACCGTTCGGTTTAATCCCCTCTCCCCCGATTCCGGCGCGCGCCCACCCGGGCACCCCTGACCGTCGATCCGCCCCTGCCTCGATCAGGAGTACGTATGTCCGCCTCCCCCCAGCGGTGCGCGCTCGCGCTCGCCGTGGTGCTCGCGAGCGCGCTCTCGTCCGCGCCCGCGCGCGCCACGCGCGGGACGCCCGAGCAGCTCATACCGGACACCCTGCCCATCCCGGCAGACCACCTCTGGCTGGGCTTCGCGCCATTTGACCGGACGGTGAAGCTCTCGGGCACGGCCTCCGGGTCTCCGACCTTCACCCCCGCGGGCGGGGGCTCGAGCAGCTACCCCAAGATCCACGGGGACCGCGGCGCGGTCTTCGACTTCCCGTCGGTCACCAAGCCCTTCAAGGTCAAGGGGAGCGGCACCAAGCTCCTGCCCGGCTGGTCGACCTCGGACCCGTCCGGCATGACCCTCTCCTTCTGGTACGCCCTCACCTGGGGGAACACGCCGAACGGCTGGTTCCCGCTCCTGAGCCTCGGCAACGCCGACGCGACCGAGCCTTGGCGCATGGCGCTCATGCTGAAGAACGGCGTGCCGATGATCTCGCTCCGGCACCAGAGCTTCCAGCTCTTCGACGCCCTGAGCGTGCCCCGCGAGGGCTACAACCCCCGGGTCGACGACTACGGCTGGCACCACATCGTCGTCCGCGTCACCCGCGAGCACTGCCCCAACCAGGACTGCCCGACGCTCCAGCACGTCGGCTACCCGACCCAGCCGGCGCGCTTCTCCCTCTACGTCGACGGCCAGTTCCGCGGCGACGAGGTGGCGCTCGTGCCCATCGAGCTCGACCAGGTCGGCCTCGGCGACCTCGAGGTCGACGGCCCCTACAGCCAGGACAACTACAGGACCGGCCCCTCCCGCCTCGAGTCCCGGGCGTTCATCGACGACCTCCAGATCTACGACATGCCGCTCAGCGACTTCGAGATCACCACCCTCTACGACTGGACCGGCGCCGCCTACTCCGCCCAGTACCCCAACGCGCCGGTCACCTCGCTGACCACGATGACCCCGGGCCTCCGGACCACGCCGACCCAGGTCGGGCCGGCCTCGGTGCCCCCCAGCGACCTCCAGGCCGTCGGCGGCGTCGCCGGCGCCACCCTCGGCGCCACGGACTTCGGCCGGACCTCCAACGGCACGACCACCTTCGCGTGGCTTCGCCAGGACAGCTACAGCGCCACCGACTCCGCCGCCTTCTACGCCGGGGGCACCAGGGTCGGCCTCGCCCTGACCAGCGACGGCTTCAAGCTCACCTGCGGCAGCACCACGAAGACCGAGGCGTATCCTCGCTCCGCGCTCGGCCGCTTCCAGCTGCTCGCCCTCACGACCAAGGCCAACAAGGCGACCCTCTACCAGGACGGCCACGCGGTCACGACCCTCGACTGCGCCGTCCCCGACCAGGGCGCCGTCGGCTTCGAGCTCACCTCGGCCGCCGACCGCTGGCTCGCGTGGACCGGCTCGTTCCCGGCCCAGCTCGGCCCCGGCGAGATCGCCCGCCGCGCCGCCCCGGGGCCCGCGGTCTGGAACGGCACGGTCGAGGGGGGCACGACCCTCGTCGACCTCACCGGCCACGAGCCGATGGACCTCCTCGAGAACGCCAGCGGCGCGGGGACGACGGACGCGGCGGCCGGCGGACGCTTCACGAACGACAGCTCCACCGCCGACAAGGGCGGGATCGCCCCGACGACGCCCGCCGGCTTCACGGTGCCCGCCGACGGCGCCCTCGGGATGGGCGCCGACGGCGACGTGCCCGTCACGGTCTCCTTCGAGGTCAAGGACCCGCTCACGCCCACCTACGTCCAGAACGAGGCTGACCAGCTCGACGCGCGCATCCCGCTCGCGTCCCGCGACTACTGGAACTGGTCCCGCAAGGTCAGCTTCGGCGTGGTCGCCGAGTGCCGCTGGAACAAGCACCCCCTCCTCACGACCATCGCGATCCGCGACTGCTGGCTCGAGATCACCGCCGGCGCCGGCATCGGCAAGGCCGGCCGCCGCTACAAGGTCGACTACCCCCTGGCGCTCTACGCCAAGAACCACGTCGCCGTCGCCTGGGGCCCGCCCCGCAGCATCCCGCCCTCACCGTGGACCGCGGGTGGCGCCGCCATCACCCGCCGCGAGCCCCTCGTCGCCATCAACGGCCGGCTCGTCAACCAGAAGCACCAGGGCGAGACCAATCGCATCATCGACCTCGGCGAGGTGCCCGCCATCGACGCGAGCTACGACACCGGGCGTGATCAGTGGACCTTCGGGCCCGGCACCGCCGCGGTCTTCGAGCGCCTCATCGCCCCGGACGGCGACCGCCACAAGACCCCCTTCGTCATCGAGATGAGCGACGTCCGCGTCTACCCCTTCCTCCACCCGGACCTCGAGACGATCTACCAGTACCGGTCCAGCCGCTGCTCCGAGGCCGGGCGCGCGACGATCAACGCCACCGGCCCCTTCTACGGTCAGTACTGCGGCGCGTGCGAGGGCGAGAACTACACCGTCGGCGGCACGACCACCGCGACCCGGGAGTGCCGGGCCCTCGTCCCCTACGGCGAGGACTGCTCGGTCAACAAGGAGTGCGAGGCCGGCGCGGCCTGCTGGAAGTCGCGTTGCCTGACGACCTCGAACGCCCTCTGCCAGTCCGAGTGCGCTGAGCTCGGCCGCGTCTGCGCCGCCGAGGGCAGCTCCTTCCGCTGCGCCGGCTGCAAGCCCGGGCTCACGCCGAACGCCGGCAACACCGCGACCGCGGCCGACTGGGAGCTCGGCTGCAGCTGGCAGCCCCAGGGCGAGGGCGGCGACACCTGCTCGGCGGATCTCCAGTGCAAGACCGGGTGGTGCCTGCCGGCGCAGTCCGGGACCTTTGCCGCTGGCGTCTACAAGGGGCAGGGGAGCCAGGAGCTCAGCAAGAGCGACTCGTGGGGCGCCTACAGCATCACCTGCCGCCAGAACGCCGAGACCTTCGCGCCGACCCTCTACAACCTCGGCTGGAGCATCCCGCGGACCTGCGCCTTCGACCCCGCCCTCGGCGGCGGCGAGTGCCAGAAGCTGGCGGTGAAAGAGCTCTCCAAGACGACGACCGCCCCGGACGGGACCCAGATCACCGGCGTCCAGTGCCTCGACGGGCCGAACGGCCAGTGCATCCCGGGCTTCCAGAAGGAGTTCCGGGTGCTGTCCCCGCAGGCCTGCGTCGCGGCGCTCAAGGCCTCGACCCAGAGCATCGCGGGCACCTGCGACGTCAACTGGCTGAACAGCAAGACCAACGACACCTACCTCGCCGACAACCCGCGGCGCGCCGCGATGTGGGACGCGAACACCACGACCTTCGACCTCAAACGGCTGAAGCTCGCGATCCTCGGCGAGGACAGCGACTACGTCTCGGCCGACTACGCGCGCCTCCGCAAGGCCGGGGTCGGGCCGCTCCTGCTCGAGTACGCGGCGGCGTCGGCGGCCGAGCGGGCCGACTTCCACTTCCGCTACGGCAACTTCCTGCCGCTCCGCAAGTGCGCCAGCGACTTCCCCGAGGGGACCATCTACTCTCCCTTCTACAACGGGGTGAACAAGCAGGTCTGCGAGCCCATCATGCGCGCCAACGGCGAGTCCTGCCCGCCCCCCGGCACCGAGGGCACCGGCCGCGCGCCCTGGCAGTTCTGCGAGTCCAGCTTCTGCGACGTCCGCGGCAGCGGGACCTGCACCGACGGCGGCCCGAAGATGGCGGCGTCGGACGGCGACGCCGGCAACAAGGGGCGCGAGGGCAAGGAGTCGGTCAAGTTCGGCATCGTCCGCGTGGACGACACCCGGGTCGAGCTCGAGAAGGACACCGACCACGCCGGGATGGGTGAGACTGCCCCGGGGTACACGGCCACCCTGGCCCAGACGCACGTGCCCTGCATCCTCGGCACCAAGTTCCCGCCGGTCGACCTCATGCACATCGAGGTCTTCATCGACAAGACCCAGCCGACCTGCGCCGAGTCCCACCTCATCTTCCAGCTCCTCGGCTACACCTTCAACGCGCCGCGGCCGAAGCCCCTCGCCGGCAGCTGCACCGCGGTCGAGGCCACCGTCGGCACGACCGGCAAGGTCTGCGCCACCCTCGCCTCGTGCGAGGCGCCGACCCTCGACAACCTCAAGAACCTCACGAGCTGGGTGAACCGCATCCCGAGCTTCGAGTACTGCATCCCCGTCGACGAGGAGGGCAAGAAGCTCCCCGAGAAGAAGAAGACCATCTTCGCGGGGCCGGTGCCGATCGTCCTGCAGATCGGGCTCACGGTGAACCCCTGCCTGACGGCGTCCTTCGGCTTCTCCGACGGCGCGGCCCTCGCGGCGCTGAACCAGAGCGGCCTCCCCCAGCTCGAGGTGGTGCCGTCCATCGGCATCGGCGTCGAGGCGACCGCCGGCCTCGGCGTCGAGGAGGGCGAGGGGGGCGCCTCCTTCGGCGCCTCCGCCGGCGTGAAGCTCTCGCTGACCATCATCGAGCTGAGCTTCCCCATCCGCTGGGGTATCCAGCTCGCCGCCGGCTACCAGAACGGCGTGGTGGTGCCGGGGCTCTTCAAGATCCAGCTCTACCGGAGCATCAGCATCGGCCTCGAGTTCCTCTCCGGCTGGATGGGCCTCTACGCGCGGCTGAGCCTCGGGCCCTTCGCCATCGAGTGGACCCTCAAGGTCTTCAGCTGGACCGGCATCTCCTTCCAGGCGCCGCTCGTGGCGCCGGCGACCGCGGACCTCACGACCATCGACTTCCGGGCCCTGCTGAACGCGGCGCTCGCGGGCCAGCAAGCGCCTCCGCGGCCGGCCTGCGACGGCAGCGTGTGTGGGGGGAACTGAGCCATGAAGACACCTCGACGTAAGCAGCTCGCCCTCCTCGGGGCCCTCCTCGGCGCGGCCCTCGTGGTCGTCGTCGCGCTGCTCGCCGGCGGCGGATCGAGCCAGGCCCCGCCTGCGTCCTCGCCCCCCGCGGCGGCCTCCACCCCCGACACCGCGGCCGCCCTCGAGCGCCTCCACGCCGGTCGCGCCGGCGAGGCCCCCGACCTCGTCGGCGCCCCCCTCGCGGGCCGCTACGCCCTCGACTACGACCTGGCGATGAAGGTCGCGGCCGGCTTCATGGGCGACCTCCCGCCGGAGACCAGGCTC
>SBGO01000480.1 GCA_006226565.1 Deltaproteobacteria bacterium | reverse complement strand
CACGGCCGTCGCCGAGGCCGACGCCCTCTGGCCCGGCGCGAGCTGCCCCACCGCCGCGGCCGGTGGCGCCGCCGTTCAGTGCCCGACCGGCGTCGCGGTCGCCTTCTCGGCCATCGCCGTCCCGTCCTCGCGCGGCCTCAGCGACAAGCCGGTCGAGCGCGCCCCCAAGGAGGTCAAGCCCGCCGAGCCGCCGCCGTCGCCGGAGTTCTGCAACACCCGCGACATCCAGGCGAACATGGCGCGCGAGAAGCACTCGTTCCGCTTCTGCTACGAGTCGCAGCTGCGCGTCATCCCCGACCTCTCGGGCAAGCTCCCGGTGACCTTCACCATCGAGCTCGACGGCAGCGTCAAGAACGTCCGCGTCGGCGCGGCGACGCTGAAGAACGAGCGCGTGTCGAGCTGCATCACCAAGGCCATCGGCCGGATGCGCTTCGGCAAGCCCGACGGCGGCCGCTGCCTCGTCCGCTGGCCCTTCGTCTTCCAGTCCGCCAAGTAGCCCACACGCGAGGGTGCAGCCGCCCCTCGCCTGCCCCCCGTGCGGCGCCGCCTCCTCGCGCGGCGCCGCGCGTGGCCTCCCTCGACCAAGCCGCCCCTCACCGGCGAACGCGCGAAACGCACCCCCACCCAGGGTGGGCTTCGCCCACAACAAGTTGCGTGCCAACGCCGATCCGGGCGCCCACCGCGCCGAATTTCGGCCACTTCCGGCCGACCGGACGACGACGGAGCCTTCCCCCCGGGGTCGGTGGACCCTCCTGATGGAGACCCGGAGCCCCAGCGGATGACACAGCGGCTGTGCCACCCGTCCCGGACGCGCTCGGGCCGCGCCTCGCCGTGCCCTCAGGCGTGCCCGAAGACCGCCCGGAAGAGCTCGCCCATCATCGCCATCGCCTGACCGCGGTGGCTGATGGCGTGCTTCTCGTGGGAGGCGAGCTCGGCGAAGGTCCGCCCGGCCGGCTCGTAGAGGAAGTGCGGATCGTAGCCGAAGCCCGCCGCCCCGCGGGCGTCGTCGATGATGCGCCCCGGGACGGTGCCCTCCACGGTGAAGGCGACCGCCTCCGCGTCGACGTCGTGGCGCCGCCACGGCCCGTCCGGGACACCCACCGCGAGCGCCGCCGGCAGCACCAGCGCCACGTTCGAGGCGAAGCGCGCCCCGCGCCGCTCGGCCGGCACGTCGACGAGCCGCGAGATGAGCAGCGCGTTGTTGTCGGCGTCGGTCGCGTCCGCGCCGGCGTAGCGGGCCGAGTAGACCCCGGGCGCCCCGTCGAGGGCGTCGACGAGCAGCCCCGAGTCGTCCGCGAGGCACGGCAGCCCCGTGTGACGGAAGCCCGCGATCGCCTTGAGGAGCGCGTTCTCCTCGAAGGTCGCGCCGGTCTCCTCGACGTCGCCGAGGCCGTGCTCGCGCGCGGTCGTCACCGCGACGTGGTAGGGCTCCAGCATGGCCGCGATCTCGGCCCGCTTGTGCGGGTTGCCGGTGGCGACGACGAGGGTGCGCTTCATGGCTCGCTCCGATCCGGTCCTGGCTCGCGTCCGTCGGCTTGGCGTGGGGACGCGACGCCGTTAGTCTGGCGCCCGCGTATAGCACAACTTCCGCGCGACACAGGAGAGTGAGCGTGACGGAGACCAGCACTCCACGAACCGGCGTCGACGCCGCGCTGACGCGCTTCGGCGTGGACGAAGGCGCGCTGTCGAAGACCCTCGAGGCGCTCCTCGGGCACCGCCTCGACGACGGCGACCTCTACCTCGAGCACGTCGAGGCCGAGTCGATCGCCCTCGACGAGGGGCTCGTCAAGAAGGCCGCGCGCTCCATCCACCAGGGCGTCGGGGTGCGCGCCGTCGCCGGCGACAAGACCGGCTACGCCCACTCCGACGAGATCGACGGCGCCCGCCTCCTCGAGGCCGCCCAGGCCGCCCGGGCCATCGCCCAGAGCGGCGGCCCCTCGCGCGCGATCGCCGTGGCCGGCGCCCGCACGGGTCACGACCTCTACCCGGTCGTCGCCGACGCCACCGAGGAGCCCCTCGAGACCAAGCTCGACCTCCTGAGCCGCATCGACGTCGCCGCCCGCGCCTACGACCCGCGCATCAAGCAGGTCCAGGCGAGCTTCGTCAGCGAGCGCAAGACCGTCGTCATGGTCGACCGCGACGGCCGCATCACCGTCGACGTCCGCCCCCTCGCGCGCCTGAGCGTCGCCTGCATCGCGGTCGACGGCCAGAACCGCCAGGTCGGCTCGTGGGGCGGCGGCGGGCGCCACGCCTACGCCTGGTTCCTCGAGGACGACCGCTGGCAGGCCTTCGTCACCGAGGCGGCGCGCCAGGCCGTCCTGAAGCTCGACGCCATCGACTCCCCCGCCGGCACCATGGACGTCGTGCTCGGCCCCGGCTGGCCCGGCATCCTCCTCCACGAGGCCGTCGGCCACGGGCTCGAGGGCGACTTCAACCGCAAGGGGACCAGCGCCTTCACCGGCCTCATCGGCAAGGAGGTCGCCAGCCCCCTGGTCACCGTCATCGACGACGGCACCCTCCCCGGCCGCCGCGGCAGCCTCAACGTCGACGACGAAGGCACGCCGACGACGCGCACCGTCCTCATCGAGAACGGCGTGCTCCGCGGCTACATGCAGGACCGCATGAACGCCCGCCTGATGGGCATGGCGCCGACCGGCAACGGCCGCCGCGAGTCCTACGCCTCCATCCCGATGCCGCGCATGACCAACACCTTCATGCTCGCCGGCCAGGACGACCCCGAGGAGATCCTCAAGGGCGTCAAGCGCGGCATCTACGCCGTCTCCTTCGGCGGCGGCCAGGTCGACATCACGAGCGGCAAGTTCACCTTCAGCGGGTCCGAGGCCTACCTCATCGAGGACGGCAAGGTCACCGCCCCCGTCAAGGGCGCGACCTTCATCGGCAACGGCCCCGACGTCCTCAAGCGCGTCGCCGCCGTCGGCCACGACCTCGCCCTCGACACCGGCATCGGCACCTGCGGCAAGGCCGGGCAGTCGGTCCCCGTCGGCGTCGGCATGCCGACCATCCGCGTCAACAACCTCACCGTGGGCGGCGTCGCCGTCTGAACCGCGCCCCCCGCCCTCGGAGGCAAGAGCCATGAGCGATCTCGGCGCCGATCCCCAGGCGCTCCTCGCCTACGTCCTCGAAACCGCGAAGCAGGCCGGCGCGACCGCCGCGGACGGCCTCTTCATCACCGGCCGCTCGGCCAGCGTGCGCGTCCGCCTCGGAGAGACCGAGAAGGTCAGCCAGGCCCGCGACAAGGGCGTCGGCGTCCGCGTCTTCGTCGGCAACCGGAGCGCCACGACGAGCACCAGCGACCTCAGCGAGGCCGCCATCACGGCGCTCATCCAGCGGACCGTGGCGGCCGCGCGCGTGACCGCCGAGGATCCCTTCTCCGGCCTCCCGGACGCGGCGCTCTTCGACGAGCCGCTGACGGACCTCGCCCTCGACCTCTACGACGACGACCTCGTCGGCTTCGACGCCGAGCGCGCCATCGCGCTGGCCCGTGAGACCGAGGCCATCTCCCTGGCCCAGGACCCGCGCCTCAAGAACTCCGAGGGCGCCGAGATGAGCTGGGGCCACAGCGCCCTCCACTTCGCCAACAGCCTCGGCGTCTACCGCACGCGCCGCTCGTCCTCGGTGTCCCTGTGGACGACGCCGGTCGCCGAGGACGGCGACGAGAAGCAGCGCGACTACTGGTGGACCAGCGCCCGCCACCTCGAGGATCTCGGCTCGGACGCGGCCGAGGCCGTCGGCCGCGAGGCCGCCCGCCGGACCCTGCGCCGGCTCGGCGCGAAGAAGCCCGCCACCTGCCAGGTGCCGGTCATCTTCGAGGCCCCCATCGCCTCGAGCCTGCTCGGCTCGCTGGCCGGCGCCATCAGCGGCAGCGCTCTCTACAAGGACGCGAGCTACCTCTGCGACAAGCTCGGCGAGACGCTCGCGCCGAGCTTCGTCAACGTCGTCGACAACCCCCACATCCCGCGCGGCCCCGGCTCGCGCACCTTCGACGCCGAGGGGCTGGCCACGCGGCCCACCCGGATCATCGAGGGCGGCGTCCTCGCCTCGTACCTCCTCGACACCTACACCGGCAAGAAGCTCGGCCTCGCCTCCACCCGGGGCGCGCGCCGCGGGCTCGCCAGCACGCCCAGCCCCGGCGCCAGCAACTTCTGGATGGACAACGGCGCGCTCTCCTTCGAGGAGCTCATCGGCGGCGTGAAGCAGGGCCTGCTCGTCACCGAGACCTCGGGCTTCGGCGTCAACACGGTCACCGGGGACTACAGCCAGGGGGTCGTCGGCATGTGGATCGAGGACGGCGCCCTCGCCTACCCCGTCCACGAGGCGACCATCGCGTCGACCCTCCCGCGCATGTGGGCCAGCATCGACGCCCTGGCCAACGACCGTGACCCGCGGCGCGGCACCAGCGCGCCGTCGCTCCGCATCGCGCAGATGACGGTCGCGGGGACCTGACCCGACCCGGCGAGCGCGGGGTCACCCCGCGCTCGGGCGCTACAGCGCGAGGAAGACCAGCTTCCCCTCGACCTTCGAGAACTGCACGGTCTCCTCGTTGCCGTTCTCGAAGTGCAGGAGCGCCCGCCAGTGGTCGGTCTTGTCCTCCTGCCGCGCGCGGATCTCGAAGCCGCTCCGCACGTTGTCGATCCACTGCTGGCCGCGGCTCCAGAAGGCGCCGGCGTCCTGCCCGTGCATCCGCCGCAGGTCCGCGGCCAGCTCGGGCGCGGCGAGCTTGCTCAGCGCGTCCAGATCCCGCGCCTCGAGGGCGTCGGTGAAGGCGCCCACGAGCGCTTCTTCGGTCTCGGGGTGCGGCCTGGGCGCCCGCGCGGGCTCGGCGGGGGCGACCGCGACGGCCGGATCCGCCGGGGCCACCGGCTCCGGCTCGTCCTTGCCTCCACAGGCCGCGCCCATCCCCAGCCCCCCCCACGTGACGGCCAGAACGAGCGCGATGCGGAGGGCGGACATGCGTCACCTCACGGAGCCGAGGGAGGAATGGTCGGGGCGGCAGGATTCGAACCTGCGACATCCAGCTCCCAAAGCTGGCGCGCTACCAGACTGCGCTACGCCCCGTTGATGGGCGGAAAGCTACACGAACACCGGGTCGCGGTACACCCCAAACACCTCGCGGAAGACGTCGCAGACCTCGCCGAGAGTGACGTCCGCCTTCACCGCTTCGATGATGGGCGGCATGAGGTTGTCGCCGGTCTCGCAGGCCCGCCGCACCGCCGCGATCCCCGCCGCGGCCTTCTCGGCGTCGCGGGTCCGCTTCAGGCTCACGATGCGCTCGCGCTGGGCCCGCTCGACCTCCGCGTCGATCTTGAGCGTCGGGATGGCGCCCGCGCCGGAGGCGTCCTCGTCGATGTACTTGTTCAGGCCGACGATCACGCGCTCGCCCCGCTCGACCTTCTGCTGGTCCTCGAAGGCGCTGTCGGCGATCTCGCGCTGGGGGTAGCCGAGCTCGACCGCCCGGACGATGCCGCCGAGCTCGTCGATCTTGTCGATGTAGCGCATCGCCTCGGCCTCCATGCGGTCGGTGAGGTCCTCGACGAACCAGCTCCCGGCCAGGGGGTCGACGACCTCGGCGACGCCGGTCTCCTCGGCGATGATCTGCTGCGTGCGGAGCGCCACCTTCACCGCGCCCTCGGTGGGCAGGGCGTAGGTCTCGTCCATGCTGTTGGTGTGGAGCGACTGCGTCCCGCCGAGGACCGCCGCGAGCGCCTGGATGGCCACGCGCGCCACGTTGTTCAGCGGCTGCTGCGCGGTGAGGCTGACGCCGGCGGTCTGGGCGTGGGTCCTCAGGCGCCACGAGTGCGGGTTCTTCGCCCCGAAGCGCTCGCGCATGACGTGGGCCCAGATGCGGCGCGCGGCGCGGAACTTGGCGATCTCCTCGAAGAAGTCGTTGTGGACGTCCCAGAAGAAGGAGAGGCGCGGCGCGAACTCGTCGACGTCGAGCCCGGCGTCGATGCCGGCCTGCACGTACCCGATGCCGTCGGCGAGGGTGAAGGCGAGCTCCTGCACCGCCGTCGCCCCGGCCTCGCGGATGTGGTAGCCGGAGATGCTGATGGGGTGCCACTTGGGCGCGTTCTTCGCGCAGAAGACCATCATGTCCGCCACGATGCGCATGCTCGGGCGCGGCGGGCTGATCCACTCCTTCTGGGCGATGAACTCCTTGAGGATGTCGGTCTGGATGGTGCCCCCGACCTTGGTCAGCGGCACGCCCTGCTCCTCGGCGACGGCGAAGTACATCGCGAGCGCCACGATGGCCGGCCCGTTGATGGTCATCGAGGTGGTGACCTGGTCCACCGGGATGCCGGCGAAGAGGCGGCGCATGTCGTCGAGGCAGGCGACGCTCACGCCCTCGCGGCCGACCTCGCCGGCGGAGAGCGGGTGGTCGGGGTCGTAGCCCATGAGCGTGGGCATGTCGAAGGCCGTCGAGAGGCCGGTCTGGCCGTGCTCGAGGAGGTACTTGAAGCGGCGGTTGGTGTCCTCGGGCGAGCCGAAGCCCGCGAACATCCGCATCGTCCAGAGGCGCCCGCGGTACATCGTGGGGTACGGCCCGCGGGTGTACGGGAAGCCGCCGGGGACGCCGATCTCGGGGTCGACGTCGTCGGGCCCGTAGAGCGCCTCGATGGGCAGCCCCGACATGGTCTCGAAGCGGTCCTTTCGGAGCCGCTCGCCGCGGATCGCCTCGCGGTAGGCCGCGACCTCGCTGCTGTCGTCCTTGCGCTGCGCCATCGTGTACCTCGGTCTATGCGGTCGGGCGGACCTTAGCACACCGCCCGGGGCGGACGGGAGCCTCTCGTCGCGCCGCGCGCGCGGGGCCCCGCGCGCTAGCGGATGAAGGTCTTGATGACGTTGCACCCGTAGTTGCCGGTCGACAGCCACGAGCGCCCCGCGTTGCCGGTGCAGGCGCCGCCGCTGTACGTCGTGCCGATCGAGTAGTTGAAGTAGAACGCCGACGTCGAGTCGATGCGGTAGCCGTAGCCGCAGCCGCTCGCCCACACCGCGTCGATGACGTTGTCGCCGAGGGCGCCGAGGGCGCACTTGACGACGTTCGTGTCGAGGTTCGCGAGCGAGGTGTCGCCGGCGGCGGAGGTCCAGTTGTAGCCGAGCGTGAAGTCGAGCTCGCACTTCCGGTCGTAGACCGCGGTGGTCCCGGTCGCGTCGGTGTCGCCCTGGGCGAGGACCTTGCGCTCGGTGCTGGTCGCCCAGAGGCTGTTGATGAGGGAGTCGCTGAGCTTGGCCGGCGCGGCGACGGTGGCGGCGTCGAGGTCGAGGCTGCCGACGGCCGACGTCGTGCAGAGGGTCGCCGCGGCGTCGACCACGGGCCGGGACTGAGCGACCAGCGTCCAGCCGCCGCCGTCGGTGGTCATGTCGCAGTAGACCTCGAACGGCGCGATGGGGCCGGCGTCCCCGTCGGGATCGACGCGGTAGACGCCGTCCTGGACCGAGCCGAGGTGCGCGTAGCCCGACGCCGGTCGCCGGTAGTCGTTGCACGACGCGCCGAGGGTGCCGTCGGACCAGCGCCCGGGGTCGGCGGCGGTCAGCGCGCCCGCGAGCGGGATGGGCGCGACGCCGCGGACGAAGGTCTTGACGAGGTTGCAGCCGAAGTTGCCGGTCGAGAGCCAGGAGCGGCCCGACGTGCCCGAGCAGGTCCCACCGGTCGCCACGTAGCTGTTGTTGGCCTGGAAGATGAAGTAGTACGGGGTCGAGCCGTTGAGCTGGTAGGTGTATCCGCAGCCGAGGGTCGACGACCACAGGCCGGTCACGACGTTGGTGCCCAGGCCGCCCTGGAAGCAGGTGACTGCCGGCCCGTCGAGGTCCGCGACGTCGGCGGTGAGGGCGGACGACCAGACCATGGTGCTGTTGAAGTCGAGCGCGCACTGGGCGTCGTAGACCGCCGTCGCGCCGGTGCCCTCGACGTCGGCCTTGGCGAGCACCCAGCGCTCGGTGCCGGTGTCCCAGAGCGCGTTGATGACGTCGTCGCTGAGCTTCGCCGGGGCGCTCACCGTGTCGGCGTCGACGTCCATCGTCCCGATGGCGTCGACCGCGCACAGGTTCTCGGCCGGGTCCGTCGACGGGCGAGACTGGGAGATGAGGGTCCAGCCCCCGCCCGACGTCGTCATGTCGCAGTAGACGTTGAACGGCGCGATGGGGCCGGCGTCGCCGTCGGGGTCGACGCGGTAGACGCCGTCGCCGGTCGAGCCGGCGTACTCGTGGCCGTCGGTCGGGAAGCGGTAGCCGTCGCAGGCGGCCGCGTAGCCGCCGTTCTGCCAGGCGCCGGGGGACGCGTTCGTCAGGGCGCCGACGATGGGGCCGCTGGCGATGACGCTGGCGGCGGCGCTCAGGTAGACGTAGGACCAGGTGACGACGCTGCCGTCGGTGTAGAGGGCGCTGACGCCGTCGTTCGGCGCGACACCGAAGAGCGGGTGCTGCGTGCAGACGAGGTCGCCGTTCGTGTCGGTCAGCTGGACGTTCCAGTCCACGTAGGGCCAGACCGTGCCGGCCGGGATGGCGTCGCCCGCCCAGCGGCCGTCGGAGGCCGTGGCGGTCGTCGTCAGGACGCACCCCTTGGCGCCGGCGTCGAGGCCGAGGAGCACGTTCCAGTAGGCCTTGTTGTAGTTCGAGATGAGCTCGTCGCCGCGGTAGACGGCCGCCCCGAAGAGGACGCCGGCGTCGCCGCTGAGGCCGTCGCCGACCGTGAGGTTGCCCGGCCCGGCCGAGGGGTCGACCGCCACGTCGAGCACGCCCCCGGCGCCGTCGTCGCAGTGGATGGCGAGGTCCTCGTGGTAGAGCACGGTGTCGGCGCCCGCGCCGGCCGTGCACGCGAGCGCGACGACCGCGGTGCGCCCGCGCGTGCCGTCGGGGCGGTGGAGGAGGTTGAGCGGGTCGCCGTGGGTGTCCTGACAGTCGAGCTTGGCGGCGCAGAAGATGTCGGCGAAGCCGATGCCGACGGACAGGAACGCCGGCATGTCGGGCGGGTCGATGAGGATCGTGAGGTCGAACTCGACCGCCGTGTCCTGGTTCGGAACGCAGTCGACCTCGCGGGTGATCTCGCCCGGGAGCCCGTAGGTGCTGGTATCGAACGGCTGGTCGCCGTTGGCGCCCATGAAGAGGTCGAGGACCTCGACGCTGACGCGGTTCGGGTTCGCGTCGGCGTCGCACGGCCCCACGTAGGAGATCGAGCCGCGACCGTTGCCGTAGCGATCCGCGTCGACGTCCCGCTGCCACACGAGCTCGTCGGCGGCGTTCCGCACCGTCAGCCGAAAGGAGGCGTTCGTGACGGTGTCGATCTCGAACGGGGCGACGTTGATGGCGACCTGGGGGCCGTCCGCAGGGACGCCCTGAGAGCAAGCCGCGAGGATCGCGAGCCCGATGGCGAGCGCTGACAATCTGTACATGGAGAGCCCCGAGGACGGACGGACCGGAGGGTCAGGCTATGCGATGGCCTCCCGCGTTGCAACACGCAAGCCCGTGAACCCGCGTTACAATTGGCTATTCGCCGCGCGCGGACCGGCCCGAGCGGGGGCATCCCGCTCCGTCGCCCGGCGACCGCCCGACGCCACGGCGATGCGCGTTGTCCCGCGCCCTCGCGGCTGCTAGTAGATCGGCCCCGCACCTCGTGCGCCTCGCGCGGCAGCCCGCCGCCCTCCGGGAGATCGCCCATGACCTCGAAAGTCGTCCCCGACGCCGCCCACGCCATCGCCGACCTCACCGACGGCGCCTCGGTCCTCGTCGGCGGCTTCGGCCTCTCCGGCAACCCCGAGCACCTCATCCAGGCCCTCGCCGCGAGCGGCAAGAAGCGCCTGACCATCATCAGCAACAACTGCGGAAACCAGGGCCAGGGCCTGGCCGTGCTGCTGAAGAACCACCAGGTGGGCGCCTGGAAGGGCTCCTTCATGGGCGGCAACCCCGACATCCAGGAGCAGTACGCCGCCGGCGAGGTCGAAGTCGAGCTCATCCCGCAGGGCACGCTCGCCGAGCGGATCCGCGCCGGCGGCGCCGGGATCCCCGCCTTCTTCACGCCGACCGGCGTCGGCACCGTCGTCGCCGAGGGCAAGGAGGAGCGCGTCATCGGCGGCCGCCGGGCGATCCTCGAGGAGGCCATCACCGCCGACTGGGCGTTCATCCGCGCGCGCCGCGGCGACGCCTATGGCAACCTGCAGTTCCGCGGGACCACCCGCAACTTCCAGCTCGCGATGGCGATGGCCGGCCGCGTCACCATCGCCGAGGTCGACGAGCTCGTGCCCGTCGGGGCCATCGACCCCGACGACGTGCACCTGCCCGGGATCTTCGTCCAGCGCGTCTTCGAGGCGCCCACCCACGAGGACCCGATCGAGTACCGCACCACGCGACCGCGCCCTGCCTGACGGAGCCCGCATGCCCGCCGCCCTCCTCTCCGCCGACGAAGACCTCCCGCTGCGCGAGGACGTGCGCCTGCTCGGCGCCCTCCTCGGCGAGATCCTCATCGAGCAGGAGGGCCGCCCCTTCTACGAGCTCGTCGAGCGCGTCCGCCAGACGTCCATCGCGCGCCGTAAGGGCGACGCCGCGGCCGAGGCGAGCTTCAACGCCCTCCTCAGCGGGCTCGACCCGCGCCAGGCCGAGCTCCTGACGCGGGCCTTCTCCGCCTACTTCCAGCTCGTCAACCTGGCCGAGCGCGTCCACCGCATCCGCCGCCGCCGCATGCGCCTCGCGGCGGGCGAGGCCACCGGCGGCCTCGACGAGACCTTCGCCGGGCTCGCCGCCAGCGGCCACGACCTCGACGGGCTGCTGGCGCTGCTCGGCCGCACCCACGTGGAGCCGGTCTTCACCGCCCACCCGACCGAGGCGAGCCGCCGGACGGTGCTGCAGAAGCACCAGCGCATCGCGCGCGCCCTGGTCGACCGCCTCGACCCGTCCCGCACGCCCGCCGAGGACCGCGCGGCCCTCGGGCGCATCCGGGGCGAGGTCACGACCGCGTGGCAGACCCAGGAGCTGCTCAGCGCGCGGCCGCAGGTCAAGGACGAGGTCGAGCACGTCCTCTTCTACCTGACCGACATCTTCTACCGCATCGTGCCGGCCTTCTACGAGGCCCTCGAGGACGCGGCCGAGGCCGCCTACGGCCGGCGCGACCCGCGCTTCGACGCCCTCCGACCGGTCCTGTCCTTCGCCTCCTGGGTCGGCGGCGACATGGACGGCAACCCCAACGTCGGCGCGACCACCATCGAGGCGACCCTCGAGCGCCACCGCGACCTCATCGTCCGGCGCTACGTCCCCGAGGTCGAGGCGCTCGCCAGCGAGTTCAGCCATTCCACCATGCGGGTCGGCGTCGACGGCGCCGTCATCCGCCGCGGCGCGCTCTACGCCGAGTCCTTCCCCGAGGAGATGGCGGACATCCCGCGGCGCTACCACGACATGCCCTATCGGGTGCTGCTGCGGCTCGTCGCGGCGCGCCTCCGCGCCACCCGGCGGGGCGAGGACCGCGGCTACACCAGCGTCCGCGGCTTCATCGACGACCTCCGCCTGGTCCACCAGAGCCTCGAGGACAACCGCGGCCACTACGCCGGCAGCTTCCGGCTCCTCCGGCTGATGCGCCGCGCCGACACCTTCGGGTTCCACCTCGCGACCCTGGACGTCCGCCAGGACGCGCTGGTCCACCGCACCGTCGTGGGCCAGCTGCTCGGCGAGGACCCGGCGCGCTGGCTCGCGAAGTCCGCCGCCGAGCGCGGCGCGCGCCTCGAGGACGCGCTGCGATCCGGCGAGGTCCCTGCCGTCGCCCCGACCGCCGAGGCGCAGAAGACCCTCGACGTCTTCCGCGCCATCCGCCGCTCCCGCGAGCGCTACGGCGAGCGCGCGATCGGCCCGTACATCATCAGCATGGCGCAGTCGACCGAGGACGTCCTGGCGGTGCTGCTGCTCGCCCGCTGGGGCGGCATGGCCGACCGCGACGGCAACGTCGCCCTCGACGTCGCCCCCCTCTTCGAGACGGTCCCGGACCTCGAGGGCGCGCGCGCGACGATGTCGGAGCTCCTGTCCTCGCCGCTCTACCGCGCGCACCTCACCCGGCGCGGCGACCGCCAGGTCGTGATGATCGGCTACTCCGACTCCAACAAGGAGGGGGGCCTGGTCGCGTCGCGCTGGGCGATCCACCGCGCGCAGTCCGAGCTCGTCGCGCTCATGCGCCCGGCCGGGGTCGACCTGACGTTCTTCCACGGCAAGGGCGGGACGGTCAGCCGCGGCGGCGGCAAGACCCACCGGGCCATCCTGGCCGAGCCGCGCGGCGCCGTGAACGGCCACCTCCGCGTGACCGAGCAGGGCGAGGTCATCAACTCGAAGTACGGCCTGCGCGGGACCGCGATGCGGAACCTCGAGCTGACCGTCTCCGCGGTGCTGTCCCGCACGGTCGCCGCCGAGGGCCCCGACGACCCGCGGCTCCCGGCCTGGAGCGCGCGGGTCCACGAGCTCGCCGGAACGACCCGCGCGACCTACCGCGACCTGGTCTACGGCGACCCGGACTTCGTCGAGTACTTCCGCCGGGCGACCCCCATCGACGTCATCGAGCGGCTCCGCATCGGCTCGCGCCCGGCGTCGCGGCGCAAGGGCGGCGGCGTCGAGAACCTGCGCGCCATCCCGTGGGTGTTCGCGTGGACCCAGAGCCGACACATCCTCCCCGGGTGGTACGGGCTCGGGAGCGGCCTCGAGGCGCTCGCGCGGGCGCACGGCGAGGAGGCGCTCAAGGAGATGGCGCGCGACTGGCCGTTCTTCCGGACGCTCCTCGAGGACGTCGAGCTGGTCATGGCCAAGGCGGACATGGGGATCGCGGCGCGCTACGCCGAGCTCGCCGGCGCGCTCGGCGAGCGCTTCTTCCCGCGCATCATCGCGGAGTACGACCGGACCCGGGCGCAGGTGCTGAAGCTCCTCGGCGAGGAGGAGCTGCTGGCGCAGGACGCCCCGACGCGGAATTCCATCCGCCTGCGGAACCCTTATGTGGATCCGATGAGCCTGCTCCAGGTCGATCTCCTCCGGCGCTGGCGCGCGACCGGCCACGAGGACGAGACCCTCGAGCACGCGCTCCTCATCACCCTCAACGGCATCGCGCACGGTCTGAGAGCCACCGGTTGAAGCCCACCCCGCCCTCCCCCGTCCCGTCGCCCCTCCGCCGCCTCGCGGGCTGGGTCGCGGTGGGGGCGAGCGTCGTGGCGCTGGCCGGCCCGGCGCACGCGGAGGCCAGCGGGGACGCAGGCGGCTTCAGTCTCGTCTTCACCGGCGACCTCTCCTTCGCGGGGCGCCGGGTGCCGGCGTCGGCCGCTCAGGCCGCCGGCGACGCCAACCCGCTGCGCGCCTTCGCCGGGATCTTCGAGGCGGCGGACCTCGCGGTCGCCAACGCCGAGGGGCTGATGACCTCCGAGCGGCCGCCGGCCTACGGCGAGTCGCGCCTCGACATCGGCGCAGCGCCGCTCTGGGCGGGCGTCTTCGAGGCCGCCCACGTCGACCTGGTCGGGCTCGCCAACAACCACGCCTGGGACGGCGGCGCGGAGGGCGTCGTCGAGAACCTCGCGAACCTGCGCGCGACCGGCGTGCGGACGATGGGCGCCGGCGCCACCCCCGAGGAGGCGGAGGCGCCGTACCTGCTCGAGCGCGAGGGGCGCTGCGTCGCCGTGCTCCCGGCGACGCTGAAGTCGAACCGCGCGCCCAAGGACGGCGCGGCCGTCGCGTACTACCGCGGCGACGCCGGCCTCGACCGCCTCGCGGGGCGGATCCGGGCGCTGCGCGAGCGCGGCTGCTTCGTGGCCGTCACCGTGCACATGGGGCGCGAGGGCGTGACGACGGCGCCGCGGAGCGTGGTCGCCGCGGCCCATCGCCTCGTCGACGCCGGCGCGGGGCTCGTCGTCGGCCACCACCCCCACGTCCTCCAGGGCGTCGAGTGGCGCGGCGACGCGGCCATCGCCTACAGCCTCGGGAACTTCGTCTTCACCAACCGCACCCCGCTCAAGCGGCAGACCGGCGTCCTGGCCGTGCGGCTGAGCGGCGACTCCCCGCCCCGCCTCGAGGAGATCGCGCTCCTGCCCGCGCACATCCGCGTGCCGAGCTTCGCGCCGACCCCGGCGACCCCGAGCGAGGCCGCGGCGCTGCGCGACGCCCTCGCCGACTACTCGCGCCCGTTCGAGACGCGGGTCGATCTCGTCGACGACCGAATCGTCTTTCGCCCGCGGCCGAACGACTAACCGGCGCTCCCGCCCGCGCGCGGCGTCGCGATCTCCTACCGCCCGAAGATCCCGTCACCAGCAGCGCTCCCCAAAACCGGCCCGCGCGCCGCAAGCGGGCTTGCGAGGCCCCCGGGCGCCCCTGCGACGATGGGACGCACCGCCTACCGGGTTTTGAGACCGGGCGGTTCGTGTCATGTAGACGCTCTGCCCCCCCGGGGGCCCTCTGCCCCTCCGCCGCTCGCCGCGCACGCTCCCCCAGAGACTCCCGCTGTGCGCGGCAGGCCGGTGGGCTTCACCGAGGAGAGACCATGAGCAAGCAAGGCATTTCGCGTCGCGCATTCTTCACCACCACCGCCACCGCCGTCGGCGTCACCGCGGCCGCCGGCGCGATTCTCGGCGCTTGCGGCGGCAAGGGCTCCGAGGACGGGCCGAGCTGCGAGCCCTCGGGCCTCTCGCTGGCCGACGAGAAGACGCGCACGATGAACAAGTACGTCGCGGTCTCGACCACCGAGGGCAAGCACTGCGCCAACTGCCAGCTCTTCAAGCCCGGCGCCGATCCCAACGCCTGCGGCAACTGCACCGTGATCAAGGGCATCGTCAGCCCGAAGGGCTACTGCCAGCTCTGGGCCGAGAAGAAGGCCTGATCCTCGTGAGCGGCGGCGCGCTCCCCCACCGGGGACGCGCCGCATGCCACGCACGCGGCCACGCGCCGCGACGTCCCCCGACGACGGCTCAGGCCGTCGGCTCGCCCGAGCCGCCCTCCGCCAGCCCGACCCCGCCGTTCAGCGCGCGGTCGACGACGCGGCTGAGCTGCCCCAGGTCGAAGGGCTTGCGGATCATCCCCGTGAGCCCGGCGCGCCGCATCGCGTCCACGTCCTCGGACGCGCCGTAGCCCGTCATGACCACGATGCGCGCCCGCGGATCGAGGTCCCGCACGCGCTCGAAGCAGTCCCGCCCGCTCATCACCGGCATCGTCAGGTCGAGGAGCACCAGGTCCGGACGCTCGTGGGCGAAGAGCCGCAGCCCCTCGGCGCCGTCGCCCGCCTCGAGCACGCGGTAGCCGCAGGACTCGAGGAGCCCCCGGGCGGACCGCCGCACGGCCGCCTCGTCGTCGACGACCAGGATGCGACCGCTGCCTCGCACCGGCAACGCGGCCGCGGGCACGGCCGGGAGCTCGACGCTGGCGCCGAGGACGGGCAGCGCGATGTCGAAGCGCGTGCCGCGGCCGACCTCGCTGGACACGGTGATGGCCCCGCCGAGCTGCCGCACGGTGCCGTAGACCGCCGCCAGCCCGAGGCCCGTGCCCTTCCCCTGGTCCTTGGTGGTGAAGAACGGATCGAAGATGCGGTCGATGACCGACGTCGGGATCCCGAAGCCGGTGTCGGTCACCGTCAGCTGGATGTACCGCCCGGGCGCCAGGCCGGCGAGCCACGGCTCGCGCACCTCGTCGTCGAGCGAGCAGTCGCGGCTCGTGATCTCGAAGACGCCGCCGTCGGGCATGGCGTGGGAGGCGTTGACGCCGAGGTTCAGGACGGCGCTCTGGAGCGCGGTGCTGCTCCCGAGCACGCGGTCCGCGCGCGCGTTCAGCGCGAGCACGATGTTGACGCGCTTGTCGATGGTGCGCGCGAGGAGCGTGCGGGCGCTCTCGATGGTCTTGTGCACCGAGATGGGGCCGAGGTCGTCGATGCCCCGGCGCGCGAAGCTGAGGAGCTGCTGGGTCAGGTCCGCGGCGCGGCGCGAGGCCTCCTCGATCATCGACAGCCACGGGTCGGCCTCCGCGTCGGGCGCCATCTCGGTGCGCAGCACGTCGGTCGCGCCCATGATGGCGGCGAGGAGGTTGTTGAAGTCGTGGGCGACCCCGCCGGCGAGCTGCCCGATCGAGTCGAGGCGCTCGGCGTGGCGGAGCCGCGCCTCGAGCTGACGCCGCTCGCCGACGTCGCGCACGAGGGCCACGACGTTTCGGATCCCGCCGATCTCGACGGCGTTGAGGGTGACCTCGCAGTCCACCTCCTGGCCGTCCTTGCGCCGATGACGCCAGTCGAAGCGCTGCGGCGCGCCCTCGAAGGCGGCCGAGATGTAGGCCATCGCCGCCTCCTCGGAGCGGCGGCCGTCGGGCTGCAGCTCCGGTGAGAAGTCCATCGGCGTGGCGCCGACGATGTCCTCGAGCTCGCACGCGAAGAGCTCGCACGTCCGCGGGTTGCAGGCGATGAAGCGCTCGCCGGTCATCAGGAAGATGGCGTCGCTGGCGTGGTGGAAGACCGCCTCGTAGCGCTGCTGCTCGACGGTCAGCGCGGCGCGGACCCGCTCGTACTCGGTGGTGTCGCGCACCTCGACCACGATCACGCCGACGGTCGGGTCGCTCGCGGCCGGCCGGAGCCCGATGTCGAGGTGCCGCGCGTCGTCACCGCGGGACCAGTGGACGTGGTGGTTCGACGACCCGCCCTCGCGGGCGCGCGCCATGCCGCCGCGGAGCGCCTCCCGCTCGTCCGCCGGGACGCCGGGGAGCGCGTCGAGCCGGACGCCGACCAGCTCGCGCTGGGGCATCCCGAGCGCCTCGGTCATGGCGCGGTTCGCGACCCGGATGTTCCCGTCCCCCCCGACCAGGGCCACGGCGCCGCGCGCGTTGTCGAAGAGGGTCAGCAGCAGGCGCCGCTGCTCGTCCTCGCGGGCGCGGCCCTCGGCGGCGACGCGGCGCGCCGTCTCGCTGTCATGGTAGGCGGCCAGGACGACCCGCACCGGGACCGCCGCGAAGGCCACCAGCACCGCCAGCCACGCCATGTAGGCGACGTAGACCATGCGTGGGCTGGGCGTCTGGACCGTGAGCAGGCCCTGCTCCTCGGCGATCAGCGCGACGCCGCCCACCGCGGCGAAGAGGACGCCGACGAGGATCGCCGTGCGGTGGCCGAAGACGTTCGCCGCGCCGACGACGGCGGCGAACATCCCGACGTACACGGGGGCGCGAACGCCTCCGTTGAACGCCATCCCGAACGCCACCGCCAGGATGACCGCGGCGACCAGCGCGACCGCGACCGAGAGCGGTCGCACGCGGCGGAGGGCGAAGCCGATCAGCACCGCCACCGCGCCGAGCGCCGGTGGAATCATCCGGACCGGCTCGTCCGGGGCCGCGAGCCCGGTGGTCACCACGGACAGGAGGCTGAGGACCAGCAGGATCGGGAGCGACGTCGTCGTCAGCTCGCGCGCGACGGTCTGGCGCAGCGGGCCGATGAAGGAGTCCCCGGCCTCGGCGCCGCGCCGGGCGATCAGCGCGTCGAGCGCCTTCGGGGCGCGCCGGCGCGCCCCGTCCTGGCCGGGGACCTCGGGTGTCGGTCCCATCGTCGATGCCCCTCGCGCTAGCGTGTGCCTTGGAGCATGCCCGATGAGCCGCGACCTCGCCACTCACCGGCCGGTCCGCGTCAGCCGGCGTCGTAGCCCAGCCACGGCGCCAACCAGCGCTCCACCTCGGCGAGCGGCGTCCCCTTGCGGGTCGCGTAGTCGGTCACCTGGTCGCGCCCCAGCGGCCCGACCGTGAAGTAGTGGGCGTCGGGGTGGGCGAAGTAGTACCCGCTGACCGAGGCCGCCGGCGTCATCGCCATGGACTCCGTGAGCCCGACACCCGTCGCCGCCTCGGCGTCGAGCAGCGCGAAGAGCTTGGCCTTCTCGCTGTGATCGGGGCACGCCGGGTAGCCGGGCGCGGGACGGATCCCGCGGTAGTCCTCGGCGTGGAGCTCCGCCGCGCTGAGCTGCTCCTCGGCGCCGTAGCCCCAGGCGCGCCGCGCCTCGGCGTGGAGCCACTCGGCGGCCGCCTCGGCGAGCCGATCGGCGAGCGCCTTGAGCAGGATCGCGTGGTAGTCGTCGTGGTCGGCCTCGAACCGGGCGACCCGCTCGGCGACGCCGTGCCCGGCAGTGACGGCGAAGAAGCCGACGTGGTCGGGCGCGCCGGCCGGCGCCACGAAGTCCGCGAGCGAGGTGTAGCGCGCGTCGTCGCCGGGGCGCTTCTTCTGCTGCCGCAGCATCGGGAAGCGCTCGCGCTCGGTGGTGCGGCTCTCGTCGGTCCACACGACGACGTCGTCGCCGTCCGCGTTCGCCGGGAAGAAGCCGTAGACCGCACGCGCCTCGAGCCAGCGCTCGGCCACGATGCGCTCGAGCATCGCCTGGGCGTGCTCGTAGAGCTCGCGCGCCGCGGCGCCGACCCGCTCGTCGTCGAGGATCTTCGGGAAGCTGCCCTTGAGCTCCCACGACGCGAAGAACGGCGTCCAGTCGATGAGCGGGACCAGGACGTCGAGCGGGATGGGGGCGATGACCCGCGGCCCCAGCGCGTCGGGGGTCGGGAGCGCGGAGAAGTCCAGGCCCGGCCGCCGCTCGCGCGCCTCGGCGTAGCGCACCAGCGTCGTCGCCTGGCGCTGGGCGAAGCGCTGCCGGTCGACCTCGAAGGCGGCGCTGACGTCGGCGAGGAAGTCGGCGCGGCGCTCGGGGGACAGCAGGCTCGTGACCACCCCGGAGGCGCGCGACGCGTCGACGACGTGGACCACCGGCCCGTGGTAGACGGGGTCGACCTTGACCGCGGTGTGCTTGCGGCTCGTGGTGGCGCCGCCGATGAGGAGCGGCACCTCGAAGCCGGTGCGCTCGAGCTCGGCGGCGACGTGCACCATCTCGTCGAGGGACGGCGTGATGAGCCCCGACAGCCCGATGACGTCGGCCTTCACCTCGCGCGCCTTGTCGAGGATGGTCTGGGCGGGGACCATCACGCCGAGGTCGATGACGTCGTAGTTGTTGCAGCGGAGCACGACGCCGACGATGTTCTTGCCGATGTCGTGGACGTCGCCCTTGACGGTCGCGAGCAGCACCGTGCCGCGGCTCGACCCGCCGCCGGCCGCCTCGGCCTCCATGTAGGGCTGGAGCCAGGCGACGGCCTTCTTCATCGCGCGGGCGCTCTTGACCACCTGGGGCAGGAACATCTTGCCGGCGCCGAAGAGGTCGCCGACGACCTTCATGCCCGCCATCAGCGGCTCTTCGATCACGGTCAGGGCGCTGCCGTACTTCTCGAGCGCCTCGGCCGCGTCCTCCTCGATGTGGTCGACGACGCCCTTGACGAGGGCGTGGGTCAGCCGCTCCTCCACCGGGGCCTCGCGCCAGCGCTCGTCCTTCTGGCGCGCCTTGCCCGCCGACGAGACGCGCTCGGCGAGGGCGATGAGGCGCTCGGTGGCGTCGGGGCGGCGGTTGAGGATGACGTCCTCGACGTGCTCGAGGAGCTCGGGGTCGATCTCCTCGTAGACCGCGAGCTGCCCGGCGTTGACGATCCCCATGTCCATCCCCGCCGCGATGGCGTGGTAGAGGAACGCCGCGTGCATCGCCTCGCGGACCAGGTTCTGGCCGCGGAAGGAGAAGGACAGGTTCGACACGCCGCCGGAGATCTTCACCCCGGGGCAGCGCCGCTTGATCTCGCGCGTCGCCTCGATGAAGTCGACGGCGTAGTTGTCGTGCTCGGCGATGCCGGTCGCGATCGCGAGGATGTTCGGGTCGATGATGATGTCGGTCGGATCGTAGTCGCAGCGCTCGGTCAGGATCCGGTAGGCGCGCTCGGCGATGGCGACCTTGTGGGCGGCGTCGACGGCCTGCCCCTCCTCATCGAAGCACATCACCACGACCGCGGCGCCGAAGCGGCGGATGCGGCGGGCGTGCTCGATGAAGGCCGCCTCGCCCTCCTTGAGGCTGATCGAGTTGACGATGGACTTGCCCTGCAGGCACCGGAGCCCGGCCTCGATGACCTCGATCTTCGACGAGTCGACCATCACCGGGACGCGGGCGATGTCCGGCTCGGAGGCGACGAGGTTGAGGAAGCGCGTCATCGCCGCCGCGGAGTCGAGGAGCCCCTCGTCCATGTTGACGTCGATGACGTTGGCGCCGCCCTCCACCTGGTCGCGGGCGACGACGAGGGCCTCGTCGTACTGGTCGCCCTTGATGAGCTTGGCGAACTTCTTCGAGCCGGTGACGTTGGTCCGCTCGCCGATCATCGTGAAGTTGGCGTCGGGGCGCAGCACGCACGGCTCGAGGCCCGAGTAGCGCGCGAGCCCCTGGTGCGGCCAGGTCTCCGGCCGCGGGCGCGGCGTGGCGCCGGCGAGCGCGCGGGCGACGACGGCGATGTGCTCGGGGGTGGTCCCGCAGCAGCCGCCGGCGGCGTTGAGCCAGCCCTGGTCGGCGAAGTCGCGGAGGATGGCGGCGGTGTCCTCGGGGGTCTCGTCGTAGCCGCCGAAGGCGTTGGGGAGCCCGGCGTTCGGGTAGACGCAGACGCGGGTGCGGGCGAGGCGCGCGAGCTCCTCGACGAAGGGGCGCATCTCGCGGCCGCCGAGGGCGCAGTTGATGCCGACGGTCAGCGGGTGGGCGTGCTCGACCGAGATGAGGAAGGCCTCGAGGGTCTGCCCGGAGAGCGTGCGACCGCTGGCATCGGTGATCGTCACCGAGATCATCACCGGGACCTCGGCGCCCCGGTCGTCGAAGACCGCGCGGATGGCGTAGAGCGCGGCCTTGGCGTTGAGGGTGTCGAAGATGGTCTCGACGAGCAGCGCGTCCACGCCGCCGTCGAGGAGCCCGCGCACCTGCTCGGCGTAGGCGTCCACGACCTCGTCGAAGGTGACGGCGCGGAAGCCCGGGTCGTTGACGTCGGGCGAGAGCGACAGCGTCCGGTTCAGGGGGCCCATCGAGCCGAGGACGAAGCGCGGCTTGGCCGGGTCCGCCGCGGTGCGCGTGTCGGCCGCCTCGCGCGCGAGCCGCGCCGACGCCACGTTCAGCTCGTAGGCGAGGTGCGAGAGCGCGTAGTCGGCCTGCGCGATGGCGGTCGCCGTGAACGTGTTCGTCTCGATGAGATCGGCGCCGGCGTCGAGGTAGAGCTCGTGGATCTCGCGCACCACGTCGGGGCGGGTCAGGCTCAGGATGTCGCTGTTGCCGCGCAGATCGGTGCCGTGGTCGGCGAAGCGCGCGCCGCGGAAGTCGGCCTCGCTCAGGCCGTAGCGCTGGAGCGTGGTGCCCATCGCGCCGTCCATGATGAGGACGCGCTCGTCCATGAGCCGCTCGAGCGGGTGAAGCTGGTGCGTAGACATGCGGGGGCCTCCGGGCTGGGAGCTCGCCGACGGGGTCGGCGCGGGAGGTGGGGCGCTCAGTCGACGAACGGCACGTCGTCGCCGAGGTCCGCGCGGGTCACGCCCGGCGCGAGCTCGACGATGGCGAAGCCGTCGCCGGTCGGATCGAAGACGCCGACGTCGGTGATGACGCGCTGAACGCAGCCGACGCCGGTCAGCGGCAGGTCGCAGCTCGCCACGAGCTTGGGGGTGCCGCCCTTCGAGCGGAAGGTCGACACGGCGATGACGCGCTTGGCCCCCGAGACGAGGTCCATGGCGCCGCCCATGCCGGTGACGAGGCCGCCCGGGACCATCCAGTTGGCGAGGTCGCCGTTCTGCGCGACCTGCATGGCGCCGAGGATGGCGAGGTCGACGTGCCCGCCGCGGATCATCGCGAAGGAGAGCGTCGAGTCGAAGGTGCTGCCGCCGTCGACCACGGTGACGGTCTGCTTGCCGGCGTTGATGAGCTGCGGGTCCTCGTCCCCCTCGTAGGGGAAGGGGCCCATGCCGAGCAGCCCGTTCTCCGAGTGCAGCATGACGCCGGCGTCCGCCGCGAGGTGGTTCGCCACCAGGGTCGGGATGCCGATGCCGAGGTTCACGGCCGTCCCGGGCTGGACCTCCGCCGCTGCGCGGCGGGCCATGTCGTCGCGATTCCAGGCCACTGTTCGCCTCCTTCGAGGACGGAACCTGTACCGCGAAGGCCGCGCCGACTGCAAAGGATATGAGCGCCCCGGCCCGGGCTACAGGACCTCGCCGAGATGGGCGACGACGCGGGCGCCGGCGGCCAGCGGTGGCGCCGCCGGGCTGTGGCGCGTGGCGACCTGCACGGCCAGCGCGCCGGGGAAGGCGGCGTGCATGGCGTTGACGTGGCCGGGCTCGTTGTCCGCGCACAGGACGACCTCGCCGAGGGCGCCGATCCACGACAGCGCGCGGGCCTTGAAGGCGCCGTCGGCCTCCTTCGGGTCATCCTTCATCACCAGCACCGTCCCGACCTCGGCCACGGGGAGGCCGAGCTCTCGGAAGCGGTTGGCGGTCGCGTCCGCCAGGGTCGACGGGCGCGCGGTCAGGTAGACCAGGGTCGCGCCGGCGGCGGCCAGCGCGCGGGCCGCCTCCACCGCCCCCGGGCAGGGGACGTCGAGGACGGCGTAGCGCGCGGTGAAGAAGCGCTCCCACCAGAAGGCGAGGCCCTCGCGCAGGAGCGCCTCGTCGTCGACGCCGAGGGCGCGGACGTTGGCGGCGGCGCTGAAGACGATCGGCATCGTCTGGGCGTGGGCGATCGCCGCCTCGGCGCCGGGCCACCGACCGCGCAGGGTCAGGAGCCAGTCGCCGAGGATGGCGCGCGTGCGCGGCGCGTTGTCGACCAGCGTCAGGTCGATGTCGAGGATGGCGAGCGGCAGCCGCCCGGAGGCCCGGACGGCCGCGATGCGCGCGAGCACGCTCACTTGCGCGGGGCCGCCGAGGTGAAGGCGCGGGCCATCTCGGCGCTGCGGTCGCGCGCGGCGCCCATGGCGTGGATGACCGCCCACTGGAAGCCGTCGTCGTCGAGGCGGCGGATGGCGGCCTCGGTGGTGCCGCCCGGCGACATCACGCGCCGCCGCAGCTCGCCCGGGTCGACGTCCGAGGCGGCGGCGAGCTCGGCCGCGCCGCGCACGGTGGCGATCACGAACTCGCGGATGAGCGCCGGGTCGAAGCCGGCCTTCACGCCGCCCTCCATCATCGCCTCCATCAGGTGGAAGACGTAGGCGGGGCCGCTGCCGGAGACGGCGGTCACGGCGTCGAGGGCCCGCTCGGGCAGCTCGTAGGCGCCGCCGACCGCGCCCAGGATGGCCTGGGCCAGCGCGCCGTGCGCCTCGGTCGCCGCGACGCCGCGGGTCCAGGCGGTGGTGCCGAAGCCGACCAGGCACGGGGTGTTGGGCATCGAGCGGATGACCGGCGTCCCGGCCGGCAGCGCGCGCTCGAGGGCGGCGAGCGTGATGCCCGCGGCCACCGAGATCAGGAGCTTGTCGGGCCCGAGCGACTCGGCCAGGGGCTCGAGCACGTTGAAGAGCACCTGCGGCTTGACGCAGAGCAGGACGACGTCGCTGTTCGCGACGAGCTCCTCGTTGCTGTCGGCCACCTTGACGCCGAGCTCCGCCGACAGCGCCTCGCACACCTCGCGACGCACGTCGGCGACCAGCACCCGATCGGCGGCGAGCCCGCCGCGGCTGACGACGCCGCGCAGCAGGGCCTGGCCCATGTTGCCCGCGCCGAGAACGCCGAGCCGGATGTCGCCTGTCATGAATCCTCCGAGAATCGTTTTTGTGGGGCACGCTCGCCACGCGCGGCCGCCGGACTCCGTTGACTTCGCCCCGGGCGTCGCTATGCTGCGGAGCACAGCTGCCGGAGTGGCGGAATTGGTAGACGCGCTGGACTCAAAATCCAGTGGGAGGTGACTCCCGTGTCGGTTCGAGCCCGACCTTCGGTACGCACCCTACTCGAAATCTCCGTGGGGCGCATCGGGCACTGGGGTGCCCGGTGCGCTTCTCGTGACCGCGGAGAGGAAGGGAACGAGCCGCCGCGTTGAGCGCTCCCGAACCGTCGGGCCTGAAGGGCCCCATGACCGTGACGTTCGGCGCGCGGACCGACGTGGGGCAAGTCCGCTCGCACAACGAGGACAACTACCTCGTCGACCGCCGGCTCAAGCTCTACGTCGTCTGCGACGGGATGGGCGGCCACCGGGGGGGCGAGGTGGCGAGCGCCACGGCGGTGAACGTCGTGCGCGAGACGCTCGTGAAGCGCCGCGAGGTCATCGACAGCTACGGCTACGACGACGGCCATCACGACATGAACGACGTGATGGCGCTGATCGAGGACGCCGTCCACGAGGCCAACCTGCGCATCTACGAGCGCGGCCACCACAACGCCGACCAGCGCGGCATGGGGACGACGCTGTCGCTGCTGTTGCTCGTCCGTGACACGGGCTTCGTGGCGCACGTCGGCGACACCCGCATCTACCGCAAGCGCGGCGCGCGCACGACGCAGCTCACCGAGGACCACTCGCTGGTCAACGAGATGGCGCGCTCGATGAACGTGGCGGCCGAGAGCTTCGACGGGCGGCTCAAGAGCGCGATCACCCGCGCGGTCGGCGTCCACCCCGTCGTCGAGGTGGACGCCCAGGCCTTCGAGCTGCACCCCGGCGACCGCTTCCTCCTGTGCTCGGACGGGCTCCACGGCGCGGTGAAGTCCGACGTCATCGCCGATCTCCTCGACCTCGACGACCCCGAGACGTGCGTCCGCGAGCTGGTGGATCGCGCCAACGCGGCCGGCGGCGACGACAACATCACGGCGGTGGTGGTGCAGGTCGCGGGCGCGCCGGCGCGCATCGACGAGCACGAGCGCGCCGCGCTCCTCGACGAGCTGAAGGGGATCGCCTTCTTCGACGGCATGAGCGGGCTCGAGCTCCGCCGGGTCCTCGACGGGGCGCTGCAGCGGCGGCTCGAGCCGGGCGAGCGGCTCGTCGACCAGGGACACGCGCAGGACGCGCTCTGCGTCGTCCTCGACGGCACCCTCGAGGTCATCCGCAACGGCCACTTCCTCGCCTGCGTGGAAGCCGGCGGCCACTTCGGAGAGGAGGCGCTCCTCCACGAGTCGGTCGCCGCGTGCATGGTGCGCGCGACCCCGGACGCCGGCGCGACGGTCCTGATCCTTCCGCCGGCGGCCTTCGACGAGCTGCGCATGACCGCGCCGACGGTCGCGCTCAAGCTCGCGGTCGCGGCGGCGAGCTCTCTGACCCGGCGGCTCGCGGCGATCGCCGGACAGGCCACGGACCCGAGCGTGCTCTACGCCGAGCCCGTGGCGGCGACGCGCTCCGGGACCCGCCCCCGGCCCACCGGGCGGTTCAAGGCGGACACCCTCACCGCGGTCCCGCGCCCCGGCGCCGAGCCGCGCCCGCGCGCGCAGACCTCCCGGATCAACACGGCGCGCACCATCCCGGATCCCCAGACCTACGCCGACGAGGCGCGGCGGCCAGACACCAAGCCGCCGCCGCTGCCCGCTGAGGGCGAGCCCGGCGACGAGTGAGCGAGCGAGGCGAGATGTCGACAGAGGCGAGCAGTGAGTGCGGCGTGGGGGCCTTCCCGCGCGAGGTCGTGGCGCGTCGTGGCGCGCGGGCGCGGCGTTTCGGCACCCTCGGGGTGCTGATCGGCACGCTGGCGCTGGGCGCCGGCTGTCCGAAGCGGGTCATCCCGGCGCGCGGCGACGCCCCCGGGGTGGAGCGCTTCCTCGAGGGAGGCGAGCGCGTCTTCGAGGACCACTTCGAGCGCGCGGAGCTGGGCCCGGACTGGAAGACCGAGATGCCGTACGCCCAGGACAAGCGCGGCTGGCGGATCGAGAACGGGTGGCTCCACGCGACGCAGCCCGAGAACGCCGGCGCGTGGCTCATGAAGCTCCTGCCGGAGGGGCCGACGCGGGTCGAGTTCACCGCGCGGAGCGAGCCGAAGGCGGACGGCAGCTTCCCGGGCGATCTGAAGTGCGAGATCTTCGCGACCGAGCCGCGGCACGAGGCCGGCTACAGCGTGATCAACGGGGGCTGGAACAACACCCTCGACGTGATCGCGCGCCTCGGCGAGCACGGCAAGGATCGGCTGGCGCAGAACGCGCGCCCCGTGATCCAGTCGACGGCGCACCGCTGGGCCATCGTGCGGTCCGAGCAGAAGGTCTACTTCTTCCGGGACGGCGAGCTGGTGATGACCTACACCGACGAGGCGCCCGTGCCGGGGCGCTACTTCGGCTTCAACAACTGGGCGAGTAACGCCTACTTCGACGACGTGGCGGTGTACCGCCTGCCGGGCGGCTGAGGCCCTCCGCGCGCCCCGGTCGGCCGGGGGGCGCCTTTTTCAGTTGCCAGCCGCGGAGAGATTCCTATACTCCCGCCCCACTGTCACGGCAGGCCGTCGTGGCGAGGCAGACCGTTTCGAGGTGATCCGATGGGCAAGGGCGACAAGTCGCTGAAGATGCGCCGCAAGCAGCGTCAGCTGGCCAAGAAGGCGCGCGAGAAGAAGGCGCAGAGCTCGAACCGCCGCCGCGCCTAAAGCGATCGCCCGGGGCGTCCGGCACAAGGTGTCGGCCCCGGTACGAACGCTCTTGACGGCGTCGTGTGAACGGTCTACTTCGACAGCACGCGAGCCGCTCTCTGCGAAAGTGGCGGAATTGGTAGACGCGCTAGATTCAGGTTCTAGTGGGCAATATGCCTGTGGGGGTTCGAGTCCCCCCTTTCGCACCAAGAAGAGGCCGATCCGCGAGGGTCGGCCTCTTCTGCTTTTGACGGATATTTCGACGGATACCCGTCAACCCCAGGCGCCACGCGGTCGAGGAAGGTCCCGAGCGCCGACATCGGCCCCAGGCGGGGCGCGAGGGCGGCGTGGGCGTAGACCTTGTCCGTGATCGACGGGTCGCTGTGCCCGAGGGCCTTGCCGGCGCCGTAGTAGTCGACGCCGGGCAGGCTCACGAGGAGCGTTCCCGTCGAGTGGCGGAGCCCGTGCGTCGAGACGCTCCGCGCGATGCCGGCGTCCTCGCACGTCAGCTTGGCGCGGTAGCGGAACCACTCGGTCCGCTTCGGCAGCCGTGAGCGCTTGGTGCTCGACCGCGACCGCGCCGCCCAGAAGCACGGCTCGTCCGCCGGCCGCCCCTGGAAGGCCCGGCGCAGCGTGACGCACGCGAGCTCGCTGACGATCGGCACCGGGCGCACGCCGTCGGGGGTCTTCGAGTCCTCGACGTAGGCGACGACGATGTTCTGCTCGTAGCCGCCGATCGTGACGGGCGACCAGAGGTCGAGGTCGCCGACCGAGAGCGTGCGCATCTCGCCCGTGCGCAGCCCGTGCAGGAGCAGGATCGCGGCGGCCGGCCACAGCTCCCACTCCGTCGTGTCCCCGCGCTTGAAGGCCGCCGTCAGCCACGGTCCGACCTCGCCCGGTCGAAGGTGAGCACGAGGCTTCACCTTCTTGGTCGACGCCGGGGTCACGTCATCGACCGTCCAGGTCACCTTCTCGATCCAGCCGCGCTTGAGGAAGAACCCCTGCATCATCCGCACCTCGGACAGCTCGGCGTTCACCGTCACCGGGCTCCGCGGCGCGGCGAGTCGAGCGTTGCGATGCTGAAGCCCCTGCGCCGCGGTCAGCCGCAGCGGATCAGGGGCGCTCAGCGTGCGCCCGACGGCCTTCAGCCTGTAGCCCGACGTCTCGATCGTGTCCTCCTCGTCGCCCATCTCGCGCCTGTGCTGGTGGTACGCTTCCACGCCTTCATCCCAGGTCCGCGGCAGGTGCAGGCGCTTCGCCCGCAGATCCGCCGTCAGCTCGGCGGCTGCTTGGACCGCCGCGGCTTCCGAAGTCGCTGGCGGACAAAGGACGCAACGTTTCGTCCTTCGTCCGTCGACCGTCTCGTGAACGACGATCTCCCATCGTTGAAGCCGTCCGTTCCATCTGTGTCGCGCTCGATCTCCATCGTAGTTTCGTCCCATCCCAGGCCCTCGTCGTTGAGGGGCCCGGATTCCAGTCCCCCTGATCCTGACTCATCCGCCAGCAGCGCCGCAAGCTCGCGAAGCCGTCGCGCCGTCTCCTCCTGTGCGCGCGCCGACGCCGCCTGTGCGCGCGCCGACTCCGCCTGTGCGCGCGCCGACGCCTCCTGCGCGTGGGCAGCCGCTAACATGCCGGCCAGCACACGCTTCCGACGCGCCGCCCCCGTCTCGACACCCGGCGGTCCGACGTCGACCTTGTCGGAGGCGCTCATGCCGCACCTCCGACCGTCGACTGCACTGCGGCCGCGTCGGTGACGCCGTCAGGCGGCACCGCGTAGCGGCCGCGGACTACACTACCGTTCCGTACCGTTAAGGTCGGACACCCCGACGAGCCCCATTCCGACTGAATGTCAGGTCCTGCAACGGGTGAGGTGAACGCTCCCAACGGGTGAGGTAGGCGCCCCCAACGGGTGAGATGATACCGACGGGTCGCGTTCATCGGCGCCCTCCCCGTCGTCTCTCCGCTCGTCGACGTGCCGCTGCGCGTCCACTGGCGCGCCCCTCGAGCCGACGTCGGCCGGATTCCTCGATGAACACTTGCTCGAGGTCATGCTCGACGCCCAAGCGGAACCTGGCCGGCTCTACCTCGACGATGAGCGGCGGCGCGACATCGTCGCCCGCCTTCCATGACGCAATGATGTTCGCGACGGCCCCCGAGGGCAGCCCTGCACGCGCCACAAGCTCGTCCCAGCGCGCCGCCGTGATCCTGACACCGCCTTGGGTCACGAACTGCTCAGCGTGGTCCACGAACTCGAGGAGGAGCAGCCGGTGCAACGTCCAGATCTTTCCGTGCTCCCGAGCGCGGCTCACTCCGCCGACGGGCGGTTCGAAGCGCAGCTCGGGCACCAGCCGTCTGGCTTGACGATCTCCCACGCCGTTCTTCTTCGTGGCCTTCAGCTCCAGGACGTATCCCGGCACGAGGGGGTCACCGAGTATGAACGCCAACTCGGCCGAGCGCCGGCGTGACCCGCGTCGGAAGCTCCAGTGCCACAACGGCGATGAGCTGATGCTGGGCGTGACGAACCGAACGTACTGCCCGGTATCGGCGATCTGCCGGAGCGGCCCGTAGTCGTTGGTCGAGTATCGGATGGCGTCGGCGAGTCCACTCCACCCCCCAACGAACGACACCCGACGCGCATCGAGATCGCCCTTCTCGAAGGCATCATGAGAGCGACGCGCGAGCTCGCGGACGAGACGATGACCGGGCACGGTCCCGAGCAGCTCGAGCCCGCGACGAACCGCGGCGAGGGCGACGGCACCGTCGACGAGAGTCACCTCGGCGAGGAGGGCACCTTCTCCGTCTCGGAGCAGCGCGGCGGCATCGCTCTCGTCCAGGGTCGCGGTCCCGCACATCACGGGAAGGAGGCGGTCCGCGACGACACCTCTTGGGAGCGCCGGGAGGCTCTGACGCGCGCGGTCGCGTCGCTCCTTCAACCTCGGCCTCACCCGGCCGATCCAGAGCGCGGCCACGAGCACGCGCCCGAGGTCCACGCCGTCCCGATTGATGTCGCAATTCTCGCCGAGCGCGCCGCCGACAACGCCGACCGACGCGATGAGAGCCACGACATCGGTCGTCTTGAACGCCCCGTTCGTCACGCCCCGCGTGCCCGCGTTGGACAACGTGTCGAGATCCGCGCCGACGTCCTCGGCGAGCCAGCGGGAAACGACGTCGGTCGCGTCCCGAGCCAGCACAGCGGCGGCCTCTTCCCTGTGTGCCTCCGGCCACGCTGCGTCACCGTCGTCGGCCAAGACGACCACTCGCGCGACTGCCAACGCGGCCTCTCGGTCGAGCAGGCGAATGACAGATCGCGGGCCAACGGCGTTCACGGTGCGAGCCCCGCGATCTTCGCCGCTCGCGCCGACACCGAGTTGCGTGCCGCCCGCGGCTTGACCGGCTTCGCCTCGCCGGTCGCACCGGCCTCCCAGAAGTCCGACGTGCTCGCAACGACGAGCGCACCGCCTGCAATCCGCTTCAGGCGAAGCGCTGGCCCTAGCGGGCCGTAGCTGTTCTTCGTTTGGCGCAGTCGGACGAGAAGTGGCAAGACGCCATCCGGCCCTTCCACCGCCTCGAGGCGGGCCGCCCAGCGGGCCCCATCGGACAGGCCGGTCGCGCCTCGACCGCTGTGTTGGTTTGTGCTCTTCCCGCCCTTCGCCTCGTGATGGGCGAGGAGGACGGCGGGACCGCCGGGTAGCTCCGTGAGCGTCTCGAGATGCTCGACGAAGCGCGTCGCGGCGTGATTATCGACCTCGGCCATTGGGCCGGCGAACCGCGACAGCGGATCGATGATGATGAGCTTCCAGGACCGGGACGGGTCACTCGCGAGCTCCGAGACGAGCTGATGGCCAAATGCGGTCATCCTCTCCGGGTCGTCGGCGTTCTGAATCGTGCAGGGACGGCCCTTCAGCGCAGCGACCGTGACACGCTCCCCAAGCCGTTCAGCAGCACTGCGCAACGCCTCGTGGTCATCGCCATGAATCGCGCGGGCGATCCGGTGGAAGCGCCGCCAGAGCTCGTCCCTGCCCTCTTCCGCCATGACGATCGCCACGTCGCCGGGTTCCTCGACGACGAGGCCGAACCAGTCCGAGCCCGTGGCGACGGAGAAGGCCAGTTGAAGCAAGGCCATCGACTTCCCCGTCCCGCCCGGCGCAGAGAACACCCCAACGACACCCGCAGGCAGGAAGGACCGACCCCGCTGCGGGTCCTCTTCATCGCGCTGAGACAGGATGGAGGCGCGCTTCGGAGGCACGGAAGTCAGCCACGACGCGCCGTCGGCGGTCACCGGTGGCGCGAAGATCCGGCTCGAGTGGCCCCCCTCGCGCTGGGCGTCGTCGATGAGCTCGCGAGCCGAGGCGGCGATGTCGTCGACGGCGCGCCCTTCATCGTGCGCCGCTCGCCCGATCTCCACAGCCGCCTCGGCCATCCGCCGCCTGCGAGCCTTGTCGAGGATGAGGTCGCGGTAGTGGGCGACGTTGACGACCAAGCCTTCGTGGGCGAGCGCCTCCCTGACCCCGCTTCCACCACCGCAACGCTCCCAGGCCCCTCGCTCCTTGAGTCGTTGAAGAAGCAACGGCGGGTCGAGGGCGCCGCTCTCCTGCCAGAGCCCGAGCGAGTGCTCGAAAATCAGCCCGTGCGCCTGCGAGTAGAAATCTCGTCCGCGGAGTCGCCCAGTGAGCAACGGAAAGACCCTCGCGGGGTCGAGGAACATCGCGCCCAGAAGCTCCCGCTCGACCTCGATCGCGTGCGACAGAGCAGTCCCCTCAGCGAATCCGTAGGCATCGCGCGGGCTCACGAATCCACCTCCGCGGCGCTCTCTACGTGCTCGTCGACCCACGCCCACACGGCGGCGACGTTGAGCACCACGGAGCGGCCGATGCGCCGCGCGCACCGCGACCTGAAGCCGTCCGTGTTCTGGTAGAGCCAGTGCCGAACGGAGCGCTCGCTCGGCCACTTGTGGGCCGCGGCGAAGGCCGCCACCGACATGAACGGCGTCGGTTCGTCATCGAGTCGCACTGGTTGCCTCCCTCCGTCACCGACGTTCGTCATCGAACGTCGAGCAGACCGTTAGGAGCGCGGCGACCGGGATCCGGGCGATACCAGGTATCGACCTGATCTTTTCTATCTGCGGGTGAGCTCTTCCTGCGTCCACGGCCGAAACAGGAGCGCGCGGCTGAGGGCTTTGCGGATCGTCTCGGGCGCCCAACCGGCTTCGTGCTCGGCGGTCACGACCTTGCCCTGGTCGTCGACCGTCGTTCGACGGAGCTTGGCTGCCTCGGCCCGTTCGAGCGCTACGGCTCTCGCGATCGCCGTCAGGCTCGGCTTCCCTCCGTGCCAGTTCTCACGGTCGGAGACGTGTTCTGCAGCGAGCGCTCGGATCTTGGCATCCCTCGGGGACAGGCCCCCGCGCGCGCTCGAGGTCAAGCTGTCGGACTCGCCGGCCTGCTCGGGGCCCTGAACGGCGACGGCGTGATCTGCCCCCACCCCGCGACCATCGTTGAACGCCTTCGCGGCACCCTCGGAGGCTACGTCCAGCAGGTAGCCGTGTAGGTTTGTCGCGGCACGACCGATCGCACGGTCCCGGCGTCGCGCGGCATCCCAGTACGCCCCCGCGGGCACCAAGAGGTCTTCGAGCTTGACCTGACGCCCTGCCCCCCACTCGACCTCGACCACGTCCGGGATGGACGCAAAGTGGCCCCTCGTTGTCAGCCACTCGAGCAGGTCGTATCGGAGGACGAGCTCACACCGATAGACCGTCGCGACCGCTCCGGGCGCCCGTAGCTTCGCGAAGCCTTGGCCATCGACGACCTTGAGGTAGGAGAGTCTCGCGGGCAGCCGGTCGAGCTCGACGCTGTCGGCGCCGACTCGCGCGTAGACCTTCACGCCCGCGCTGAGGGCGTGGTCGGAGCCCCCCACACCGTCATCGGACGACCCGTGCGTGGGCCCGAGAAGAGCTGTCGCGCGGACGAAGACCATGCGCCCACCTCGGTCGACCGCACCAAGCCAGTCGTCCAGCTCGTCCCCTGCCATCACCTCGGTCGCGGCCGTGTAGCGCATTCGACAGCCCTCACCAGCGTGGTCTTCGCCCGTGGTCTCGGCGACCATCTTGAGCGTCGGCATCCGCGCCAACAAGAGCGGTCCCGTTCAGCACGGCTTCCCTGGTCAGCGACAACGACCCGAGCTACCTTCGGGCGTGCTGCGTCCGACCTGGGAGCGACATGGCTGCATCAACTCCTGACCTTTCCCCCGAGGCGCTCGCGCGGCTGAACATCGACGCCGCGCTCGAGGCGGCCGGATGGGCGGTCCAGGACCGCGCCGAGATGAACGTCGCGGCCAAGCTCGGCGTCGCCATCCGTGAGTTCAAGACCGACGCCGGGTTCGCCGACTACCTGCTCTACGTGGACAGGAAGCCCGCCGGGATCATCGAGGCCAAGAAGAAGGGCGTCGTCCTCACGGGCATCGAGGCACAGACGAAGGACTACGCCTCCAAGGTGCCGAGCACCATCCCGGTGCCCATCCGCCCCCTGCCCTTCCTGTACGAGTCCACGGGCGTCGAGACGCGCTTCACGAACCTCCTCGACCCCAAGCCCCGGAGCCGCGGGGTCTTCCACTTCCATCAGCCCGAGACGCTGAAGAGGTGGCTCGACGACGCCATCGCCATCAAGAAGGCTCGCCCCGGAGCCCCGGTCGCAGCGACCTTCCTCGGGCGGATGCAGGAGGCCCCGACCCTCAACGCGGCGGGCATGTGGCCCGCGCAGAGCCGGGCCGTCGAGAACCTCGAGAAGTCGATTCGTGAGGGTCGGCCGCGAGCGCTCATCCAGATGGCGACCGGCAGCGGAAAGACCTACACCGCCATCGCGGCGCTCTACCGCCTCATCAAGTTCGGCGGCGCCCGCCGCGTCCTCTTCCTCGTCGACCGAGGCAACCTGGGTCGCCAGGCGTACAAAGAGTTCCAAGCGTACACGGCGCCCGACGACGGCCGGAAGTTCACCGAGCTCTACAACGTCACCCGGCTCACCTCGAACAAGATCGACCCCGTGAACCGGGTCGTCATCACGACCATCCAGCGCCTCTACTCCATCCTGAAGGGCGAGCCAGAGTACAACGACGAGTTGGAAGAGGGGTCGGCGTTCAATGGCTCAGGGTCGGCCCTGGTCCGAGAACCACCGCCGGTCGTCTACTCGCCGTACATCCCGCCGGAGTTCTTCGACGTGCTCGTCGTCGACGAGTGCCACCGCAGCATCTACACGCTCTGGCGGCAGGTCATCGAGTACTTCGACGCGAGTATCATCGGCCTCACGGCGACCCCGGCGAAGCACACGTTCGCGTTCTTCCGCAAGAACGTCGTCTCCGAGTACCGGCACGAGCACGCCGTCCGCGACAGGGTCAACGTCCCCTTCGAGGTCTACAAGATCCAGACCAGGGTGACCCGCGAAGGGGGAACGCTCGAGGTCAGCGAGAGCGACCCGGTCGTCGTTGGGAAGCGCGACCGTCAGACCCGCGAGGTGCGCTGGGAGACGCTCGACGAGGACATCACGTACTCGCCCAGGGACCTCGACCGCAGCGTCGTCGTGACAGACCAGATCAGGACGGTGATTCGCGAGTTCCGTGACAAGCTGTTCACCGAGATCTTCCCTGGCCGGACCGAGATCCCGAAGACCCTCTTCTTCGCCAAGAACGACCACCACGCCGAAGACATCCTCGAGGTCATCCGCGAAGAGTTCGCCATCGGGAACGAGGAGGCCGTCAAGGTCACCTACAAGCCCGAGCGCCAGCTCGGCGACGGGACCCGCCACTCCGCCTCTCACAGGCCCGAGGACGTGATCCAGAGGTTCCGCAACTCCTATCAGCCCCGCATCGCCGTCACCGTGGACATGATCGCCACCGGCACCGACATCAAGCCGCTCGAGTGCGTCGTCTTCATGCGGTCGGTGAAATCGAGGGGCCTCTTCGAGCAGATGAAGGGCCGGGGCGTCCGGGTCATGCCCGACTCCGACTTCCAGGCCATCACGCGAGACGCCACGGTCAAGACGCACTTCGTCATCGTGGACGCCGTCGGCGTGATGGACGAGCAGAAGTCCGACCCGCCGCTCATCCGGTCGCGGGGCATCTCCTTCGAGGCGCTCCTGGAGTTGGTGCGAGCCGGGAACCGCGACGAGGCGGTACTCGCCAACCTCGCGGGCCGCCTCGACCGCATGGAGCGCAAGCTGAACGGGACCCAGGCGGCGGCCATTCAGCGGGCCAACAACGGCGAATCGCTGCGCGCGATCGTCGCGCGACTGCTCGACGCGCTCGACCCCGACAAGGAGGACGCGAAGGCCCGCGAGCTGCACAATCTGGCCGACGACGCCCAGCCGACCGTCGAGCAGGTCAAGGACGCGCAGGAGGAGCTACGTGAGGCCGCTGCCGCCCCGCTCGCGTACAACCCGACCCTCTGCCAGACCATATTGGAGGTGCGGCGGCAGCAGGAGCAGGTCATCGACGACACCACCGCCGACACGGTGGTGGATTCAGGCCCAAAGCCCGGGCACCAGATCGACTACGACGCGGCGCTGATCCAGTCCTTCCAAACCTTCATCACGGCGCACCGGGACGAGATCGACGCGCTCCAGATCCTCTACACCCGCCCCTACAGCGGGCGGCTGCGCCGGGAGCAGATCAAGGAGCTCGCCGACGCGATCCGGTTGCCGGAGCGCCAGTGGACGACTGAGCGTCTGTGGGCCGCTTATCAGCGGGTCGACGCAGACCGCGTGAAGGGGGCGAGCGAGGGTCGCCTGTGGACGGACATCGTGGCGCTCGCCCGCCACGCCATGTACCCGAACGAAGACCTTGTGCCCTACGCCGACGAGGTGAACGAGCGGTTCACGAACTGGCTCGCCCAGCAGGCGAACAGGGGTCGAACCTTCAGCGCCGAACAGACGCGCTGGCTCGAGTTGATTCGTGACCGCATCGCCGGAGACGTCGAGGTGCGGATGGAAGACTTCGACCAGGTCCCCCTCATCAACGCCGGCGGGCTTGGCGGCTTTTTCGAGGTATTTGGGGACGAGTACGAGGCGATCGTGGCTGAGCTCAACGAACGGTTGGTGGCGTGAGCGAACAACTGAACATGAATTTCGACGCCGGGAGCGATAACGGGTTGCCGCCGGGGTGGGCAGCGACGCGACTTGGCGAGATCGCCGAGGTTCGACTCGGGCGCCAGCGGAGCCCCGAGAAAGCGACCGGCCCGAACATGCGACCGTACATGCGCGCCGCAAACGTCACCTGGGACGGGATCAGCCTACATGACGTGAAGGAGATGGACTTCACGCCTTCTGAGGCTGAGGTCTACGTCCTCCAGGTCGGTGACATCCTTCTGGCCGAGGCGTCTGGCAGTGCATCCGAGGTAGGGAAGCCTGCGGTATGGAAGGGGCAGGTGCCAGGCGCTTGCTTCCAGAACACGCTCATCCGTGTGCGAGCGCCCGGAGAGCTTGTTGCCTTCCTGCATCTGCACTTCGTCAAGGACGCCCTAACCGGGGAATTCGCGCGGGCATCCAGAGGAGTCGGCATCCACCACATCGGCGCGAAGGCCGTCGTTCGCTGGCCGACTGCTCTGCCCCCACTCCCCGAGCAAGAGCGCATCGTCGCCGAGATCGAGAAGCACTTCACCCGCCTCGACGACGCCGTCGCCACCCTGGAGCGGGTGAAGGTCAAGCTCGAGCGGGCACGGGCCAGCGTGCTGAAGGCCGCCGTCGAGGGCCGGCTGGTGCCCACGGAGGCCGAGCTCGCCAAGGCCGAGGGCCGCACCTACGAACCCGCCGCCGACCTGCTCGAGCGCATCCTGGCCGAGCGGAAGCGCAAGCACGACGAGGAGCAGGCCGCCGCCGGGGGGAAGAAGAAGTACACGCCGCCGGTCGAGCCGGACACCGATGGGCTACCCGAGCTGCCCGAGGGATGGGTGTGGGCAACGACCGACCAGATGACCGAGTTCGTAACGAGCGGCTCCCGAGGGTGGGCGCGGTACTACTCAGAGTCCGGCCCGTTGTTCATCCGCTCGCAGGATATCAACACATACAGGCTCGATCTGTCACTGGTAGCCCACGTGGAGCTGCCCGCCGGAGCAGAAGGGACGCGGACACGAGTGCAAATGGGCGACGTTCTGATCATCATCACGGGCGCGAACGTCACCATATCGGCGTGGGTCCAAGCCGATGTGGGAGAGGCGTACGTCAACCAGCACGTCGGTCTTTGCCGACCTGTCGATGTGGTCACGAGTCCCTACTTGCACACCTGGCTCATGGCTCACGGCGGGGGCCGACCACAACTGGAGAAGGCCGCCTACGGCGCGGGAAAGCCAGGGCTCAATCTGACAAACATCCGCGAGCTTCGCGTCGCACTGCCCCCCCTTCACGAGCAACAGCGCATCGTCGCCGAGGTCGAACGCCGTCTGTCCGTCCTCGACGCCGCCGAACAGGCCGTCGAGCGGAACCTCACCCGCTGCGGCAACCTCCGGCAGTCCATCCTGAAGCGCGCCTTCGAGGGCAAGCTCGTCCCCCAAGACCCGAGCGACGAGCCCGCGACGGCCCTACTCGCCCGCATCCAGGCCGAACACGGCGCCTGATCGGAGCCCGACCCGCATGAGCGATCCAAGCACCCTCGTCAACAAGCTCTGGAGCTACTGCCAGGTCCTGCGGGACGACGGCCTCTCCTACGGCGACTACACCGAGCAGCTCACCTACCTGCTGTTCCTGAAGATGGCCGACGAGTACACGAAGCCGCCGTGGAAGCGCCCGTCGCCCATCCCCGAGGGCTTCGACTGGCCGACCCTGATGTCGAAGGACGGCGACGCCCTCGAAGTCCAATACCGCAAGACGCTCGAGCACCTGGGCAAGCAGCACGGCCTGCTCGGCCTCGTCTTCCGAAAGGCGCAGAACAAGATCAGCGATCCGGCCAAGCTCCGCCGCCTCATCGCCGACCTCATCGACCGCGAGAAGTGGGTCATGGTCGGTGTGGACGTGAAGGGCGATACCTACGAGGGCCTGCTCGAGAAGAACGCCCAGGACACCAAGTCGGGGGCGGGCCAGTACTTCACGCCCCGCGCCCTCATCGACGCGATGGTGAAGTGCATCCGCCCTGCCCCGCGCGATCGCATCATCGACCCGGCCTGCGGCACGGGCGGCTTCCTGCTGGCCGCACACGCCTACCTCACCGACCCGACCAATCACGCGAACCTCACCCGCGAAGATCGAGAGCACCTGCGCCTGCACGCCTTCCGTGGCGTCGAGATCGTCCACAGCGTCACCCGGCTCTGCGCCATGAACCTCATGCTCCACGGCGTCGGACCGACCCCGCAGGAGCTCGAGGTGGTCCACGAGCAGCTCATGGCCGCGGGCAAGAGCAAGGACGAAGCCGACGCCGAGATCGACGCCCGGCTACCGGTGAGGACCGACGACGCCCTGCGCGAGCTCGGCTCGACCCGCTATCAGGTCGTCCTGACGAACCCGCCCTTCGGCAAGAAGTCGAGCATCATGGTCGTCACCGACGAGGGCGACACGGATCGGGAGCGCATCGTCTACGAGCGCGACGACTTCTGGGCGAGCACGACCAACAAGCAGCTCAACTTCGTTCAGCACGTCAAGAGCCTGCTCGAGATGCACGGCCGCGCCGCCGTCGTCGTCCCCGACAACGTGCTCTTCGAGGGCGGCGCGGGCGAGACGATCCGTCGGGAGCTGCTCAAGGAGTGCGACTGCCACACGCTCTTGCGCTTGCCGACCGGCATCTTCTACGCCCAAGGCGTCAAGGCGAACGTGCTGTTCTTCGACCGCAAGCCCGCCTCGAAGACGGCCTGGACGCGGAAGCTCTGGGTCTACGACCTGCGGACGAACATGCACTTCACGCTGAAGACGAAGCGCATGAAGGACCGCGACCTCGACGAGTTCGTCTCCTGCTACAAGGCCGACGACCGACAGGGCCGCGCGCCCACCTGGTCGGAGGACCAGCCGAAGGGGCGCTGGCGGTCCTACGACTACGAGGAGCTCGTCGCCCGCGACAAGTGCAGCCTCGACCTGTTCTGGCTGAAGGACGAGAGCCTCCTCGACGCCGAGAACCTCCCCGACCCCGACGAGATCACCGAGGAGATCGTCGAAGACCTCCGCTCCGTCGTCGAGCAGCTCGAGGGGATTCTGGACGACCTCTCCGCGGGACCGGTGAGGTCCTCGGTTGACGGCGCGACGGCAGAGGCTGAACGAAGGATCCAGGTCGCATCTTCTCTGAACGGAGACGGCCCCGCCCGGCTCGCGTCCTTGCCCGCGATCATCCGCGCGGTGAAGGACACCGGGCATCAATTCGACAGCTTCGCCTCGGACACCGCGCTCGTCCCAGGGCGGGTCGTGGTTATGGCGATCCACGTCTCGAAGCACCACGACGTCTACGTCTGCGAAGAGGCCGGCGGCGGCTATGTCTTCGCGGCCGACTGGGACGGCGTGGAGGTGGCACGCGGAATGACGAGCGACGAGTTCATCGAGAAGATGTCTCGTCGCTACGCCTTCCACTCGGTCGTGGCCGAGCTTCAACGACGGGGCTGGCCGGTCACCTCCGTGGACGAACGCCTCGGCGAGACGAGAATCGAGAGCACCCGGTGGGTCGCGGCGGACGAGCCCGATGAGCCGGTGCAGATCGTCGGCTTCGATCTCTCGATCCGAGATAGCCACCCGGAAACCACCCGAGGAGCGGGGACCGGCCGACGAGCTCTCGAGGCGAAGCGAAGGACGGTCGTCTTCTACATCGGCGATCGGGGCGAAATCGACGTTCAACAGGAGGCATGATGCCGTCGACCTGGATGGTACGCGCCGGCGCGAGCGCGGTGCATGTCGAAGAGTTCGAGTCTCATGGCGTCGTCGCGATCGGGTGGCGCGAGCTCGGCGAGCTCGCGCCGAACATGCCGAAGAGCGACATCGTCGCGCGCTACGAGCAGGTCTTCCCGAGCCAGTCGAAGGCGACGGTGAGCAACCAGACCGGGCAGATCGCGCGCTTCGTCAATGAGATCAAGACCGGCGACACCGTCATCACCTACGACCAGAACCGACGTCTCTACCTCGTCGGCGAGGTCACCTCGGACGTGAGCTGGCGGCCGAAGCAGATCGAGGAGATGCCTCACGTCCGCGAGGTAGAGTGGACCCGCGCCGCTCCGCGAGACGTGCTGAGCGTCGAGACGAAGAACACGCTGGGCGCGATCCAGACCTTGTTCCTGCTCAACACGAAGGCCGCCAAAGAGGTCCTCACCAAGGCGGTCCCGTTGGACGAGCTCGCCGAGGAGTCGGCGGCCCCGGCGCCGGAGGACACGACCGCGGGCGACTCGGCGGTCGACTTCCAGAAGGAGCTCCTCGGGAAGTCCGAAGAGGCGGTTGGTGACAGGATCGCCGCGCTCGACTGGGAGCAACTCCAGGAGCTCGTCGCCGGGATCCTGAGGGCGATGGGGTACAAGACCACCATCTCGCCGCGCGGCGCCGACCGCGGCGTCGACATCTTCGCGTCACCCGACGGGCTCGGGCTCGAGGAGCCGCGCATCTTCGTCGAGGTGAAGCACCGCCTGAAGAGCACGATGGGCAGTCAGGAGATCCGCTCGTTCCTCGGCGGCCGAAGCGCCGGGGATCGATGCCTCTACGTCAGCACGGGCGGTTTCACGAAGGACGCGAAGTACGAGGCGGATCGGGCCAACGTGCCCCTGAAGCTCCTCAACCTGGCCGATCTGCGCGACCTCCTCTTGGAGTACTACGAGCAACTCGACCCACGCGCCCGTGCGCTGGTGCCGCTGCGGAAGACCTACGTCCCAACATAGGAGCGGCTCCGGGACGCAGTCAACGAACTGCCACAGGCGAGTCCGGCTGCCCTGCTCACAGCGCGCACCAAGCACTCAACTGCCTCGCCTAGACCCACCTAGACCACGAATGGCATCTGTTGGCGCGATCCTCGCCATCTATCCCTCGTTCGTCGCCCACGCTCGATTCGTCGGTCATGGTTCGGCCTCCGTTTCTCGACTCGTGCAGCGAGATGGGCGCTCGTCGGACTGCTACGCGGGCGTTTCGGGCGTCGGCCACGAATGAGGTTGCTTGACTCGTACGAAGGGGGAGGTTAACGTTTCCTCAATCTGGATGGGATAGCACCCTATGGCCCTCCAGGGATGCCTCTCTGAGCTGGGTGCGCGGCTCAGATTGGACCGGAGGTTGGTCCGAGATTGTCCACAGACAATCGATCGTTTCGGCCAATCCTGCGCGAAAAGAGCAAATGAAGGAAGGGCGTCTGCACAGTGCGGCGCCGCTTCCTATTCTCTTGGAGGCAGGGAACATGACCGAAGGCTCAACCATCGAAACGATTGGCGATGCGGTCCGCGACGCGATTCGGCAGGCCGCGCCGGACGGACTCATGGGGTCGCGGGCAGGCAACGTCATCAAGAGCGTAGCGCCGGACTTCCAGCCAAGAGCCTATGGAGCACGGAACCTGAAGGAGTTCATGACGCTCCATGTTGATGGCGTTGCGATCATCGGTCACTCCGGCCTCGACCCGATCTGGGGCCTGACGGAATGGGCGACGTCCGACCACGGCGGCGCGCGGAAAGACGAGTTCTGGCGCGTGTGGGTTAGCCCGCGAGCGACGTTCGTCATCTGCGTCGATGCTGCCACAGGGGCCGTCAGCATGATGCCTGAAACGGGAGCTCAGGATTGCGCGGGCGTGGTGCTCCCTCCCGCCGCCCCGGAGGTTCACGAGCGCATCGCCATGGAGTTCGCACGTGACAGTAGCGCCATCCCCAGTGAAGATCTCCGGTCCGAGTTACTGAGTCTCGTCCAGTCTGCACGCGATGGGTGGTGGCGCGAGTGGCTGACGACAATCCGCGCTGGAGGAGCGACATGCGCCGATGACTGGACAAGCCATCGGCACAAGAGACTTCGGGAAGAGCTGCAACGCAGCTTGGCCGAGACTTGCACCAGCGATGCAGCGGCCGACGCGGCGATGAAGACCATTATCCAATCAGGATACGCGGCTCGGCCGAAGCCGCCCAAGACGATGGCTGCTGGTCCAAAAGAGCGAGACCTGCGACAGTTGGTGAAGGAAGTCGTCGATAGAATGGGCGATGACCAGTTGAGACAGGTGCCTCTCCCGATCGGTCTTGTGATGGATGTCCTCGCGGGGAAGCGCTGACGTAGAGCCTCGCTCGACGGAGACGGGCCATGCGCTTCGTTGTATGCCACGCGCGGTATCACACACGACTGGAGGGGCTGCTCACCGCTTCGAACTTCGTTGACGTCAAGCTAATCGGAGACCCGAGCGAAGAACAACCCAGCGGTCGGACCCTCGGCGAACTGTACGCTGAGCGGGACGCCCCGATCGCATGCTTCAGCCTGACCAAGGAATATCGGCGGGCTCTGAAGGCTCACTGCTTCAACGTTGTCCTAGAGAAGCCCACAGAAGATGAGCTTCAGACCTGGCTCCACAAGACGGCACCGCCGCCAGCGTTGGTCCCGGTTGTACCGCCTGGTAGAGCCTTCATGGTCGCAGCAGAGTCATCGAAGGGCCTCATGGTGTTCGCAGAGGACGCATTCGCGAGAGCAGACGACGTTACTCAGCGACGGCAACGGTTCATGACCCGCGCTGCCCAAGCGCTCCTTGAGTACAGTAGCAACCCTAGCGCCGGGCGGTTGGACGCCTACTTCAATCAACGGGGCATCTGCTACGCGTCCAGCGGCGGGGTCGAGTTCCAATATAACGTGTATCACGACGGGGCCCCGACCGACCGGCCAAGCCGAACCTGCTGGCACCTCAAGGAAGGCGACAGGACGACCAGAGAGGACGCCGCTCGCGTTTACTTCCACCGCAACAACCTGTTCGGCAAGTCACGCGTTATCGTCCTGTATGCGGGCCCCCATCCGTCGAGCGGGTTGATTCGCACGAACGTGCGCTTCAAGACATGATTGAAGTCACCACCGGCTCCTCGCAGACCCGCCGCCGGCCATCGACGTGCTCCTCACGGAGGGCACCAACGTCCCGCCTGCGAGGGAGGCGCCGCGTCCGGTACTCACCGAGTACGAGTTCGAGAACGACCTGCCCCTCACCTTCTCACACACCCGTGGCCTCGTCCTCACAGCCTTCTCGGCACAGAACATCGGCCGCCTGGTGACGGTGTTCAATGCGGCCCGACGAGCCGGCCGCGAGTTCGTCATCGACCTCTACGCCGCGACCATCGCCGAGGCGACCGGTCGGGCCGGCATCCCGAAGCCGGGCTTCGACGGACTGCGCGTCTTTGTTCCGCACCAACAGAGGGTGCGCGTCAAACGCGCAGGCGCCTTCGACCGGGTCGACCGCATCAAGCGCTACCGCATCTTCCCCGAGGAACTGCGCGACCGGCGCGGTGAGCTCGTGTTCCTGTTCCGGGCGTCGACGACGGACGACCTCGAGCGCGCGGACTGTCTCGAGGACGCTCGCCTCGTGTGGTCGCAGTGGCGCGGCTATCTCGACCAGGATCGTGATGGCGTCCGCGACTGTAGACGCTCATGAGGAACCGCGGAAATGGGACGACGCCGGTTGAGGGGTGGCGTTCACGCATGTTCGTCGTCGCGGCGGTCGAGACGATCGCGAGTTTCCTTGTGGCTTGTGGCGCCAGCTCTTGCCCTCGATGGCGATGATGTCGGCGCGATGGGTGCGCCTTTCGACGAGCGCGACTGTGGACGTGGCGCTGAGGTCGGTGGTGAGGGCGATGGGCTTTCCCGCGGGGGCGCTGACCCCGGTCACGACGCACGGCAAAAGGGCGCTGACGACGGATACGGGTCGTAGAAGGGCACAAATGGTCCTTTTGCGCTGCCAATGGGGCCAATCACCCTCGCGCTTGCCGACGAGGCAGATGACAGAGACGCAGGTCCCCCCGACCCCGTGACGCCCGACCGCGACCGTTCGTGGTCCCGCTCGTCGCCCGGCTTGGACCCGCCCAGGACGACCTCCAGGGCACGCGAGATACGGCCGGCTCGCGGCGTCGGGGTCCGCGCCGGCCGAAGTCCACCTGCGAGGACCACGCAGCCGCCAGGGGCGTTCTCGGCCAAGCCGTCGAGGAGTCCGCATAGGCGAAACGGTCCCACCACGAGTACGAGCCGCCCAGGACGGGATCGCGGCCGTCGGCCGCGCACGACCGCTGAGGCGTCTACCTCCGAAATGCATCCACTCCCCGAAGAACGCCTCGACGACCACGACCGTCTCGGTCGAGCCGGCGTCGAATCCAAGCTCATGACGGAGTCCGACCTCGTGCGGGGGCGGCGACGCGCTGACGCAGACGATGAGCGCTTGCGGTCGTCGAGTTCGCCTAGTCCGCGATGACGTCGAGCGTGTAGTGTTCCGAGTCACCATCGAGTTTGATAGTGGCTTGAGCCTTCGCGAGCGCCTCATCGCGCGTCTCGGCCTCGACGACGCCACGCATCATCGCCTCGTCGTCGTTCGGGTTCGGTATCACTCCGACCGAGCCGTCTTTGAACCTGCACAGGATCGGACCGCGCTCGACTACGATGAACCTCATGACTCGACCTCACATCGCTTCAGGTGGCCGGCGTCGATCGCGCGCTGCACGAGATCGCAATCGCGAGCGTCGACGTGGAAGGCAACTCAGCCGGCACAACCACCATGTTCAACGCGTACTCTCCCTTTGTCGACCGGACAGTGCCGCTCGGCTCGCCGCCGCAGGGTCCACGGGCAGAGGCTAACGTGCCCATCAACCGCGGCAACGGCGCGACCCGCACGGTGCGGAGCACGTGGGGCGGCGGCCCCCAACTCGCAACGAGCCGCACGCACGTTCGATGCCTGCTTGGCGTCGCCGCGAGCCGCGGCTCCGCGCCGACCGGAGATGGTCGGTCGCCTTCCACTCAGTCGTCTTGACCGGCGCCCCAGTCCACGAACCTCAAGGCATCGGCCGCGAGAAGCAGAATCTCGGCGACCTCCTCGTCCGTCAGCTCACGCTGTTGCTCTTCCGACGCGGGCCCTCGGCCGCAGTAGCGGCAAACCCCGTCCGCGCTTGTGGTCAGGCGATCGAGTCGCTTGCGGTCAGTGCTTCGCATGACGCCCTCCTGCGGTTGTCATGTCCCGACCCTTCAGCGCATCCTCGAGGGCGTCGAGGCGCTCGGCGAGGTCGGCCACGTCGGACGCTCGCACGGCGACCTGCGCCAGGTACGCGAAGGTCCGGGCGAGGTCCGGCCGGATCGCGCCCGTCAGCATCCAACGCGCGACCCGGTTGAGCGTCTCCGGCCCCCTCTTCGGGTCGGCGATGTTGAGCCGTCGCGCCTGGCCGACGGTGATGGTGCCGTCGCCTCCGTCGAGGGGGGTGGGGTCAACCATGTTACCTCCGACAATCCGAGGACTTACATCGCATCGACGGCACCATCCTGTGCGCCGCCGTATGTGTGAGCTGCCCGACCGAGCTGAGACTCGCGGAACCAAGCACCAAGCGGGGTTGACGGAAATCCGGGCCCGATTGATCGTTACTGTGGCGGAAGCCCGCATGGCGCTTGGCTCTCACGCTAGATTCAGGTTCTAGTGGGCAATATGCCTGTGGGGGTTCGAGTCCCCCCTTTCGCACCAGAAAGCCCCCGAGAAATCGGGGGCTTTCGTCGTTTCAGGGCACGCGGCGTCGACCGCTTCCCAGCCGGGTCGTCGCGCCGCCGCGCCGTGGACCAGAGGCTTCCTGGTCCTCCCCTGTCGAGGACGGGTGAGCTCCGTGTCGGCGCCCCGGGGGTGCGGGTCCGCGAGGTTGGTCCGCTCGCGCCCCGGCACGCTGGCGTGGCTCGGGCGATCCGCGCGCCGTTGCAGCGCACGGAGAGCGGCGTGGTCATTGACGATCCGCGCGCCGCTTGCGGTGCGACAGAGGACCGCACCGAGCTGCCGCAGGCGGTGGGCAGCCTTGCGGTTTTCGCATTTCGCAACGCGGGGTTCCGCGCCGCCACGGCCATCCGGACGCCGCGGCGGCTCCGCGCCGGCACGGGCCCGGCCGCCACGCCGGAGAACACCCTCGCATCACAGTGATTACAAAGGGTTGCACCCCGCCCCGGGTCCCCCCTCGGGGCGGAAGCGAAAAACCGCTCCTCTGGGGTGACCTGGCCGAAAACCCGTGCTACTTTCGGGGTGTGAGATGACTGTGGTGTACGACTCAGCTCGGCCACATATGTCTAAACCCTAGATCTGAACCCGGGGTTCGTCCCTGTCCACGGTGTGCATGCCTGCCCTGGTAGCAGGAAGCCTAAAGTGGATACCTCGAAGCCCACCTGCGAGGGATATTGGGTTTAGATCCGGTCTTGCTGGACGTCACCAACGGTACTCACCCGGGCGAGGTCGGCCCCGCGCCACCTCGCCCGTCGTCTGTTCGGGGCTGGCCTCGGTTCGTCCAGGCCAGCCCCGTGCAGCGTCTCCGCGTGCCTCGGGCGGCGTCCTTCGGCCAGCGCCGCGCGTCCGAGCGCCCTCGCCCCCGTCCGGAGCGACGTCGCGCTACGCCTGCCGCGCGGCGACCTCGCGAGCCGACGGGTTGCGCTTGTCGGCGTAGGCGTCCCGCGCCGCCCAGGCGTGGAGCGCGATCACCACGAGCGTGAAGACCGTGGCGACCGGCACCGCGAACCCGCGCGGCACGCCGAAGGCTCCCACCGCGAAGGTCAGCGGCAGGTCCTCGAGCTTCGGGTAGGCCGCGAGCAGCGCCCCGAGGGTCAGGACGTGGAACCACAGGGTCGCCCACAGGAACAGGAGCCCGTCGCGCAGCCGCCCGCGGAGCAGCTGACCGCTCCCGGGGACGACGAGGGACATCACGGTGGCGACGATCCGAAGCACGAGCGGACCCTACCGCAACCGGCCGAGTCCTGGCGAGCCCTCCGGTTGACAGGCCCCGCGCCGTGGCGCTTTCGTGGGCCGACTCAGGAGGACGCCGATGAGAGCCGCCATCGTTCGCGAGCACGGAGGACCCGAGGTGATCCGGGTCGAGGAGATCCCGACCCCGGAGCCCGGACCGGGCGAGGTCGCGGTGCGGGTGCGGGCCTGCGCCATCAACCACCTCGATCTGTGGGTCCGGCGCGGCATCCCCGGCGCCGGCTTCCACCTCCCGCGCATCGGCGGCGCCGACATCGCCGGCGAGATCGCCGCCCTCGGGCCCGGCGTCGACGACGTCGCCGTCGGCGCGCCCGTCATGGTCGCCCCCGGCGTCTCCTGCGGCCGCTGCGAGCGCTGCGTCGCGGGGCTCGACCACCTCTGCGCGCGCTACGCCATCCTCGGCGAGGGCGTCGACGGCGGGCTCGCCGAGCGGGTCGTGGTCCCCCGAGCGAACGTCGTGCCGAAGCCCGAGCGGCTGAGCTGGACCGACGCGGCCGCGCTGTCCCTGCCCTGGCTCACCGCCTGGCACATGCTGGTGGCGCGCGCGGAGCTCCGCGGCGGCGAGACGATCCTCGTCCACGCGGCCGGGAGCGGCGTGAGCTCGGCCGGGATCCAGATCGCGCGCTTCCTCGGCGCGCGGGTCATCGCCACGGCCGGGAGCGACGCGAAGCTCGAGCGGGCGCGCGCGATCGGCGCCGACGAGGTCATCAACTACAAGACGGAGGACTTCGCGGCGCGCGTCCGGGCCCTGACCGCCAAGCGTGGCGCCGACGTCGTCCTCGAGCACGTCGGCGGCGAGACCTTCGAGCGCTCGATGCGGTGCCTGGCGCGCGCCGGACGCCTCGTGACGTGTGGCGCCACCACGGGCGCGGCCGCCAAGATCGACCTGCGCCACGTCTTCTTCAAGAGCCAGTCCATCCTCGGCTCCACCATGGGGAGCAAGGCCGAGTTCCACCAGCTCGTGCGCCTCTACGATCGGGGGATCTTCACGCCGCTCGTCGATCGCGTGCTGCCCCTCGACGCCATCGCCGACGCCCACGCGGCCCTCGAGCGTCGCGAGGTCTTCGGCAAGGTCGTGCTGACGCCGTAGCACGGCGCGCGGGATCGGCCGCGACGGCGCCTCTGGCCGCCCGGTCAGTGCGCGCCGCGGTTCGCCCTGTCGGTCCCCACCCTTCCTCCTTGACCCGACCCGATCCGGCTGCCTACTGTCCGCGGACGTCGCCCTTGGGAGATCGCCGTGATCAGGACTCGCTACGCCGCTTTCGCTTCCGTCCTCCTCCTCGTCGCGTGCTCGGACGACAACAACGGCGGGGCCGACACCGGCTCCGACGTGGTCGACGGCGACACCCTCGTCGTCGACGAGGACGGCACCCAGGACGCCGTCGAAGACGCCCTCGAGGACAGCGACGGCGTCAGCGACACCACCCTGGTGGACACGTTCATCGCCGACACGACGCCCGTCGACACGGCGCCGCCGATCCCCGACGCCGACGTCGTGGCGAGCTTCGGCAACTGCTCGGACCCGGGCGGCAGCATCAACATCTACGATCTCCAGGACCCGCAGTGCCCGGACCACGTCTGGCCCGAGCCGACGCAGAACCCCGGCTACTACGTCGAGCTCGACGGCGTCGTCGTCACCGGCCTCTTCGGCGACACCTTCTTCGTCCAGGAGGCGAACGGCGGCCCGTACAGCGGCATCGCCGTCTACGCCCACGGCGAGCCGACCGACACCGACCTGGCGGTGGGTGACCGCGTGAACATCACCGGCAGCTACACCGAGTTCTACGAGAACACCCAGGTCTACCTGGAGAGCTACGAGCGCATCAGCGCCGGCACGCCGCCCGCCCCGTACGTCCCCGTGCACCCGGCCCACCTGGCCACCGAGGGCGCCATCGCCGAGATGTTCGAGGGGGTCCTGGTGCGGGTCGAGGACGTCGAGACGGTCAACACCCGGCCCGACTGCCCCAAGGAGTACGGCGAGTTCTCGGTCACCGGCAACCTGCGGATCGACGACCTCGGGATCCACTGGGACGCCCGCCTCGGCGACCACTTCGCCAGCATCACCGGCCCGCTCTACTACGCCTTCGGCAACTTCAAGATCGAGCCGCGCGACGAGACGGACCTCGACTGGACCGAGAAGGGCGCGTCGACGGGCATCTCGAAGTGCATCGCGTCCGAGTGCCAGGCGCCGGCCGAGGACCCCGGGACCAAGCAGATCGTCATCAACGAGCACATGGCCGACCCGTGGGGCAGCGACCTCGGTCAGGAGTGGATCGAGCTCTACAACCCGACCAACGAGCCGGTGAACATCCAGGGCTGGCAGCTCCGCGACTGCGGCGATCAGGCCTTCACCCTGTCCGGGCCGAACCTGACCATCGCCCCGCGCAGCTACCTCGTCGTCGGGATGAACTCGAACTCCAACACCAACGGCGGCGTGCCGGTGGACCTCGCCTACGGCACGGGCTTCTACCTGCCCAACACCGTCGGCAGCATCCTCCTCTACGACGGCAACCAGTTCGGCTCGGCGCTCGTCGACCAGGTCCGCTACAGCCGCTTCGAGCCGTGGACGCAGTTCTTCTCCGGCCGCAGCCTCGAGCGCGTCAACCCGACCGGCGACGGAACGGTCCCGGAGAACTGGGAAGCCGGCACGAAGAACTTCGGCCCGGACAACCAGCAGGGGACGCCGGGCCAGAAGAACAGCGCCACGCCCTGACAGGCGTCGGCGCCAGCCGCGAGGCCCCTCGGCGGGGCCTCGCAAGCCGCCCCGCGGCGGAAGACCCGATCCCGACGAGCCGGCTCAGTCGCCCACGGATTCGTGGGAGACCACCTCGAAGGTGAGCCCGCCGAGGGCCGCGCCGACGTGCTTGAGGTCCGCGCCGAGCTGCACGTGGGTGGCGTCCGCGACCGCCTCGCCCCAGGTCGGGTCGAGCGCCTGCCAGGTGCCGTCGATCTCGACCTCGGCCCAGGCGTGGTAGGCGAAGCGCCGCTCGAGATCCCCGGCGTAGGCGACCCCGTAGACCGGGCGGGCGGGCAGCCCCGCCGCGCGCGCGAGGGCGGTGAAGAGCCAGGTGTGCTCGGTGCAGTCGCCGACCCGCCGCTCGAGCACCGCCGACGCCGTCGGGAGGTGGGTGGCCAGGCGCTTGGCGAGGTTGTCGTGGACCCAGGCCGCGAGCGCGTCGGCCTTGGCGCGCGGCGTCTCGAGGCCGGCGGTGAGCGTCGCCGCGAGCTCCCGCACCGGCTTCGCCTTCCAGTCGACGGTCGCGTCCTCGGCGAGCGCGGCCGCGCGCTCCTCCGCCGTCACCGGCGCGCCGACGCCGCGCACGATCGTGATGAGCGTCGCTCCGCCCTCCCCGGCCGTGAGCTGCTGGCGGGGCCCGCTCGGCAGCCGGAAGCCTTCCGGCAGGCGGGACGACAGGACGAGCCGCGAGATCTTCTCGGGATCGCCGAGCGCGGTCTTCACCGGGATGCCGCTCTCCGCCACGTCGAGCCCGACGATGCCGCTCTTGGCGACCTCCTCCTCCTCCTGCCGGAGCGTGAGCGCCGGCCCGAGGCTCATCACGAGCACGCTCCCGCCGTCGGCGACCCGGCTCTTCATGGTGATGCCGCTCGCCTCGTAGACCAGGGACAGCGTCGCGACGTGGCTCTCGATGCCGGCGATGAGGCGACGGTCGATCGCGTCCACCTTGACCAGGACCTCGTCGTCCGCCTCGCTCTCCCAATCCCAGGCGTAGATCGTGCGCTCCGCTCCGGGGGCGAGCTGCTCCGGCGCGGCCGGGTTGGTCACCGCGAGGTACGCGAGGCTGTCGCGGGAGCCGGCGACCGAGCGCTCCGGCTGCGGCTCGCCGTTGAGGGTCCGCGAGATGTGCATCCCGTCCGCGGAGTTGCGGCCACGCCGCAGGTCCCGCACGCCGGAGGCGCTCATCTCCATCTCGGCCGCGACCAGGCCGAGAGACGGCGCGGCCGCGTAGAAGCGTCGCTCCGAGGCGGTCATCCGCGCCTGACGCCCCCCGGCCTCGAGCGTCATCTCCAGGTCGACGATCGCCGCGAAGGCCCCCGCCTCGCCCGGCTCGCTGCGGCGGTACACGATGTGCCCGTTGCCGACCTTGCGCGCGCCCATGTAGACGCCGAACCAGGTGTCCCGACCGGCGCCCTCGAGGACGCGCAGCGCCTGCTCGACGAGCGCCGGCTCGACCGCGACGGGCGCCGTCCCCGCGACGGCCGGGCGCGGATCCGTCGGGCCCTCGCCCGGCGTGACGACGCTCGGCGCGGCCGTGTCGACGACCGCCACCGGGGGCGCGACCGTGGCCGGCCCCGGGCGCTCGCCGGCGTCTCCCCTGCAGCCCGCCACCACCACCGTCAGGAGCAGGAGGGAGCGCCGTGACGCCGCGCGGAGGAGGGCTCGAGAGTCGGGTCGGAGATTTCTCGCCATGGGGTGAACCTTTGCGCTTCGGACCACGTTTCAGGGGGGCCAGAGCCCCCAGGGCTTCGGCGTTGCGGGGCCAGACCGCTTGTGACATAGTCCCGCGGCATTTTCGAGGCCGAAGGCCGACACACCGGCCATCCCCGCAGTGGCCATCTTTGTAGATAGCCCGACCCCGACACATGACCCAGGGATCGGCTCAGGAGGTTTTTCGACGATGATGCTCAGGCTTACTGCCGTCCTGTCCGCCGCGATGCTGCTCGTCGCGTGTGGCAAGAAGGACGCGACTCCCCCCGAGGGCGCCCAGGTTCCGCCCGCCGCCCCCGCCGAGGGTGCCCGCGGCGCCGCCGGCCCTGGTGAGGCCGCCAACCCCGAGATGGCGCCCACTGGCGCCGCCGTCGCCGAGGCCCAGGCCGTCGGCGCGGTCGGCGGTGCGCTGGCTCCGCCGAGCACCAACGCCCCCAACGCGGTCGTCCAGATCATCGAGTTCTCGGACTACCAGTGCCCCTTCTGCAGCCGCGTCGAGCCGACGATCGCGAAGATCAAGCAGGAGTACGGCGACAAGGTGCAGGTCACCTTCATGCAGAACCCGCTGTCCTTCCACAAGGACGCGCGCCCGGCCTCGAAGGCGTCGATCGCCGCGATGAAGCAGGGCAAGTTCTGGGAGATGCACGAGAAGCTCTTCGCGAACCAGAAGGCCCTCAAGCAGGCTGACCTCGAGCGCTACGCTCAGGAGCTCGGCCTGAACATGGACCAGTTCAAGAAGGACTTCGCGGACCCCGAGGCCGACAAGTTCATCGACTCGAACCAGGCCATCGCGACCGCCCTCGGCGCCACCGGCACCCCGTCGTTCTTCATCAACGGCAAGAACCTCCGCGGCGCCCAGCCCTTCGAGCAGTTCAAGGCCGTCATCGACGCCGAGGTCGCCGAGGCGACGAAGGCGAACAAGACGGGCATGGACTGGATCAAGGAGCGCTCGAAGGCGAACAACCAGGCGCTCTTCGACTACGTCTTCGCCGGCAAGACCCCCCCGAAGACCCCGCCGCGCCAGCAGCGCCCGGTCGACCGCACCGTCTACAAGGTCGACGTCAACCCGCAGGTCGATCCGGTCAAGGGCGCCGAGGACGCGCTCGTGACGATGGTCGTCTTCAGCGAGTTCCAGTGCCCCTTCTGCAGCAAGGTTCGCCCGACCCTCGACCAGCTCATGAAGGACTACGAGGGCAAGATCCGCATGGTCTTCAAGTCGAACCCGCTCCCGTTCCACAAGAACGCCCAGGGCGCCGGCGAGGCCGCGCTCTGCGCCAAGGAGCAGGGCAAGTTCTGGGAGATGCACGACAAGCTCTTCGACAACCAGCGCGCCCTCGAGGCCGCCAACCTCGAGACCTACGCCAGCGAGCTCGGCCTCGACATGGACAAGTTCAAGGCCTGCGTGGCGGCGAACAAGTACAAGGAGCAGATCCTGGCCGACCAGGAGCTCGCCGGTAAGGTCACCGCCCGCGGGACCCCGAACACCTTCGTGAACGGCCGCAAGCTCACCGGCGCCAAGCCGGTCGAGGAGTTCAAGACGGTCATCGACGAGGAGATCAAGAAGGCCGAGGCGCTCGCCAGCACCAAGGGTGCCAAGGGCCAGGCCCTCTACGAGGAGATCGTCAAGAACGGCAAGGTCTTCGAGCCCCTCGAGGAGAAGGTCAACGAGTTCAAGTTCACCGAGTCCACGGCGGTGCACGGCAAGAAGGACGCCAAGATCGTCATCACGCTCTTCAGCGACTTCCAGTGCCCCTTCTGCTCGCGCGTCAAGGCCCCGCTGGCCGAGGTGGAGAAGCACTACGGCGATGACGTCGCCGTCGTCTTCAAGCACTTCCCGCTGAGCTTCCACAAGAGCGCGATGCCCGCGTCCCTCGCCGCGCTCTGCGCCCTGGAGCAGGGCAAGTTCTGGGAGCTTCACGACCAGCTGTTCGACAACCAGAAGGCGCTCAGCAACGACGACATCAAGGGCTACGCCAAGGCGGTCGGCCTCGACGAGACGAAGTTCACCGCGTGCTTCGACAGCGCCAAGTACAAGGGCCAGATCGAGGCCGACATGGCCGAGGGCCGCGAGGCCGGCGTCCGTGGCACCCCGACCCTGTACATCAACGGTCGCAAGTTCAACTCGCCGTCGGGCTACAACCTCGAGGCGTTCACGACCGTCATCGACAAGTACATCCTCCAGAAGAAGTAGGTTCGCCTACGTGACCGCGTGAGCGCCCCCGGGCTGCTCGCGCGGTGAAGAGGGCCCCGTCGCGAGACGGGGCCTTTTTCTTTGGGGCATCGCCAGGCGCGAGCGCGCGAGCAGGCGCCACCGCGGGAGCACGCAGCGCCGCGGGCGCGGGAGCACGCAGCG
>SBGO01000771.1 GCA_006226565.1 Deltaproteobacteria bacterium | reverse complement strand
TCGTGCAGGCCGCGTCGCGGTCCACCTCGCGGCAGGCCGCGTCCCCGTCGGCGCAGACGACGGTGTTCGCGACGGCGCGGACGTCGCGCGCGCCGTTGGAGCCCGAGCCGCACGAGCCGCCGTAGGTGAGGGCGTGCTCGCGCGAGGCCTCGAGGCGGTTGCCGCAGAGGGCGACGGCGCTGGCCTTGCGGTCGCCGGACCCGCGCTCCGAGGCGACCTCGAGGCCGCGGTCGAAGCCGCGCACGCGGTTGGCGGCGACGCAGACCCCGTGGGCGCCGTCGACGTAGATGCCGGCGGCGGCGGGCCAGCGCCCGACGCCGTCGGGGCAGGGGTCGTTGTCGGTGTCCGAGGCGTAGGTCGGGTTGCCGCAGCGCAGGTCCTCGACGTCGTTGTCGCGGACGAGGCCCTCGCGCGCCTGCCACGGCAGCCCGCTCTCGAGGCCGATGACGTCGATGCCGATGTTGTCGACGTCGCGCACGCGGTTGCCGGTGACGGTGAAGCGCTCGACGTGGCCGTTGAGGGCGAGCGCCTCGCTCTGCCCGAGGGACAGCGCCTCGAGGCGGTTGTCGGAGACGTCCACCCGGCGGATGGGGGCGTCCTCGACGCCGATCACGAGGACGCCGTGGCCGTTCAGGTCGCCGTCGCAGGTCGCGGCGCCCCCCGGGCACGCGACCCCGAGGTCGTGGATGTAGCAGGCGTCCACCCGGACGGCCTCGATCCCGTCGCCGTCGCCCTGGACGACCACGCCGTAGGCGGTGCCGTTGGCGCACGCGCGGTGGTAGCCGCGGAGCTCGAGCCCCTCGATCCAGACGGCCCGGGCGGCCTCGATCTGGAGGGCCCCGTGCTCGCGCTCGCTGCAGTCGCTCGGCGCGCGGTAGGCGCCGTCGAGGATGGCGCGCTCGCTCTCCGGGCGGGCGAGGAGCTCCTCAGCGGTCGCCGGCGGGTTCTCGGCGTGGAGGTGGAGCCGCTGCCCGGGGCACGCGAGGTAGAGGGCCTCGGGGTAGACCCCGGCGCCGACGCTGACGGCGACGTCGCCGTCGCCGTCGCACGCCAGGGCGACGCCGTCCTCGATCGTCACCGCGTCGCAGCCGGCCGGGCAGACGCGGACGGTCCGGGTCGGCGCGAAGTCGGCCCAGGCCGCGGCCACGTCGCCGAGATCCTCGCTGCAGATGGCGGCGGAGGTGCGGTCCTCCGGCGGCGTCTCGGGGTCGGAGCTGTCGGACCCGCCGCCGCAGGCCGCGGTGTACAGGCCGACGATGGCGACGATGACGACGCGAGACATGGCGTGACCTCGGAGGCCGGGGCGTCCGTGGGCGGGCGCGGTGTGCTGGACCTTCAGTCTACGGCAGGAGCGCGCTCGCGACCATGAACATGCCGCCGACCGACACCGCCCAGACGAGCGTCCGCAGCCCCGGGATGCCCGCGATGTAGACGAGCGCGTGGGCCACGCGCGCCGCGAAGAAGATCACCGCGCCCGTCGCGCTGGCGTCGCTCGAGCGGCCGGCGACGTGCGCGACCAGCACGAGGATCGCGAAGATGATGAGGTTCTCGTGCAGGTTGGCGTGCGCTCGCGTCGCCCGCTCCACCCACGGGGCCCCGGGGGGCGTCTCCGCGCGATTGCCGAACGCCCACCCCATCCCCTCGCTGAGGATCTTGGGCAGGGCGGCGGTCATGATCAGGATCCAGGCCAGACCTGCGCTGGCCGCGAGCATGGTGAGCTCGGTCGTCATCGGGGCTCCTCGGTCGGGGCGCGGCGGGCCGCGCCGGCTGGAGCCCGGAGCTTACTTCGGCGCGTGCGCCGGCGCGACCGGACGCTTGACCGGCGCCTCGACGACGAGCTCCGTGCCGTCGTCGAAGCCGAGGGTCAGCGGGATGACCTCGTCCTCGCGCAGCGGGCGCTCGAGCCCGATGAGCATCACGTGGAAGCCGCCCGGCTGCAGGAGCGCCTGGCCCCCGGCGGGGACGAGGATGAACGGCACCTGGCGCATCTTCTTGACCCCGCCCTCGTCGAGGTGGGTGTGGAGCTCGGTCGCCCTGGAGACCGGGTTCGAGGCCCGCACAAGCTTCACGTCCGCGTCCCCGTGGTTCTCGATGACCATGAAGGCGCCGGTGTTCGGCGCGGTCGGCGGGAGCAGGCGCACGTGGGGCGACTTCACCTCGATCTTCGCCGGCGGGGCGTCCTTCGGCGCGGGCGGCGTCCCCTCGGGCGGGGCGGCCGAGGCCGGCGCGAGCAGGGTGACGACGAGGGTGACGGCGAGGAGGCGGGCGAGGTGCGTGAGGGCCTTCACAGGACTTCCTTCTCCGGGGCGAGGGCGCGGCGGATGGCGCCGGCGATCGTGTCGGCGGGGGCGCCGTGGTCGAGCCGCGCCGCGAGCTTGCCCGACGGAGCGACGAGGTAGGTGAGCGCGGTGTGGTCCATCGCGTAGCCGCCGGCCGAGCCCGGCAGGTCGCGCCGCTTGTAGAACACGCCGAAGTGGTCCGCGACCTCTTTCAGCTGCTTGGTGGTCCCCGTCACCCCCATCACCTCGGGGGCGAAGAAGCTCGCGTACTCGGCGACGCGCGTCGGGGTGTCCCGCGCCGGGTCGACCGAGATGAAGATGACCTTGACGCGCGCCCGCTCCTCGGCCGTGAGGCGCTCGAGGCCCGCGGTGATCGCGGCGAGCGAGGTCGGGCAGACGTCGGGGCAGGCGGTGTAGCCGAAATAGACGAGGACGACGTTCCCACGGAGGGAGGAAAGACGGACGGGACCGGCGGTCGACTGGAGCGTGAAGTCCATCGTGTCGCCGATGACCGCACCGGGGAGAACGTCGTCCTCGTCTCCGGCCGGGAGCACGAGGAGGATGACGAGCGCGATCGCCAGGACCGCGTTCAGCGCGATGAGGAGGGTGCGCGCGCGCCCCGCGGTCATGGCGTCCTCGTGTCGAAGCGCAGCCGCGTCACGCCGCCGGGGCGGTCGGCGAGGCTGAGCTCGGCGAGCCAGGTCATCTCGCCGACGACACACACGGGCAGGCTACCGCGGCCCTGGAGCGTCCCGGGGCGGGTCGACGTGAGGGGGATCGTGGTCGTCCCCATGTCCATCGTGACGCTGGTGATGGCGATCTCGGCGGCGCTCGGAGCGCCGCCCCGGAAGCGGACCGTCACGTCGAGCGGGGCCGCGAGCGGGATGGGGCGCGGCGACACGTCCACCTCGGCGCCGACGCCGCCGATGGACACCGCGCACGGGCCCGCGCCGATGTCACAGGCCGCGGCGAGCGCCGCCGCAGCGTCCTGCTGGCGTGCTCGTCCGGCCTTCACTCCAACGACGAACAGGAGCGAAGCGAGAAGCGCGGCAACCATCCCCCAGAGGGCCACCGACCATCCTCTCGCTGCGCTCCTGTCGTCCATGCCACCCCCAGGTGTCACGTCCATTCCCTTACCCCATCGCTCAGGCGCTTCGCGCGTGACACGTTGCCGCAGCCCTCGGCCAGACGACGCTGGTCTCGTCGACGTCGGGCGGGGAGAGCGCCCCTCGCGGGCGTCACCCCATTTCGTCCAGGCCGCCGAGTATCCACAATGAATGCGGCTCATTCCAACGATCTCTCGCGCGGCCGCGAGCCCTCGGGGGGCGGGCCCGTGGACACCTGACCGGGAACGCGCACGGCGCGCGCGAATACGCTCGGGGAGGACGATACGCCGCAGCGCCAGGGGGCGGACGGACGCCCTTGGGTTTCTTGGTCGACGTGCCGGGGCAACGGGTGTAGACACCCCCGGTTTCCTTCGACAGCAAGACTTTTTGTACGCTGACCCGGTGCGACTCGGGGGGCACAAGATGAACATCGTGCGCGTCACTCTCCTGGCCGCGGTCGCAGCGGCGATGGTCGCCTGCGGCGGCGACGGCGGCTCCGGCGGACTCACCCAGGTCGATGGCCAGACCGGGCTCGATGCGGCCCAGCTCTGCAAAGGGGTCGACGAGCCCTGCGACGACGAGGGCGCCCGCATCTGCACCGACGACGGGGTGCGCGAGTGCGTCGAGGTGGGCGGCTGCCTGGAGTGGGGCTTCCCGCAGACCTGCGCGGCCGGGACGCGCTGCGCCGACGGCGAGTGCGTGCCGGGCTGCGGTGATCAGCCGTGCACGGTCTTCGGGACGACCAAGTGCGATCCCCTCGACGCCACGCGCTTTGTGCGTTGCGATGATTATGACGGGGATGGCTGCCTCGAATGGGGTGGCACGGAAGTGTGCAATGCGGGAACGACGTGCTCCGCCGGGAGCTGCGTCGCCTCCTGCGTCGACGTCTGCACCGCAGGCTACGTGAAGTGCGAGGGCTCGACGGTCGTGACCTGCGACGACGCGGACGGCGACGGGTGCGACTCCTGGGGCGTCCCGGTCGAGTGCTCGGGGGCGTGCGCCCTCGGGACCTGCGTCGACGACTGCCGCGACACTTGCGGCGCCGAGGGGCTCACCACCTGCGACAGCGGCGGCGTCGCGACCTGCAAGCGCGCGGCGGACGGCTGCCTGCACTGGGGCACGGCCATCCCCTGCGTCGGCGGCACCACGTGCTCCGCCGGGGCGTGCACGGAGGTGTGCAGCGACGAGTGCAGCGCGGGCGCGACCGATTGCGAGAGCGGCGGCGTCCGGACCTGCGGCCAGTTCGACGCCGACGCGTGCCGCGAGTGGAGCCCGCCCCAGCCCTGTGGCGCCGGGACGAGCTGCAGCGACGGCGCCTGCACGGCGAGCTGCGTGAGCGAGTGCACCACCGACGGCGCGCGCGGCTGCGGCTGGGACGGCCTGGTCGTCCGCGAGTGCGGGGACTGGGACGACGATCCGTGCCTCGAGTGGGCGACGGTCGAGACCTGCGACGCGGGCGAGACGTGCAGCCTCGGCGTCTGCGGTACGGCCTGCGTCGACGAGTGCGACACGGGCGAGTCGCGCTGTCGCCCCGGCAGCACCACGCGGATCGAGGTGTGCGGCAACGCCGACCTCGACCCGTGCCGCGAGTGGATGGACGGGCCGAGCTGCGCCGACAGCGGCGAGGTCTGTGACGGCGGGGCCTGCGCCGCGACCTGCCAGGACGACTGCCAGGCCGACGTCTGCTCCGGGGGGCAGCTCGTGCCGTGCGGGGACTTCGACGACGACGCGTGCAAGGACGCCGGCACGCCGCTGACGTGCGAGGCGTGGGAGACCTGCGAGGGGGCCGCCTGCGTCGCGCGGACGCCGCTCGCGGGGCTCGTCATCAGCGAGGTGCTCTACAACGCCGTCGGCTTCGACAACGACGTCTTCATCGAGCTCCACGGCCCGGCGGGGGCGTCGCTCGTCGGCTACACGCTGGTGGCGCTCAACGGCACGACCGGCGACGCGTATGCGACCATCGCGCTCACCGGCTGGCTCGACTCGGCCGGCTACTACGTCGTCGCGCACCCCTTCGCCGACGGCGCCATCGCGGACGCGGCCGATCAGATCACCTTCGACGCCGACCTCCAGAACGGGCCGGACAACCTCCACCTGCGCCTCGGCCCGGCCGTCGTCGACGCGCTCGGCTACGGGCACTTCGGGGGCGGCGACCACTTCCTCGGCGAGGGCGCCCCGGCGGCCGGCGTGGACGCGGGGCACAGCCTCGCGCGCGACGCGCAGCACACCGACACCAACGTCAACGCCGTCGACTTCCACGACGAGACGGTGGCGACGCCGGGCGCGGGGCCGACCGACACCGTCACGCCGAGCGCGTGGCACGACCTGATCATCACCGAGATCATGCCCGACCCGACCTCCATCTCCGACAACGAGGGCGAGTGGTTCGAGCTCTACAACCCGACGGGCCTGACGATGCGGCTCGAGGGCTGCACCGTGTCCGACGGCGGCGACGACCTGCACACCTTCAGCGCCTTCGACGTGCCGCCCCACGCGTGGGTGAGCCTGGCGCGGACCGACCACCCGGGCTTCGCGCCGGACTACGTCTACGCGGGGATGCGGCTGACCAACAGCGGCGACAACCTCTTCCTGCGCTGCGGCCAGGCGGACATCGACAGCGCGACGTGGTCCTCGTCCGAGGCGGGGCGGGCGTGGCAGCTCGACGCCGGCGCCCTCGCCGAGGCGCACCCGCCGACGAGCGCGTGGTGCGCGGCCACCTCGGTCTACAACGGCCAGGACCGTGGGACGCCGGGCGTCGAGAACCCGCCGTGCGCGACGACCGGGACCTACGACCAGACGCTCCTCGACACCAACGGCGGCGCCTGCACCACGTCGGGCGAGTGGAAGGAGCTGACGTACACGGCGGTCCAGCCGGCGGTCTCCGACGCGACGCTCAGCTTCGAGTGGTACGTCGCGTGGTGCGCGACCTTCGGTGAGCCGGGGCGCGTGTGGTTCCAGCTCCGGACCGGCGACACCTGGACCCAGGTCGCCGAGGGCACGGTGTCGAGCAGCGCCGACGCCTGCTCGTGGGTCTTCGAGACCGGCCCCATCGCCAAGAACACGCTGAACGCGGCGCGGACGGCGTCCGGCCAGGTCCACCTGCGCTTCAGCGTCCAGAGCGGCTGCGCCCTCGGCATCCTGTGCGGCTCGATCACCGAGCCCGCGCCGACCAACTGCGCGCGGCGGGTGCGGCTGACCTACAGCCACTGAGCCGTCGCACCGGCGACCTGAAACGCGAAAGGGCGGGGTCTGAACCCCGCCCTTTCGCGTTCATCCCTCGAGCGCGCGCCTCAGGCGAAGGACGCGGCGGCCTCGCGGTGGGCGCGGCGGCCGGCCTCGACCCGCGGCAGGATCTGCTCGTTGGCGCGGCGCAGGTGATGCGCGTCGTCGACCTCGCACCAGGCCAGGCCGTCGGCGCGGAGCACGTGGATCGGGCGCGTCTTGGCGACCTCGACCAGCGCGTGCTCGTAGTCGAGCTTCGGGTTCGTCTCGAGCTGCGCCTCCATGGCGCGGCACATGCCGGCGTAGGTCGCGGTGCTGATCTTGGTGATCCCGACGAGCTCGGCGTTCACGCGCGAGAGCTCGTGGCGCTTCTTGCTCATCTGGACGAGCCCGTAGTCGTCGTCGGTCTCGATGAAGACCTCGTCGCCCGAGTGGGTCGCGTCGCTGGCGAGCACCACGTCGGGGCGCTGGTCCGCGAGCAGGAGCGCGAGGGCGCGCGGCTCGTAGAGGAGGTCCGACTCGAGCAGCAGGAAGGGGCGGTCGAGCTCCTTCCGCATGTTCCACAGCGTGTACATGCTGCCGGTCGTGGCGTAGACCTCGCTCTTCACGGTGGTCAGCTCGGGGATCCGCGTCGCGAGCGCTTCGTAGTGCTCGCTCTGGTAGCCGGTCCCGATGACGATCCGGTGGATGCCGAACTCGATCAGCGTGTGGATGGAGCGCTCGATCAGCGATTGACCGCCGATGTGCAAGAACCCCTTCGGCATGGCGGCGGTGAGCTCGTTGAGGCGGCTCCCGAACCCTGCGGCGACGATGGCGGCTGTCTCGATCAAGTGCTCGGCTCCTGTCCGATGGTTCGACCGTCCGCGATGCGTAATCGATTTCCCGGTCGATGGGAAGAAAGGGACGCAGCGCGGGACGCTCGAGGCCCTTGTTTCCTGGCTCCGGCGGGCGGGCGGGCGCCGGTGCCCTGGCGACGCAGCAAGACGCGTGCCAGGGCGCGGCGACCGCGCGGGGGGATCCCCCGCGTGACCACGGACGCCTACCTCGTCGTCAGCGGGCCCAGAGGTACAGGGTCCACGGGCTGACCCGGTACCAGCTCACGTTGCCGCAGCACCCCAGCCCCTCGGCCGTGTCCGTCGTGGTCTGGTTGCACTCGTTGTTGAAGAACCAGCCCCACTTGATGCCGCCGCTCGTGTACTCGAAGGTGGTCTGGTTGAACCAGGGACCGGCTCGCCAGCACAGCGCGCTGCCGGTCGAGGTCGTCGTCCACGACGCGTCGGTGAACGCGGCGGCCGACCACGGGGTCGTCTGGGCGCCGCCGGTGTTGCCGACGAGGTTGGCGTTGGCGTTGCTCAGCGCGCTGAACGCGGTGCTGTTCACGGTGCGCTGCCAGCCCCCGGCGGCGACGGAGGTCCAGTTCGTCGACGCGGTCAGGCGGAGATCCGTCGCGGTCACGCGGCTGTAGGCCAGGTTCACCATGTTCGCGTCGTTCAGCGTCGCGTCGGTGGGGGAGAGCACCGTGTCGGCGGTGCTCCAGCCGCTCCAGACCGAGACCGACAGGGGCGAGCCGTAGCCGGAGTTCGCGGCCTGCTTCATCACCAGGGTCCAGCCGCCGCCGTCGGTCGTCATGTCGCAGTAGACGTCGAAGGGCGCCTCGGGCCCGGCCGGGCCGTCGGGGTCGATGGTGTACACGTCGTCCGTCGTGAAGCCGGCCTGGTAGAAGGCCAGGCAGCTCGCGAGGTTGCTGACCGTCTCGCAGTGGTCGCCCGTGTAGCCGGCGGGGCAGGTGCAGGTGTTCGGCCCGCTGCAGGTGCCGCCGTTCTGACACGGCTCGGCGCAGACCGGCGACGGCGGGAGGGAGGCCGCGTAGGCGTAGCCGAACGCGGTCGCGGCGCCGTCGGTGGTGTGGGTGTAGGCCGTGCGGACCATGCCCGTCCCGTCGAAGGTGAGGGGCTCGGAGGCGCAGGTGCCCAGGTTCACGTCCCAGTGGACGTAGGGGTAGACCGCGCCGGCCGCGATGACGCCGCCGCTGAAGCCGCTGTTGGTCGCGCCCGAGCTCGCCGCCGTGGCGTTGGTGCGGAGCCAGCAGTCGCCGATCTGGGGGGTCACGCCCAGCGCGACGTTCCAGTACGCCTTGTGGGCGTCGACGCCGCCGGTCTGCAGCTGCTCCTGGCCGCGGTAGACGGCGACCTGGAAGAGGTAGGTGTCGGCCTCGGCGGGGGCGGGGTCACTGACCGCGGCGCAGCCGGCCATGTCGCCGGCGGTGCACTGGTTGCCGGTGGCGGCCGCGGCAGGCGAGATCGTGAAGTCGGCGGTGAAGCCGCTGCTCGGCGAGGTGCAGTCGAAGCTGAGCGGGTCCATGTACAGGGTGGTGTCGTCGGTGGCGGCGATGCCGCCGGTGCAGGCGAAGCCGAGCACCATCGTGCGGTCGCGGCCGCTGCCGGCGGTGAAGAGCAGGTCGATGTCCTCGCCGGCGTCGCAGGTGCCGCTGTCGTCGGCGTCGTTGCAGCAGTCGAACTTGGCCGAGCAGAAGACGTTGTTGAAGTTCACCGCGATGTCGAAGAAGCCCTGCTGGGCCGGGCGCATCAGGGCGACGTCGAACTGCACCGCGACGTCGGCGTCCGCCTGACAGACGACGGTGCGCGTGAGCGGGGCGACCTCCGTCGGGTTCTGGAACGGCATCGGCGAGCCGCTGACGCCGCCGGCGGCGCCCGAGGCGAAGGTGCCGAGGGCGCTGACGGGCGCCGAGTAGACGCCGACGACCCAGACCTTGACGGTGTTGGTCGAGGCCGCGGGGTCGGCGTCGCAGGTCCCGACGTAGCTGGCGGAGCCGGCGCCGTCGCCGTAGCCCGACGAGGAGACGCGGCGCTGCCACACGACCTGCGGGGTCGTGGCCCCGTTGTCGACCTCGATGTCCCAGACCACGTCGCCGACGCCCTGGAGGTTCAAGGCCGCGACGTTGATGGTGAGCGGCGGCCCGTCGAGGGCGGCGTCGCCGGCCGTCTGGCCGTCACAGGCCTGCCAGGCGAGCCCGAGCGCGATCGTGACCCCGACCATGAGGGAAGGTGATGCGATGAAGCGCTTCATCTGGGCTCCTGTCTCTGTTGGGAGGGCAAGCGCGCTCGCCTCGCGTCCTTCGACGCGGCGTGGCGGCTCTCCGGCGGGCTGGCTTTTGCGTTGCAAGACGCTCCCGGGACCGGGAGCTAGGGCCAGATTTTCGCCGTACGGCGCGCGATTCGCAAGCACATAGCGTGGTGGGCCGCGTCGTTCTACTGCGTCGCACGAAGGACGGCCCTGCGACCATGCCGCTGCGGATCGTGTGACCGGCGACGTCGGGGCGGGCCACGATCCGAGCCGCTAGGCCGTCAGCATCATCCCGCGGTAGTCGGGCGCGAAGCCGGCCCGCGTCAGGGCGGCCTCCCACGGCCCGCCTCGCGCCGGTGCGCCGTCGATCTGCTCGATGGTGAGGAGGCGCCCCTTCGCGTCGCTCGCCAGCGCCCGGAGCGCGGCGAAGGCCACGGCTGCGACCTCGTCGTCCTCCAGCGCCGGGAAGGTCACGAGGTGCCGCGCGCGCGGCGCGACGAAGAGCGCCACGTCGCCGTCGACGAGCACCACGGTGGCGCCGGCGGCCCGCCGCGGTCGCTGGCCGCCCTCGACCTCGCCGTCGGGCCAGGGCAGCACCGCCCCCCACGGGTTCGCCGGGTCCGTCGCCGCCAGGAGCCGCACCTCCGGCTCGCCGCTCACGTCGCGGCACAGGCGGAGCTGGTCCACGGCGCCCGGCACCGCGAACTGCGCGCCGCTCATCCCTTCGACGAAGTAGCCGCGGCGGATGCGCCCGACCTCCTCCAGCTCGCGCAGGATGGGGTA
>SBGO01000389.1 GCA_006226565.1 Deltaproteobacteria bacterium | reverse complement strand
CGACGATCGGGGCGCCGCACGCGGCGGCCGGCCCCCGCGGCAGCAGGAGGTCGGCGCGATCGAGCGCGGCGAGGTCGCGGACCGTCGGCACGCGGTCGGGGTCGAAGGGCGGCTCGGCGGCGACGTGGGACCGGGGCCACAGGAGCGAGGCCGACAGCGCGCCGAGGGCGAAGACGGCGGCGAGGCGCGACGGGAGGGTTGGGGACAAGAGGACCTCCGATGTCCGGACGGGGAGGCGCGAAACAGCGTTCGCCGATCGCTTTTTCAAACCGCGTGCCATTCGTATCGGTGCCGCGGAGGGGCCTCGTGAGCCGCTCGGAGGTCCTGCGCCGGCGATCGGGGTGTCCCGCGCTGGGACCCGCGCTGGGACACGCTGCGCTGCGGTTGACGTGTCTCTCCTGTCACGTCGATGAGTTGGCGGAAGTCTGGCCGCGCTGCGGTGCGACGTCGCAGCGAGACACCGTGCGTCGCGGAACGCGGGCCACGCCGACGCACGCAGGGCCCCGGGGCCGGTTGACATGCCCCGGTCGCCAGCTAACATGGCCGCTATCCGACGCCGTTCGAGCGTCACGCGTCCCCGCGGCAAGGCGAATCGTTGGCGCAGCAGCGTGCGCGAGCGAACTCAGGAGTGTTCATGTTCACGAGTCGAACGTCCCCGCGAACCCCCGCTCGTCGCGTCCGCATCGGGGCTCTGCTGGCTTCCGCAGCCCTCGTCGCCGGCGTGCTGCCGAGCAGCGTCGCGCTCGCCGGTGCACCGGCCGAGGACCCGACCCTGGCGGTCTTCGAGATCTACTATCGCGGCAAGCCGGCGGCGAAGACCGCCGAGTACGCGGCCAAGGTCGAGCAGCGCATCGTCAAGGAGGGCGGCTTCGACGTCATCAACAAGATCGACGCCGAGAAGCTCGTCTACGCGAAGTACCCGAAGTCCGAGGACGTGACCCTCGAAGAGTCGGCCGACGCGGTGAAGAAGATCGTCGACGACGCCACCACGATCTTCTTCGAGCAGGGCGCTGGCCCGGCCCTCGAGAAGCTGCGTGACGCGCGCGAGAAGCTTCAGCGCATCGTGGACTCGATGAGCCTCTCCGAGGAGCTCAAGAAGGGCTACATCGATACGCAGATGCTGCTCACGCTCATCTACCTGAAGAGCAACTCGCAGGACAAAGCCGAAGAGGTGATGCGAGCGCTCGTGCGTCAGGTGGGGCAGGACGCGTCGATCAACACCGACAACTACCACCCCGACGCCGTCGCGCTGTACCGCGAGACGTACCGCAAGATGAGCGAGCAGCGGGTCGGGCAGATCAGCGTCCGCTCGAACCCGCCGGGCGCGGACGTCTACATCAACGGGATCAAGCAGGACAAGACCACCCCCGCGGTCTTCGAGGGCCTGTTCCCGGGCGAGGTGCGCATCCAGGTCAAGAAGGGTGAGCGCTCCTCCCACATGCGCACCATCAACGTCGAGACCGGCACCGTGCACGAGTTCGACGTCGACCTCGCCTTCGAGTCGGCGCTCGCCTTCGGCAACGGCCGCTACGGCCTCGAGTTCCTCGACGAGCTCGATCGCAAGCGCAACCTCGGCCCCTTCGCCGCCAAGCTCGGCGAGCTGGTGGGCGTGGACTACGTCGCGGTCGTGGGGCTCGGCGACGACAAGGGCGAGACCAAGCTCGAGGGGCACCTCGTCCAGACCGAGTCGGACAAGGTCCTGCGCGGCACCGGGATGGACGCCAACGCGAACGTCGTCTCGAAGCGCCGCATCGGCGAGATGGCGTACTACATCATGTACGGGATCACCGAGTTCGGGACGAACTACCTGCCCTGGTACGAGAACACCAAGGGCTGGATCCTGACCGGCGTCGGCGTCGTCGCCGGCGGCCTCGGCGGCCTGTCCTACGCCATGTACTCGTCGGACCGGAAGGACGCCGAGTGCAACCCCAACACGACCACCTGCGCCCTCGACGAGGCGGGTCGCCAGGACGCGAAGAAGTCGGCCGAGACCGAGCGCACCCTGGCCTACACCGGGTTCGGCGTCGGCGCGGCGGCGCTGGTGGGCGGCATCCTCATCTTCGCCCTCGACAACGAGGAGGATCCGGACGCCGAGGTGAAGCCGGTCCTGCCGGGCACGGGCATCAAGACCACGTCGATCCAGCCCATCTTCACGCCCCAGGGCGACGTGGGCCTCGGCGCGACCTTCACCTTCTAGCGCGCGCCCCTCGCGAACGAACAACGCCCCCGCGGCCTCGGTCTCGGGGGCGTTTTCGTGTCTGCCGCCTGCATGCGGGAGGGGCCTGCTCTACCCCAGCGGCCAAGCGGAAGCAGAGCTCGCCGCAATCGTCCGACTGTCACCGACAAGCGTAGCGGAGGGGGCGCCTGAAACGTCTTGCGCTGAGGGCTCCCGCTGCGGGGTTCGCCATCGCGCCGTCGTGCGTGCGAGCGGATGTCGGCGGGCGAAACCCGCAGTGGGATGCGCGAGACGTTTCATGCCGGGCGCCCCCGGAGCGGAGCGCATGTGATCGTAATCGCATCGCTCGCAGCACCGCAGGCTCCGTCCGGGGCAGAAGCTACTCGACGACGCGCTCGAACTCCGACTCGATGCCGGCGGCGGTCCGTAGATCCCAGTCGTAGTAGCAGATGAGCAGCATCTTGTTGCCGGTCATGGCGATGTCGCCGAGGACGTCGCAGGGGTACTGGTCGCCGCTGTGGTTCTCGTAGGCGCCCTCGGGGACGACCTTGTCGATCATCATCAGCACGCGGTTCTTGAAGAGGCAGCGGATCTCGCCGGAGAGGTCGGCCTCGAGGTGCTTGCCGTCGGGGTCGCCGGTCAGCTTCTCGGTGAACTTGGTCCCCTGGATGGTGAGGACGTCCGTGTGGTTCGGCGTGCGCGACTGCCCGATGAAGCGCCAGGTCCCGTCGAGGTGCTTGAAGGCGCCGCTGCAGTCGTTCTTCAGCGCGAGCTTGCGGTACTCGCGCTGGAGCTCCTCCTTGCGCGCCGGGTCCACGGTCGGCTTCGGCTTCGGCGTCGGCGCGGGCGTCGTCTCGGGGGGATCGGTCGCCTCGACCGTCTCGTCGGGCGTCGGCGCGGGGCGCACCTCGGGGGAGGGGCAGGCGAGGAGCGCGAGGCCGAGAGCGCTCGCGAAGACGGAGGCGATGAGCTTCATCCGGGACTCCTGGCGGCGGCGAGGGCCGCGACGAACGGGGCGTTGGCGGGCGGGAGCTCGAGGGCGAGCAGCTCGGCCGCGGTCACGAGGCGCAGCTCCGTCGCCGCGAGGGGTCGCGGCGCGGGGCTTCCAGGCACAGTAGCGGTCCGGTGGAAGAGCAACAAGACCAGGCGCTCGGCGTACGCGTGCCACGAGAAGGTCATCGGGGCGATCGCGCCGACCGTCACGCCGAGCTCCTCCTCGAGCTCCCGGCGGAGGGCCTCCTCGGGGCTCTCACCGGGATCGACCTTGCCCCCGGGCAGCTCCCACGAGCCGCCGAGGTGGGTGTCCGCCGGCCGCCGCGTCACGACGTAGGTCGGCTCGCCGTCCCGCTCGCCGTGGGCGACCAGGCCGAGGGTCACCAGGACCGGGCCCTTCACCCGCCGCACCCGTAGCGGAGGTAGCTGACCCGCGAGGCGAGGACCTTCTCGACGTAGGGGTAGTTCGACGGCAGCTCGCCGTCGTCGAGGGCCTCGTTGGGCACCTTGTAGCCGGCGTTGTAGGCGCTCAGGCCGAAGATCACGCGGTCGTCGTAGCGCGCCAGGAAGCGCTTGAGGATCGTGAGCCCGCAGCGGATGTTGCGCTCGGGGTCGGTGAGATCGCCGCACTTGAGGCGCTTGCCCACCGTCGGCATCACCTGCATGAGCCCCCGGGCGCCGGACTTGCTCCGCGCGTCGGCGCGGAAGTGGGACTCGACGTGGATGATCCCGGCGATGAGCCCGATGTCGACGCGCTGCTCCATCGCCGCGACGCGCATCAGCGGCTCGATCTCGCGGCAGCGCGTGGCGACGATGCCCGCCCACCGCTCGGGGTTCAGGCTCCCGGCGTCGTCGGGCAGCGTGACGGGGTCGCTGCGGCGGCCCCCTCCCGACCAGGAGACGTACTCGACGTTCGACTCGTCGTAGTAGTCGCTGGTCGTGCCGCAGGCCGTCGCGGTCACGGCGAGGGCCGCGGCGACGACGAGGTGGCGGCCGGCGGGGTTACGGGGGCGAGGGGAGGGCGGGGTCTGCATGACTCGAGTGCTCCGGCTGCGGGCCATCGTGCCGCAAGCGCGAGGAGACGCAAGAATCCTGATAGAGGACGGTGACTTCCGAACAACGACGGAGCCCGTCCCGCCATTTCCGCCCGCGCGTCGGGCGCGGCCTCAGCCGTCGCTGGTGTGGCTGATGAAGAAGTCCTCGAGGGTCGTCCCCGCGGACACGAGCGCGTCGAGGGCGGCGCGATCGAGGGTCTCGACGACGCGGCCGCGGTGGATCAGGACGACGTTCGTGCACAGGCGCTCGAGGACGTCGAGGATGTGGGACACCAGCACCACGGCGGTCCCGCGGGCCAGCTCCTCCTTCAGGATGGTCTTGACCTCGGCGGCCGCGCGCGGGTCGAGGCCGTTGAGCGACTCGTCGAGCAGCAGCAGCGGGGGGCGGCCGAGCAGCGCCGTCGCGATGGCGAGCTTGCGCGCCATGCCCTCGCTGTACTCGCGGGTCATGCGGTTCTGCGCGTCGGCGATGTGGAAGCGGGCGAGCAGCTCGTCGATGGTGATGCGCGCCTCGTCCGCCGGCACGCCGCGGACCTCGGCGACGAACTCGAGCAGCTCGCGCCCGGTCAGGAACGGGTAGAGCGCGACGTCCTGCGGCACGTAGCCGATGAGGCGCTTGGCGGCGAGCGGCTCGGCGACGATGTCGTGGCCGGCGACCGTGATGTGGCCGGCGTCGGCGAGGAGCTGGCCGGTGATCATCTTGACCGTCGTCGACTTGCCCGCCCCGTTCGGGCCGATGAGCCCGAGGAGCTGCCCCGGCTGGACCTCGAGGTCGAGCCCGCCGACGGCGACGAACTTGCGGAAGCGCTTCTCGAGTCCGGAGACGGCGAGGATCGGCGCGGTGCTCACGGGAGTTGCCATAGGACCGCTCCGGTCAGGGCGAGGAGGAGCCCGCGCCACGCGGTGGCGGCGGCGAGGACCCGGTCGGGGAAGGCGCGGGCGGCGATGACGTGGGAGGCGCCGAGCAGGAGCGCGACGAGGGCGAGGCCGAGCCCGAAGGTCGCGGCGGCCAGGCCCGCGTCGCCGGCCACGGCGGGCGCGAGGGTGGTCGCCAGGAGCGCTCCGCCCGGCAGCACGGCGTCGGCGGCGAGGCGGCCGATCAGCGCCCCGCGCGGATCGGTCGGGAGCGCACGGTCGAGCCACGGCGAGGCGAGCTCGCGGCCTCGGAGGCGGAAGGCCGAGCCGAGGAAGACCCCGGTGAAGAGCCCGAGGACGACGAGGTGCGTCACGAGGGTGGCCGGCGCGTCGTCGGCGAGGTCGAGCCGCAGCGTCGCCGCCACGTAGACCCACAGCAGGATCCGGTCGAGCCGGAAGCGCCGCCGCAGCTGGCGCAGGTCGCGGAAGAAGAAGGGGCGCGCGGCCAGCGGCAGGAGGCCGGCGAAGCGCTCGCCTGGGACGCGCCGGCGGACGCCGTCGTCGCGGAAGGGCGGCGGGACGTCGAACTCCGAGAAGCGCGGCATGATGAGGTGGAGCGAGCGGTCGCACAGGGTCATGGACTTCACGACCGCCAGGACGGCGATCGCGAGCCCGCCCCCGAGCACCGGGGCGAGGACGCCGGCCCGCCCGCGCAGCACGGCGTCGCGGAAGGCGAAGTCGGCGGCGATGCCGAGGAGCAGCGTGCCGAGGAGGCCGACGGCCGGGGCGTAGACGAGGAGCGCGGCCTCGTCGGCGACCACGCCGCCGGCGAGCTGGCGCTTGATCGGCGAGGCGTCGGACAGCAGCGAGTGACCGGCGAGGAGGTGGAGCCACACGCACAGCGGGATGCCGACGACGAAGACGACCGCGGCCACGAGGACGCTGTAGACGCCTGCGTCGGGGGCGCCTCGCACGGCGAGGGCGGCGCCGTAGGCCCCGAGGGGGAGGAAGAGCGGCGCGTGCAGCAGCGCGGCGCGGCTCATCAGGTCGAGGTAGCGGGTGCGCCCGCGGATCGGGAGGCTCCCGACGAGGCGGGTGTCGGAGGCCCGGAAGAACACCTCGAAGGTCGAGTAGGCGAAGATGAAGGCCGCCAGGGTGGTGAGCCAGAAGGTCCGCTCGCGGACCGCGGTCTCGCGCGCCGCCGGGGTGGGGCCGGCGAGGTCGGCGACGGCGAGGGCGTCCACCCCGAGCCAGATCGCCACGAGGGCGAGCGCGAGGACGACGAGCAGCGCCACGCGGGCCAGCACGGAGCCGCCGGCGAGGCGGCGGCCGAGGGCCTTGGCGCGGTACCTGAGCAAGCGGCGGGCGTCGATGGTCGGGCTCCCGGGTGATGACCCTGGTGGTTTTAGTGGATCGCGGCGGAAACGGCGACAGCGTTCGGCGCGGGGGCTCGTCCTTGCCGCGACCGGCGTCGCGGCGTTACACCGTGGCCATGCCCACCTCCGACGGACCGGCCCCGCTCATCGACCCCGTCTGCGGCCGCGCGCTCACCCCGGATCCGCGCCGCCTCGGCGTGACCTACCGCGGCCGGCGCTGGTTCTTCTGCGACGACCCGGAGCGGGGCTGCCGCCTCGCGTTCAAGCGCGAGCCCGAGCGCTGGGCCGACGCGCGCCCGGAGGCCGGGGTCGTGCCGCGGCCGCTGGTGCCGCCCGCGACGCGCGAGCCCTCGCCGTTCAACGTGGTGGCCGGCGCCGCCCCGCGGATCGAGCTCGAGCTCTACCGCGACGTGCTGGCGTCCAAGGACGCCGAGGGCGAGGAGTAGCCGCGAAGTCACCGCGTCGACTCGCCATTTTTTGACATGACACGCCTCGGCGTCGAATGATCCCCGGACCTGAGACATCCATGCCGCTCCCGGCAACGCGGGAGCTCGCAGAATCCTCGTTCGATCCCGGCGATCTGGAGGCGATCCCATGGCGGACCCAACCCACGGCGCGTTTCGGCAGGTCATCATCGTGGCGCTGCCCGGTCTCGGAGCGGGCGCGCAGCCCGACGCGGTCGAGTACCACGATCGCGGCGCGAGCACGCTCGAGCACGTGGCGCGCTACGTCGGCGGCGTGCAGCTCCCGAACCTGGGTTGGCTCGGTGTCGGCAACCTGACGCCGAGCGACGCGATCGCGTCGGCCGATCCGCCGGCGGCGAGCGTGGCGCGGGCCGCCCGGGCGACCGGCGGTGTGGACGTGGCGGGGGCGCTCGAGGAGCTGGTCGGCGACGCCGTCCGCGCGCTCGGCGAGGGCGGGATCGACGTCCACGCGATCGGACAGGCGGCGCACGCCTTCGTCGGCGTCGACGGCGTGACGACCCACGAGGTCGAGGCGCGCCAGGAGCTGGTCGAGGCCGTGACCGCGATCATGCGCAAGCACCCCGAGGGGGTCATCGTCGCGAGCCCGGACGTTCATCGCGGGCTCGTCGGCGCCGGCCCGGTGGGAGTGGCGCGCGCGCTCACGCGCTTCGACGCGAGCCTCACGGCGCTGCTCGATCAGCTCGACAGTCACGTGCTCCTCATCATCGTCGGGCTCGGCGGCAACGACGCCACCATCGTCCACCGCGGGGCGCTGACGCGGGAGTACGTCCCGGTCCTGGCCTACGCCGCGAGCGTGCCTTCGGGCGTCGACCTCGGAACTCGCTTGACGCTGGCCGACGTAGGCGCTACCGCCGCAGACGTTTTCGGCGCCGCCGCGGACAGCCCCGGAACGAGCTTCCTGGGCGAGCTGTTCGCGTAGACGGCGCGCACCGATGCGGGGGGGAGGCCCCCGCCGAAAGGAGGCGCGAGTGCGCACTGCAGTGGAGCTGATCGCCGCCAAGCGTGACGGCAAGCGGCTCGCAGACGAAGAGATCCGCTGGCTGATCGGCGAGTTCGCCGAGGACCGGCTGCCGGCCTACCAGATGTCGGCCCTGGCCATGGCCATCTTCTACAACGGGCTCGACGATCGCGAGACCCGGACCTGGACGGACGCGATGCTGCGCAGCGGCCGCGTCCTCGATCTCGCCCACCTCGGGTCGGGCCGGGTCGACAAGCACTCCACCGGGGGCGTGGGCGACAAGATCTCGCTGCCGCTGGCCCCCGCCGCCGCGGCGTGTGGGGTGCTCGTCCCGATGGTGGCCGGCCGCGGCCTCGGCCACACCGGCGGGACGATCGACAAGCTCGAGGCCATCCCGGGCTACCGGGCGTCCCTCGACGTCGACACCTTCGCCGGCATCGTCCGCGAGCACGGCTTCTGCATCATGGGGCAGACCGAGGACATCGCGCCCGCCGACAAGCGCCTCTACGCGCTCCGCGACGTGACGGGCACGGTCGAGTCCATCCCCCTCATCACCGCGAGCATCATGTCGAAGAAGCTCGCCGAGGGCATCGAGGGGCTCATCCTCGACGTCAAGGTGGGCCCGGGCGCCTTCATGAAGACCCGCGAGCGGGCGCGTGAGCTCGCCGAGCGGATGGTCGCGGTCGGCGGCGAGATGGGCAAGCGCGTCATCGCGTTCCTGACCCGGATGGACGCCCCGCTCGGCCGCATGGTCGGCAACGCCTGCGAGGTCGCCGAGTCCATCGACGTCCTGCGCGGCGGGGGGCCGGCCGACGTCGTCGAGCTCGTCGAGGTCCTCGGCGGCGCCATGGTCGAGGTGGCCAAGGGCGTCTCGTTCGACGAGGGGCGCGCGCGCATCCGCGCGGCGCTGAACGACGGCAGCGCGCTCGCGCGCTTCCGCGGGTCCATCGCCGCGCAGGGCGGCGATCTCGACGCGCTCCCGACCCCGACCGGCGAGACGGTCGTCACGGCGCCGCGCGACGGCCACGTGGCGATGATCGACGGGCACGAGGTGGGGCTGACCGCGATGAGCCTGGGCGCCGGGCGGCGCCGCCGCGAGGACGTCATCGACCCGGTGGTCGGCGTGCGCGTCGACGCCATGGTCGGCGCGGAGGTCGCGGCGGGCGCGCCGCTGGCGACCATCCTCCACGGCGCCGGCGGTCCGCCTCCGGCCGAGGCGATCGCCCGCTTGCGCGCGGCTTTCACGCTGAGCGATACCGAAACGCCCGTAGCGCCGCTCATCATCGAGCGGATCGGATGAGGACGACACGATGAGCACCACCCTTCCCGCCATCTCCGCGCAGCTCGCCGAGGCCGTCGCGGTCGTTCGCGACCGGAGCGACCTGGTCCCGGCCCTCGGCATCGTCGCCGGGAGCGGCCTCGGCGCGATCGGCGAGCTCGTGCAGGACGCCGTCGCCATCCCCTACGGCGACATCCCGCACATGTACGCGCCGACCGTCGTGGGCCACGCGGGCAAGCTCCTGCTCGGCACCCTCGAGGGGCTCCCGGTCGCCATCCTGAGCGGGCGCGTCCACGCCTACGAGGGCCACGCGATGAGCGACGTGGTCTTCGGCGTGCGCATGCTCGCGCGTCTGGGCGCGCCGCGCGTGCTCCTGACCAACGCCGCGGGCGGCGTGCAGCCCTGGCTCAGCCCCGGGAGCCTGTGCCGCATCGTCGACCACATCAACCTGAGCGGGAAGAACCCGCTCATCGGGCCGAACCCGAGCGACCTCGGCCCGCGCTTCCCCGACATGAGCACGGGGTACGATCCGGAGTTCGGCGGGGCCATCTCGCGCGCCGCGGCGAGCGCCGGCGTGCCGCTCTACTCCGGGGTCTACGCCGCGATGTCGGGCCCGAGCTACGAGACGCCGGCCGAGATCCGGATGCTGCGCGTCATCGGCGCGTCGCTGGTCGGGATGTCGACCGTGCAGGAGTGCATCGCCCTCAACCACATGGGGGTGAAGGTCGGCGGCATCAGCGTCGTGTCGAACTTCGCGGCGGGCGTGTCGACGGCGCCGCTCGACCACTCCGAGGTGGCCGAGGTCGCCAACGAGGCCGGCCCACGCCTCCTGAGCGTCATCCGCACGCTGGCGCGCCAGCTGGCCGAGGCCGAGGCGTGACCGAGCGGGCCTTTCTGGTCCGCGGAGGTACGGTCATTGCGATGGACGACGCCGGGAGCGAGCTCCCGGCGGACGTCCGGCTGCGCGCGGGCCGCGTCACGGAGGTCGCGCCGGGGCTGACGCCCGCGCCCGACGAGGTCGTCGTCGACGCGACGGGGATGGCGGTCCTGCCGGGCTTCGTCCAGACCCACGTGCACCTCTGCCAGACGCTCTTCCGCAACCTCGCGGACGACCTGGCGCTGCTCGACTGGCTCCGGACCCGCGTCTGGCCGCTCGAGGCGGCCCATGATCGGGCGTCGCTCGCCGCGAGCGCGGAGCTCGGGATCGCCGAGCTCCTCCTCGGCGGGACGACGGGCATCGTCGACATGGGGACCGTCCATCACACCGAGGCGATCTTCGAGGCGCTCGCGGCGACCGGCCTCCGCGCCGTCGCCGGCAAGTGCATGATGGACGCGCCGGACGCGCCGCCGGGCCTGGCCGAGACGACCGCCGACAGCCTCGCGGAGAGCCGCGCCCTGGCGGCGCGCTGGGACGGCGCCGAGGGCGGGCGCATCCGCTACG
>SBGO01000514.1 GCA_006226565.1 Deltaproteobacteria bacterium | reverse complement strand
AGCGCGGCGCCCTCCTCCGGCGTGAGCCCGCCCTCGGGGCCGACGAGGACCGTGAGCGCCCCCGTCTCGCCGGCGAGGCCCGCAAGCGCCTCACGCGCCGGCTCGCGGGCGTCCTCCCAGAAGAACACGCCCGGACCGCCTTCGGGGAGCCCGGCGACCTCGGCGACCTCGGGCACGGCCACGCGCCCGCACTGGCTCGTCGCCTCGCGGGCGATGGCGCGCCAGCGCGCGACCCGATCCCGGGCGCGCTTCGGGTCGAGGCGCACCACCGAGCGCGCGCCGGACCACGGGACGATGCGCGTCGCCCCCAGCTCCGTCAGCTGCCGCACGAGGTCGTCGGTGCGCCCGCCCTTGAGGAGCGGCACCCAGACCTCGAGCGCCACCGCCGGGTCCGCCCCGAGCTCGACCGCCTCGCCGACCACGACGGTCAGCGGCTCGAGCCCCACGACCTCCACGGTGTGCGCCTCACCGCCGGCGCCGACGCCGACGAAGCGATCGCCGACCCGGACGCGCAGGACCCGCTCGAGGTGGTGCGCCGCCCCGGCCGCGACCCCGACCACGGCGCCCGGCGTGAGCGCCACGCCGAGGCGGTGGTGCTTGCTCACTCGTAGCCCAGCGCCGCGCGCACCAGATCCACGCGGATCCAGCCGCCGCGCGCGATCGTCCCGACGTGGACGAGCCCCTCGACCGCGAACGCCTCGACGATCTCGTCCTCCTGCTCGCGCAGGATCCCGGAGAGCATCAGGATGCCCCCCGGCGCCACGCGGGCGATGAGGTCGTCGCGCATCGCGAGCAGGATGTGGGTCATGATGTTGGCGACGACGAGGCCGTAGACGCCGTCGACCTCGGCGATGGGCGTGTCCCCGAAGGTCACGTGCTCGGCGACCCCGTTGTCGCGGGCGTTCACGCGCGCCGCGCGCACCGCCACCGGGTCGTTGTCGACGCCGTGGACGTGGGTCGCGCCCGCGAGCGCCGCGCCGACGGCGAGGACGCCCGTGCCGCAGCCGACGTCGAGGACGTCCTGCGGGAGCGCGCCGAGCCGCCCCAGCGCCTCGATCCCCTCGAGGCAGACGAAGGTCGTCTCGTGCTGGCCGGTGCCAAAGGCCATGCCCGGCTCGATGACGATGAGCCGCCGCTCCGGGCCGCCCTCGGCGCGGACCCGCTCGGCGTGCCACGGCGGCGTCACGACCAGGTCCGGGGTGATCTCGACGGGCAGGAACCACTCCTTCCAGCGGTCACGCCACCCCTCGGGGAGCGGGGCGGTGCTGAGCTCGGCGCCACCCCAGCGGCCGAGCGCCGTCTCGAGGATGAGCTTGGCCTGCTCGAGCTCCGCCTCGCCGACGTACACGCGATAGCGCGACCAGCCGATGGGCGGCGGCGGCTCGTCCCCCGGCGGCACGTCGGCCCCCTCGACGACGAAGCCCCCCGGCGCCACCTCGAGGCACGCCGAGTCCAGCGACTCGAGCAGGAGCGGGTCGGTCTCGGGGACCAGGAGCCGCAGCTCGACCCAGACGACGTTCTCAGCAGCAGCGCTGTCGCTCATGGCGTTCTCCAAATACGAAGCGAGCCGCGAGCAAGGTGCTCGCGGCTCGACATCGTTCTACACGGCGTTCGGGCGCACCTCAGTCGGCGACGACCCACACCTTGATGATGGCCGCCACCTCGCGGTGGAGACGCACCGGCACCTCGTACACGCCGAGGGACTTCAGCGGCGCCTCCAGCTCGACCTGGCGGCGATCGATCTTCACGCCCTCGTCGGCCAGGGCATCGGTGATGTCCTTGCCGGTGACGGAGCCGAAGATCTTGTCGTCGTCGCCGACGAGGCGGGTGAGGGTCACGCTCATCCCGCTCAGGCGCTTGCCCATCTCCTGGGCCTGCGCGCGCTCGCGGGCGATCTTCGCCTCGATCTTGCGCTGCTCGTGCTCCATGCGCGAGCGGTTACGCGGGGTCGCCAGGACCGCCATCCCCTGGGGGATGAGGAAGTTGGCGCCGTAGCCGCGCTTGACCGCGACCATCTCGCCGGCGTGGCCGAGGTCGCGGATGTCCTGGGTGAGGATCACCTGCATGTCACACCCCCGTCTGCGCGTAGGGCAGCAGCGCGATGGCACGGGCGCGCTTGATCTCCTCGGCGAGCTTACGCTGGTAGCGCGCGCTCACGCCGGAGATGCGACGCGGCACGATGCGCCCGCGGTCGGTGATGAAGCGAAGCAGCAGCTCCGGGTTCTTGTAGTTGAGCTGGGCCGCCAGCTCCTTGTCCGCGAGGAACGGACATACCTTCTTCCGATTGCGACGACGGCGCTTCATGCGACGGCCTCCTTCTGCACACCGCGACCGAGCGCGGTGACCTCACCCTTGGCGGCGGCGAAGTCGAACGTGTCGGACTCGACGCGATCCTCGAGCAGGATGGTCTGGTACTTGAGGATGGTCTCGGTGATCCCGAGGAGACGCTCCATCTCGGCGACGGTCGAGTTCGTGCCGAGGTAGAGCATGTAGTAGTAGTGCCCCTTGCGCTGCCCGCGGAGCTCGTAGGCGAGCTTGCGGACGCCCCAATCCTCGAGACGGATCTCCGTCCCAGCGGTCTTCTCGAGGGCCTCGCGCATACGGCCGAGGACCTTCTCGTCGCCCTCTTCACCCGCCTCGGGGTGAACGAGGGTCACGACCTCGTACTTTCTGGTCAGCATGATGTCTCCCTGTGGACTTTGACCCCGGGTGAACCCGGAGTAAGGAGTCGCGGCCACGCCCGAAGGCGCTGGGGCCACGAAGAACGGGCCGGGACTTTGCCCCGGCCCGTCCTAATTTTCAAGGCTTTTCCCGCGCCGAGACGCGGGAGGACCTCATCACTCGACGACCTTGATGGAGACCTCACCGGCCGCCGGGGCGTCCTGCGCGGCGGCCTCGATCTGCATGACCTTGGCGGCGGGCGCCTTCACGGCGGCGGCGGCCTCGGCCTTGCTGTCCGAGTGGACGCTCAGCAGCACCGGCGCGGTCACGACGGCCACGACGGAGATGAGCTTGATGAGGATGTTGAGCGAGGGGCCCGAGGTGTCCTTGAAGGGGTCGCCCACGGTGTCGCCGTTGACGGCCGCGGCGTGCGCCGGCGAGCCCTTGCCGCCGTGGTGGCCACCCTCGATGTGCTTCTTGGCGTTGTCCCAGGCGCCGCCCGAGTTCGACTGGAAGATGGCGAGGAGGACGCCCGAGATCGTGACGCCGACGAGGAGGCCGCCGAGGGCGTGGAGGTCCCAGAGGCCGACGAGGACCGGGACGATGATGGCGAGGAGACCGGGCATGATCATCTCGCGGATGGCCGCGCCGGTGGAGATGGCCACGCACTTGGCGTACTCGGCCTTGGCCTTGCCCTCGAGCAGGCCCGGGATCTCACGGAACTGGCGGCGGACCTCCTCGATCATGGAGCCGGCGGCGCGGCCCACGGCGAGCATCGCCATCGCGCTGAAGACGAAGGGCAGCGTCGCGCCGATGAAGACGCCGGCGAGGACGGTCGGCTGGAGGATGTCCAGGGTGGTGAAGTTGACCTTCGTGGTGAAGGCGCTGAAGAGGGCCAGGGCGGTGAGCGCCGCGGAGCCGATGGCGAAGCCCTTGCCGATGGCGGCGGTGGTGTTGCCGACGGCGTCGAGGTTGTCGGTCCGCTCGCGGACCTCCTTGGGGAGCTCGCTCATCTCGGCGATGCCGCCGGCGTTGTCGGCGATCGGGCCGTAGGCGTCGACGGCGAGCTGGATGCCCGTCGTCGAGAGCATCCCGAGGGCGCTGATGGCGATGCCGTAGAGGCCGGCGAACTCGTAGCTGACCAGGATGGCGACGACGAGGAGGACGATCGGCACCGCGGTGGACATCATGCCGATGGCGACGCCGGCGATGACGTTGGTGGCCGAGCCGGTGACCGACTGCTTGGCGATGAAGTGGACCGGCTTGTAGTGCGTCGAGGTGAAGTACTCGGTCGCGAGGCCGATGAGGGTGCCGGCGATGAGGCCGATGATCGTCGCGATGAACACGCCCATCGCGGCGTCGGGGCCTTCACCACCCGCGACCAGCGCGGTGTTGATGCCGTTGACGTCGAAGGTCATGCCGGCCGGGATGAAGGCCTTGGCGAGCCCGAAGACGGCGCCGATGGTGAGGACGGCCGCGACCAACGTGCCGGTGTGGAGCGCCTTCTGGGGGTTGCCGCCTTCGTTGGTGCGGACGAAGAAGGTGCCGAGGATGGAGGCGATGATGCCGATGGCGCCGACGTAGAGCGGCATGAAGATGAGGTGCACGCCGGCGGGGTTGCCGTCGAAGATCGCGGCGCCGAGGATCATCGTGCCGATGATGGAGCCGACGTAGGACTCGAAGAGGTCCGCGCCCATGCCGGCGACGTCGCCGACGTTGTCACCGACGTTGTCGGCGATGGTGGCGGGGTTGCGCGGGTCGTCCTCGGGGATGCCGGCCTCGACCTTGCCGACGAGGTCGGCGCCGACGTCGGCGGCCTTGGTGTAGATGCCGCCGCCCACGCGGGCGAAGAGCGCGATGGAGCTGGCGCCGAGCGAGAAGCCGGCGAGCACGTTGAGGATCTGGTCCATGCCGCCGGGGAAGGTCCCGCCGCCCATCTCCATGAAGATGAAGAGGAGGAGGGTCAGGCCGACGATGCCGAGGCCGACGACCGACATGCCCATGACGGCGCCGCCGTCGAAGGCCACGCCGAGCGCCTTGTTGAGGCTGGTCCGGGCGGCCGCGGTGGTGCGGACGTTGGCGGCGGTGGCGACGCGCATGCCGAAGTAGCCGGCGAGGCCCGAGCAGGTGGCGCCGACGAGGAAGGCGACGGCGATCATCCAGTGGCTGTCGGGCATCGAAGCGTTGCTGACGCCGAGCAGGATGGCGATCGCGGCGACGAAGATCGCGAGGACCTTGTACTCACGCGCGATGAAGGCCATCGCGCCCTCGCGAATATGGCCCGAGATGGTCTTCATCGTGTCCGTGCCCATGTCCTGCTTGTTGATGCTCGCGCTCTTGAAGAACGCGAACAGCAGGGCGAGCACGCCGGCGCCGATGACGCCGAGCAGCAGGGGTACCAAGATGTCCATCGAGTCCGTCTCCTCTTCCTCGCAATGCGCGCCGACCTGCGCGCGGGGTCACTCCGCCGTCGATTCCTTCCGCCTCTGGCGCGGATGAATCACGTTCATCGCCTCGAGCGCACCGCGGGACACGATGAGCTCGACCGCCTCGACCGCCTCGTCGACGAACGACCCGAGCGTCCCACGCTCGGCGGCCGAGAAGTCCGAAAGCACGTAGCCTGCGACGTCTCCGTCGGCTGGTCGACCGACGCCACAGCGCACGCGCAAGAAGTCCGCACCGAAGTGTTGGAAGATGGAGCGCAGGCCATTGTGACCCGCGTGTCCACCTCCCACCTTCACCCGTACCTGCGCGTAGGGCAGGTCAAGCTCGTCATGAATGACGATCACGTGCTCCGGTGCGGTCTTTAAGAAGGTTGCAGCGGCGTGCAGCGCCACGCCGCTCAAGTTCATGTAAGTCTGGGGCTCGAGGACCAGGACGTCGTCACCGGCGAAGCGGCCGCGCGCCGCCTGGCCCTCGAATCTGGTCTGGAAGGTCGCGCCCATGCGCCGCGCGATCGCGTCGGCCACCATGAACCCGATGTTGTGCCGGTTCTCACGGTACCGGGGACCCGGATTCCCGAGCCCCACGATGAGCCATGGCACGTTCCTCTCCAGCAGCGATCAGGGGGTCTCGCTCGGAGACCGCCCTACTTCTTGCCCTTCTTGGCCTTCGGATCGACGGTCTCGGCCGCCTCGGTGACGCGAGGCATGCTGACCTGGACGAGGCTGTAGTCGTGCTTGAACACGGCCTCGACACCCTCCGGGAGCGGAACCTCGGAGATGTGGATGTTCGCATCGGCGGCCTTGAGGGTCGCCATGTCGTACTCGACGACCGCCGGAGCCTTGTCCGCGACGCACGCGACGTTGATGTCGTCGCGGGTGATGCGGATCTTGCCGCCCTGCTTCTCGGCGAGCGAGCGGCCGGCGCGGCGGAACGGCACCGTCATGACGAGCTTCTGGTCGGCCTCGACCTGCCAGAAGTCGACGTGGGTCAGGCGGCGCTTCACCGCGTGGACCTGGTAGTCCTTGATGATGGCGAGGTGGGAGCCGGCCTCACCCTCGATCGTCAGCTCGAGCGGCGTGTTCTTGCCGAGGCTGCCGTTGAGGATGGCGGAGAGCTGCTTCGGGTCGGCCACGACGGCGACCGCCTCGCGGCCCTTGCCGTAGACGACGGCCGGGATCATCCCCTCGGCGCGCAGGCGGTGGCTAACCCCCTTACCAGCCTCGCTTCGCGGGCTCACAGTCACTGACGTTCGGGCCATGGCGCGTTCCTCTGACAAGAACTACCGACCACGCGGGCCGGGGGCGCGTTCATCCTCCGATGAAGACGACGCGCTGGATGAGACTTGGGGCGGCAGGATTCGAACCTGCGAATGCGGGAACCAAAATCCCGTGTCTTACCACTTGACGACGCCCCAACATCGCTGTGGTGCGGCGCCTCGGGGCGATTTCGCGCCCTCCGGCGCGGCGGTGCGGATGCCTATCACGGCATTCGCCCGAGTGTCAACGACTTGTGGCGCCGCCGCAGGCCGCTGCGGGGCGGGCAGCCTCCATACTAAAGGAGGCGGTCGGCGTCCATCGTGCGGGCGCGGGACGGGGCGCCCGGGTGCCGGACGTCGCCGCGCGGTAGCGGTTGTCATCGGCTTCACGGACGTCTAGCCTGCCTCCCATGACGCGGTTCCTCGCAGCCCTCCTCGTCGTCTCGACCTCCGCGCCCGGATGGGCCGCCGAGCCGGCGCCGATCCTCGATGACCGCGCGGGCGCCACGCGGCTCGAGCCGCTGCTCGGGGGCTTCGACGATCCCGCCGCCGTCGTGAAGAAGCAGGAGCCGGAGCCCGAGCCCGAGGTCCCGGACCGCGAGTGGAGCCTGATCACGGCCCACACCCGCTGGGTGACGGTCCCAGGCGCGATCCTCGACCTGCTCTTCTCCGATCACACCGACTTCAGCAACGTCTCCGCCGGGCTCGGCTACGAGTTCGGCGCGCGCGACCGCTACACCTGGTCCTTCGAGCTCGGCTGGACGCCGATCGTCCCCGCCGCCGGGAACTGGCGCACCGACGGTGACCCGCCCGCCGGCTCGACCTACGTCGAGTCGGGGATGCACATGATCTCCTTCGACGTGTCCTACCTGCGCCAGATCCCGTTCACCCGGGACTTCCGCTTCTTCCTCGGCGGCGGCCTCGGCGTGGGCCTGCTCGTCGGCGATCTGGTCTTCGCCGAGGTGCTCCCCACCTGCGAGGAGCCCGTGTCGAGCTGCGCCCACTGGCGCTCGGCGACGGACGAGGCGGCGGACCTGCCGACCCGCGTGCTGCCCGTCGTGAACCTCACCCTCGGGTTCGAGCTCGACATCGCCGACAGCGTCATGGTCCGGCTCGAGGGCGGCTTCCGAAACCTGTTCTTCGCCGGGGTGACGATCGGCACGCGGATGTAGGCGGGCCCTCACCCTACTCCCGGCCGCGGGTGTCCCGAGGCTGTCGCGTTGAGCCAATCCACAGCGGACGCGGACGTCCGCCGGCCAGTTGGCCTGCGGTCGTCCCGACCGCGGTGGGTTCGTGGGGACACCGTCGGCGGGCTTTTGCGATAGCCTCGTCCCGCCCGCGACGACGGCCTGGGCTCAACGCTCAGCGCGCTCGCCAACCGCCTGGCTCGTTGCGGCGCGTCCAGGCGAGCGACGGGTCGCTACCGGTAGGGCGCGCCGAGGTCGTCCCCGAGCACGTCCTGGATCATGCGCCAGGTCCGGCCGCGCGCCTCGGGCAGGACGTCGTCGGGGAGCGCGAAGGACGCCTTCTTCGGCAGGTCGGTGACGGCATAGCGCAGCTTCACGGAGAAGCTCGCCGGCACGCCCTCGACCGTCGCCTCCCCGCCGATCTCGAGCTCGCCCGCGACCAGCTCGCCGGCCTTGGTCCGCGCCACGGCGCCGCCGATCCGGGTCGGCTTGTGGGTCGCGGCGACCCACGCCGGCCAGTGGTCGACGTGATCCCGGAGGGCCGCGAGCGCGTCGGCGGCCAGCGGGCGCGGCGCGACGCGGCGGTTGAGGGAGGCGGCGGCCCAGCGGACCGGCAGCCCGGCGAGGCGCTCGTCCTTGCTCGGGTCCTCCTTCCAGGTCACGTAGTCCCCGAAGGCGGCGAGCACGCCGGCGCCCAGGTCGTAGGCCTCCCGGAGGGCGCGCTCGTGGCCGCCGTTGAGGAGGTCGCGCGCGATCCACGGGCCGAAGCGGCGCCGGGACGCGAAGCGGGCCCCGTCGAAGACCGCCTCCCGCCCGTCGACCCGCGTGCCCAGCACGGGCAGGCTCGCCTCGCGCTCGTCGACGACGCGGAAGCGACCGCCGTCGCCGCGATCGACCCGGCGCGTGATCTCCACCTTGCGCTCGCCGTCGGGGGACGTCAGCGCGATGGTGGCGGTGACCGTCAGCCGGTGGGGCCGCGCCCCGTCGAGGGGGCGGGGGCTCGGGCTGAAGCGGCCCTCGGTGCGCCCGGCCGTGCTCGCGAGCGCCTGCTGGAGCGCGAGGTCGCCGCCGGCGGCGCCGTCACCACAGCCGAGCGCGGTCCCGAGGAGGACGGCACAGAGCGAGACGACGGCGACGTGCGGGGTCATGACTCCGTCGACGCGTCGGCGCCGAGAACCATTCCCGGCACGAGCCGGTGGCCCGCGAGGAACTGCGCGGCGTCGAGCGCCTTCTTCCCGGCGAGCTGGAGGCGCGTGAGCCGCAGGCTCCCCTCCCCGCACGCCACGTCGATCCCGTCGGGCCCGACGGCCAGGACGGTGCCCGGCGCGGCGTCGGCCCCGCCCTCGAGCGGGGAGATCGGCGGCAGCACCTTGAGCACGCGCCCGTCGAGGGTGGTCCCGGTCCCGGGCCAGGGGTGGAAGGCGCGCACCTGGCGGTCGAGGACCACGGCCGGGCGCGCCCAGTCGAGGACCCCGTCGGCCTTGGTGATCTTGGGCGCGTGGGTGACGCCGAGCTCCGGCTGGGGCGTCGCCGTCGCCGTCCCGGCCTCGAGCGCGTCGAGGGCGACGCCGATCGCCTCGGCACCCAGCGCCGCGAGGCGGTCGTGGAGGGTGTCGGCGGTCTCGTCGGGGGTGAGGGCCAGGCGCCGCTCGAGCAGCACGGGGCCGGTGTCCATCCCGGGATCCATCTGCATGATGGAGACGCCGGACTCGGCGTCCCCGGCCTCGATGGCCCGCTGGATGGGGCTCGCCCCGCGCCAGCGCGGGAGCAGGCTCGCGTGGACGTTGACGCAGCCGAGCCGCGGCACGGCCAGGGCCTTCGGCCCGAGGATGTGCCCGAAGGCGGCCACCACGGCGACGTCCGGCGCCCAGGCGGCGAGATCCTCCCGGAAGGCCGCGCTCTTGCACGCCTCGGGCTGCATCAGCGGGATCCCCCGCTCGCGCGCGAGGGCCGCGACCGGCGGGCTGACGAGGTGCTTGCCGCGGCCGGCCGGCCGATCGGGCTGGGACACCACCCCGACGACCTCGTGCGGGCCGTCGAGCAGCGCCTGCAGCACCGTCGCGGCCAGCTCCGGCGTCCCCATGAAGACGACCCGCAACGCCACCAGCTCTCCCCTTCGGCGCGCCGCGCCCGCTGCCCGCTACTTTCCGTGGACCGCCCGGATCGCCTCGACCGTCGCGTCCTCCTCGTCCTCGGCCCGCTGACGCAGGTACTCGCGCAGGATGAGCTTCTTCTGCACGTCGTTGAGGCGGTCGACGAAGGTCACGCCGTTGAGGTGGTCGATCTCGTGCTGGATGCAGATCGCGAGCAGCCCGTCGGCCTCGAAGTCGAGGAGCCCCCCGTCGAGGTCGTAGGCCTGCACGTGGATCTCTTTCTTCCGCTTCACCTCGGCGGCCAGCCCCGGGAAGGAGAGGCACCCCTCCTCGTAGATCGTGCGACCGTGGGAGTCGACGATGACCGGGTTGATGAGGTGCATCAGGGTCTTGCCGCCCTTGTCCGGCTCCACGTCGACCGTGATGCAGCGGATGTTCTCGGCGACCTGCGGCGCGGCGAGCCCGATCCCGTGGGACAGGTACATCGTCTCGGCCATGTTGTGCAGGAAGTCGACGAGCTCCTGGTTGAGCTCGGTGATGTCGCTGCAGCGGGTCTTGAGGATGTCATCGGGGTAGATGACCAGGGGCAGACGAGACATGAACGACGTCACCTTCGCGAGGATGAGGAGCCGCCACCCCCGAGGAGCGCGCGCTCGTAGCGGGCCCGCAGCTCGGGCTCGCCCAGGATGAGGTACGCGTCGCGGATGCCGGAGGCGACCTCTTGCAGGATTTCCAGCTCCTCGGGGCCGAGCCGCCTGGGCCAGCCGCGAGGGCTATAGAGCCGGGACAGTCGCGTGTACTGCTCGCGCACCGCGTACGGTGACGCTCCCGGCTCGACTTCGAGGATGGAGTGGTAGTCTCCGAAGCGCGTCTGGGCAAGCTTGGAGACGAGATCCGAGGGCGGCGCGCCGCTCTCCGCGGGGGCGGGCTCGCTCCGGGGCTCCGGGCCCGGCTCGGCGGTCGCCTCCCTCGCCGGCCCCGTCGGCGCCGAGA
>SBGO01000422.1 GCA_006226565.1 Deltaproteobacteria bacterium | reverse complement strand
CGCCCCCTGCGCCGGCGCCTCGCGCGCTTCGTCCACGTCGGCTGGCGCCTCGCCGAGCACCACCCGCGCGCGCCGCACTGGCACCTCTTCCAGCTCGGCGTGGACCCCGCGCGCCAGGGCCACGGGCTCGGCCGCGCCATCATGGAGCACGCCGTCGCCCTGGCCGACGCCGACCGCGTCCCCGCCTACCTCGAGACCTCCAACCCGGTGAACCTGCCGTTCTACCGCCGCTTCGGCTTCGAGGTGCTCGAGACCCTCTCCGGCGGCGGCGACATGCCCCCGGTGTGGACGATGCTACGCCCCTGAGGCGACCTCTCGGGGCTCCCCTCGAGGCCACGGCGGGCGTCCCGCCCGGCGCGGCCGTCGACGGGGCGCGGACGCGGGGATTGCGGGCGTCTCGAGGCTGTCGCAAGAGCCCACCGACGGCGCCTCCATAGACCGACCGCGCTCGGGACGAGCGCAGGCCACTTGGCCGGCGGACGTCCCCGTCCGCTGGACCGCCGACACTCCGAGCCAACCGCTCTCTCGGGTCGGGCCTTCGAGCGGACGGGACGTGCGCAGTCCCAGGCCGCCCGCCGTGGGGCGCGGATCCAGGGATTGCGGGCGTCTCGCCCGCTGCCACCGCCGATACTCAGAGGCTACCCCTCTCTCGGGTCGGGCCTCCGAGCGGACGGGGCGTCCGCAGTCCCAGGCCGCCCGCCCCGCCGCGGGGCGCGGATTCGTGGATTGCGCACGTCCCGATCCACGCGACCGCGTCGAGCCGAGCGGCGCGCGGCGCGTGTTGCTGCGCCGCGGACCGCGCCACGCCCCCGGCCAGCCGCCCCCGGCTGCGTACGCCGCGACCCAAGGTGCGAAAATCGTTTCGCCGTTTGTGCGACCGCACACGACGCAACCCATTGAAATCACAACACCAGATTCCGTGGATCGGATCTTGCTAAGCCCTCGCGTCCACCACCTCGACGCGAGGGAAACGCCATGGTCGCTTCGATCCAGACGCTCCAGAACAGCCACCCGACGGCCCTCGTCGCCTCCCACACCATCGACGTGGCGTGCCCCCCGCACGCGTTCTACGACGTCATCGCCGACTACGAGAGCTACCCGGACTTCGTGCCCGCCCAGCGCACCGCGCGGATCCTCTCCCGTGAGCGCGACGGCCACTTCGAGCGCCTCCGCGTCGCGATGGGCCTCTCGGTCGTCAAGACCATCGACATGGAGCTCGCCGTCGAGGGCATCCCCGGTCACTCGATGGAGTGGCGCATGGTCCAGGGCGAGCTCCTGCGCGCGATCGCCGGCGCGTGGCTGCTCGAGGAGCTCCCCGACGGGAGCACCCGCGCCCAGCTGCACCAGGCGATCGTGCTCAAGACGTGGCTCCCCAAGATGGTCGTCCGGACCCTCATCGAGAAGACCCTCCCGAGCACCGCCCGCGCCTTCAAGCGCGAGGCCGAGCGGCGCCACCGGATGTAGTCAGGCCCCGAAGTCGCCCCAGAGCCGGTCGAACTCGTCCTGGAACTGCCGGACCAGCGCCGGCTCGGAGACGATGACCGCGTTCTCGTAGTTGTGCTCGTTGGCGCTGCGGGTCCAGTTGTAGCTGCCCGTCAAGACCCGCGCGCCGTCGAAGATGGCGAACTTGTGGTGCATGTGCGCCGGATCGCCGTCCGTGCGCACCGTCACCCCGCGCGACTCGAGCTTCTCGATGTCCGAGCCGAGGTCGAGCGCCTTCTCGTCGTCGCTGATGACCCGGAGCTTCACGCCGCGCTGGTGCGCCCGCCCCATCGCGCGCGCGATGCGGTCGTCGGTGATGGTGAAGACGCAGACGTCCACCGCCCGCCGCGCCGCGTCGAACATCGCGATGACGCGGTCCACCACGTCCCCGCCGGGGCTGAAGAGCGCCTCCGCCGGCGCCGCCACGCCCGCCGCCTGGCTCGGCGGCCACAGCGCGCGCACGACCTCCTCGAGCCAGGCGAGCACCTCGCCCGAGGGCGCCTCGGCCAGAAAGCCCGTCGCCAGCTCGAAGGCGCGCCGCCGGAAGCGATGCCGCTCGTCGTCGGGTCGGCCCGCCTCCTCGATCAGCTCCTTGAGCGCCTTGCGCTCCGCCCGCGAGAGCCGCTGATCGTCCCAGGTCTGCGCCAGGATGGCGTCGATCTCCGCGTCGTTCACTCTCCACCCCCCTCGGTCGCGGCGCCGTCCGCCTCGGGCGCGCTCTCGTCTTCCCCCGCGTCCTCCGGCTCCGGCTCGGGCGCCGGCGCGGGCTCGTCCTCGGTCGGCGCGTCCGCCGCCTCGCCGAGCGCGAGCCGGATGTCCATCGCCATCACCATCGCGCGCGCCGCGCCGTCCGGCCCGGGCACGGTCATCTTCACGCGCGTCGCCACCGTGGCCGCGCTCGACGCCGGCAGGATCCGCCCCAGCGCCAGCGTCGTGTCCCCGGTGCCGCTCCCGCTGAAGGCCTCGAGCCGCGCCCCCGGCGGCAGCGACGCGGGCGCCTCGCCCCCCGGCTCCGCCGCCTGGGTCATCGTGACCCGCGCCACCACGCGCTCGCCCTCGACGCTCACGACGTCGAAGACGGTCGTCTGCCGGATCCTCATCCCGCCCTGGGGCACGACCTGCTCGACCTGCCAGCGCGCGCCGACGCCGACCGGCTCCTCCGGCAGCGGCACGGCGAGCTGCACCAGCGACTCGCGGAAGCCCTCGAGCAGCGTCGCCATCTGCCCCTCGGGGGCCGTCCCCGCGAAGCCGGCCAGGGTCGTCACGCCGCGGTCGCTCACCTCGCCGGACGCCGTCAGCCCCTTCACGGCCGCCAGGCCCTCCTTGAGCTGCCCCAGCATCGCGACCGGCGTCCCGCCGCTGTCGTCGACGCGCGCCTCGGTGATGGTCACGCTCCAGCGCGCCTTGTCGCCGTCGACCGCGTCGACCTTCGCCCGCAGATCGAGCCGCGCGCTCGGCATCGCCCCGCGCGGCACCGCCTGCCCGTCGAGGGTCATCTCGACGCCCATCCGCATCGCGACCGTCGTCTCCTCGACCGCCCCGGCCGTCAGCTTCAGGCGCAGCGGCGTTCGCGGCTCCACCCCGGCGTCGAGGAGCGTCACCGTCGGCGGCGCGACCGGCGCCAGCGCCGCCCCACCCGCGTTCGCCTGACCCTCGGTGGGAGGAACCGCCCCGGCGTCCGCCGGCGTCTCGGCGTCCGCGCGCGCGCTCGGCGGCGGCGCAGGCGCGGTGTCGGCCGCGTCCGGGGCCGACTTCCCGCACCCCAGGAGCCCCACCGCGAGCAGCCCTGCGATCACTCTATTGCGATGCAGCATCAGACCTCCTCCTGCGCTTCGCCTTGGGCTTGGCCGGCGCCGTGGGCACGACGGCGACCTCCTCGGCGAGCGCGATGAGCCGCTTCGGCACGATCACACCCTTGAACGGATACACGCTCGCCTCACCGACGTCGGTGTCCCCGCGGTCGGCGTTGAGGCGCGTCGCGAGCGCCACGATCAGGTTGGGCGGGCCGGCCTCCTTCAAGAGCGAGAGCCTCCGCGCGAAGCTCTGCTTGCGCCAGAACCATACGATATCCAGGAGCGCCTCGCGCCCGTCCTCGTGTCGCAGCACGTAATCCGGCGTCAGGACGCCGCGCCCGTCGAGGTCGATGATGCGCGCCTCGCGCTCGAGGCGCCACGGCGTGTCGACCGCCGCCCAGCTCGCCTCGAGGTGCCGCTCCTCCTCGCTCACCCAGGTGCCGGTGTCCCGCGCCGGCGACACGAGCCCCTGCTCGTCGCTCAGCTTGAAGCGGCACGGCGTGCGGTTCTTGCCCCACACGACGTCGGCCTCGAGGGTCCAGCGCTCGCACAGCGCGAGCCCCGGCAGGAACATCGCCATCTGGAGCCCGTAGCGGTTGGTCTGGCGCAAGAGCGACAGCGGCCCGTCGAGGACCAGCGAGTAGCCCTTCTTGGTGGGCGTCGCGCGGTGCATCAGCCCGCGGAACTTGATCGCGCGGAAGAGCTGCCGCGCCCGCTTCGGCGAGACGCTCGTGATCTCGACCCGCACCTCGCGCGCCTTGAGCAGCACCGCCTGCGCCAGCGCGAGGTTGTAACGCTCGAGGAGCGCGCGCGCGTCGAGCTTGTCGAAGGCCGTCAGGCGCGCCTCGCTGGAGAGATCGGCGAAGAGCCCGTCCTCGACCTCCTCGCGCGTGATCCCGAGCACCTCGGCGGCCCGCGCCACGACCTCCTCGCGGGCGGCGAAGCCGGCGCCCCCCTCGGGTCGCACCGGCCACGTCCCGGTCGCCGCGGCGGCCTCGAAGACCGCGCGCCGGATCTCCTCCGGCGGCCGCGCCGCGCGCATCTCGAAGGTCGACCGGTCGCGCAGGAGCTTCGCGAGCCCCCGCTGCAGCATGAAGTCGGTGGAGTCGCCGATGTGGTCGGCGATGGCCTCCTCGAGCGCCCCGTCGGTGTCGCCGACGTGGCGCCGGAAGAGCGCGATGAGCCGCTCCGCCTCGGCCTGGAGCCCCGGGTCGGTCGGGTCGATCCACTTGACCCGCACGAAGCCGCCGCGGACGAAGCCGCGGACGAGGTCACCGGTAAGCACCGTGCTCCCTCCTCCGGTCGCTCGCGAGCTCCTCGCCCGTCTCCGCCGTGATCACCTCGTAGAGGACCGCCTCCTTCCCCTCCCCCTTGCGGAGGATGCGCCCGAGCCGCTGCACGTGCTCGCGCACGCTCGACGAGCCGCTCATCACCACGCCCACGCTGGCGGTCGGGATGTCGACCCCCTCGTTGAGCACCCGCGAGGTGACGACCGCGCGGATGGTCCCCGCCTGGAGCGCCGCCAGGATCTCCTGCCGCTCGCGCGCCGGCGTCTGGTGGGTGATCGCCGGCACGAGGTAGCGCCGCGCGATGCGATAGACGGTGTCGTTGTCGGCGGTGAAGACGATGACCTGCTCGTCGTGGTGCTGGACCAGCAGGTCCTCGAGCACCTGGAGCTTGGCGTCGCACTGGAGCGGGATCCGCCGCTGCTCGCGCCACGCCCGCCAGGCGCTGCGCCCCCAGGCCGAGCGGCTGGTGAGCTTGAGGAACTCGGCCCAGCCGTCGGGCCGCGACATGCGGATGCCGTTCTGCTGCACGAAGGCGCGGTACTCGCCGCGCGCCGTCTCGTAGGCGCGCCGCTCCTCCTCGGTGAGCTCGACCCGGAGCCGCACGACCTCGTAGTCGGCCAGGTAGTCGCCGGTCAGCTCGCGGATCTCGCGCCGGTACACCGTCGGCCCGACCAGCGTCGCGAGGCGGTCGTGGCCGCCGTCCTGGCGCTCGGGGGTCGCCGTCAGCCCGAGCCGGAACGGCGCGATGGCGCACTCCGCCCCGAGGGCGTAGGTCGCCCCGGGCAGGTGGTGGCACTCGTCGAAGACGATGAGGCCGAAGCGCCCGCCGAGGTGCTCCATGTGGATGTAGGCCGAGTCGTAGGTCGTGACCGTCAGCGGCCGCACCTCGTAGGTCCCGCCGCCCACCGCGCCGACGCGCTCGGCGCCGAAGGCCGCCCCGAGGAGCGCCATCCACTGGTTCATCAGGTCGAGGGTCGGCGCCACCACCAGGGTCGAGCGCCGCACCTGCGCGATGGCGAGCTCGGCGACGTAGCTCTTGCCGGCGCCGGTCGGCAGCACGACGACCCCGCGCCGCCCCATCTTGAGCCACGCCTCGAGGGCCTCGGCCTGGTGCGGGAAGGGGTCGCGCCGGCGCCGCGGGGTGAGCGGCAGCTCCTCGTAGCCGCGGGCCCGGTCGTCCACCTCGTGCCCGGCCCGCATCAGGTGCGCCAGCGTCTTCCGGTACGCGCTCGCCGGCGCCCGCAGCCGCCCCCCGGCGCGCTCGTCCACGGCGAAGCCGATGGCCTCGAGCGCGTCCTGGTCGGCGCGATCGAGCGGCGCGTCGATCACCAGCGTTCCGCGGTCGAACACCAGCGGGACGGCGGCGCTCATTCGACCGCGGCGTCCTCGGGCGGCGTGCGCTCGCCGCGCGCCTCGGCCAGGCGCAGCACCTCGCCGCGCGCGTCCGCGGCCGCGACCGCCAGGGTCACCTCCTCACCAGGCGCCACGCGGCGCTTGAAGGTGACCGGCAGCTGGAGCGCGAGGCTCGACAGCTCGACCACCCAGCGCCGCCCCAGCGGGCGCACGACGTGGCCGGTGAGGCGCGCGTCCGGGTGCTGCTCGCACCAGCGCGTGACCCAGTAGCGGCGCGAGTCGGACTCGACCTTGCGGACCAGCGACGAGAGCCGCTCGATCTCGCCGAAGCGCTGCATCAGCTGCCCGTTGGTGAACGGCGCGCGGCCGGTCTTGAGCCAGCCGGCGAGCTGCTGGTGCATGAGCAGGTCGGCGTAGCGGCGGATGGGGCTCGTGAGCTGGCAGTAGGCGTCGACGGCGAGGGTGAAGTGGAGCGCCGGCTTGGTGCTGAGCACCGACGGCTTGAGCCGCCGCAGGAGCTCGTACTGGCGCGACGCCCCGTCCACGCGCCCGCCGCGCCCGCCGGCCGCGCCGTCCGGGCGGGCCTGGGTGCGGTAGATGCAGGGGATCTGGTGCTCGGCGCAGAACTGGGCCGTCGCCGCGCAGGTGGCGATCATCAGCTCGCTGACGAGCTGCCGCCCGGGGGCGTAGGGGTCGCCGGGGGTCGCGCGGACGGCGCCGTCCGGGAGCACCTCGAGCGCGACCTCGGTCCGCTGCAGGAACACCGCCCCGCGCCGCCGCCGGAGCTCACGGTGGGCGTCCATCGCGACCTCGACGCGCCGCAGGAGCCGCGCGACCGGGTCGTCCGCGGGCGCCTCGGCGAGGGTGCGGTCGACCACGTCGTAGTCGAGCTGATGGTCGACGTGGACCTTGGCGCGGGCGATCTCGAGGCCGATGATCTGGCCGTCGTCGCGCACCTCGAAGGAGAAGGCGAGCGCCGTGCGGTCGACGCCGGCCCGGAGCGCCGCGGCGTCGAAGGCGATCGCCGGCGGCAGCATCGGGACCTTGCCCTCTGGCAGGTAGAGCGTGGAGGCGCGGGCCGCGGCCTCGCGGTCGACCGGCCGCCCGGTCGGCACGAAGGCGGCGACGTCGGCGATGAAGACCACGACGCGGTCCCCGTCGACGGCGACGGCGTCGTCGATCTCGACCGTGCTCGCGTCGTCGATGGCGACGGTGAGCAGGTGCCGGAGGTCCTGGGTCGGCAGGCGCAGCCCGGCGATGGACTCCGCCGCCGCCGCCACCACCTCCTCGGGGAAGGCGACGCGCAGACCGGCCCGCCGGAGCGCCAGGTTCTCGTCGGGGCCGAAGACGCCGAGGTCCACCAGCAGCGCGAAGGCGTCCGCGCGCTCGAGGGCCTCCATGACGCGGGCCGCGTCGTCGCGGCGCTTGGCGTCCTCGCCGGCGACCGCCAGGTCGACGAGGGCCTCGAGGTAGTGGTCGCGGGCCTGGGCGCGCTCGTCATCGGCGGCGACGGCCGGCGCGTCGCCGGCGAGCTGCGCCGCGAGCACCTCGACCGCCAGCTTCAGCCAGCGCGCGTCGCGGGCGTCGCGGTCGCGCTGCTCGCGCGTGCGCGCGACGGACTCCGCGGTCTCGCGCACGAGGCGCCGCTGCCGCACCCGAAAGCAGGTGTTGTCGTGGAACGCGGCCACCACGACGGCGTCGCACGCCGCCGGGCCCATGTCGCCGAGGGCGTGGAGGGCGACCTCGGAGATGCGCTCCTCGTCGCCCGGCGGGCCGTCGTCGTCGAGGATGAGCCAGGCGCCGTCGAGGTCGGCGCGCCCGGCGAGGTCGCGCACCTCGTCCCAGACCGCGGCCAGGGCGGCGGGCTCGGCGACGACGCTGCGGCCGCTCCAGTAGAGGCGCTGGCTCGACGCCGTCCGCTCCTCGCCGGCGAGGTCCACCAGCGTCACGCGCCCGCTCTCACGGCCGAGCACGCAGACGGGCTGGAGCTCGCCGTGGACGGCGATGAGCGCGAGATGCGGCGGGTTGGAGCTCGAGTTCATGGCTGGACGTTCTTCAGCGGAGGTCAAGGGCGCCGTCGAGGGCTCGGCCGAGGCGGATGTCGAGCTGGGTGTTGCGCTCCTCGAGGCCGCGGTTGCCCACGGCGATGCGCATGGCGCGCTCGGTGCCGACCAGCACGACGAGGCGCTTGCCACGGGTGATGCCGGTATACAAGAGGTTTCTCCGCAACATCTTGTAGTGATGCGTGCTCACCGGCAGCACCACGGCGGGGTACTCGCTGCCCTGGCTCTTGTGGATGGTGACGGCGTAGGCGAGGACCAGATCCTCGCGCTGCTCGCGGTCGTAGACCACCTCGCGGTCGTCGATGACGACGCTCAGCGAGCCGGCCTTGGGGTCGACGTGGCGCACGAAGCCGAGGTCGCCGTTGAAGACGCCGCGGTCGTAGTCGTTGCGGATCTGCATCACCTTGTCGCGCACCCGGAACGGGGATCGCCGGGTCGCGTCGTCGACGTCCTGCGGCAGCGGGTTGAGCAGCGCCTGGAGCCGCTCGTTGAGGGCGTCGATGCCGATGGGGCCCACGCGCATCGGCGAGAGCACCTGCACGTCGCGCATCGGGTCGAAGCCGAAGCGCTCGGGGATGCGGTCGGTGACGAGCTTCTCGATGGTCTGGCAGATGTGCTCGGGGTCTTCGCGCGCGATGAAGTAGAAGTCCTGGAGCGGCGTCCCGGGCGGGGTCGCCGTCAGCGGCTCGCCGCGGTTGACCCGGTGGGCGCCCTCGACGATGGCCGAGCCGGCGCCCTGGCGGAAGATCTCGGTCAGCCGGGCGACCGGGACGCGCTCGCTGCGGATGAGGTCGGTCAGCGGCGAGCCGGGGCCGACCGGCGGGAGCTGGTCCTGGTCGCCGACCAGCACCAGGTGCGCCCCCGCGGGGATGGCGCGGATGAGGGCGTAGAAGAGCGGCAGGTCGACCATCGACGCCTCGTCGATGATGACCAGCTCGACCTCGAGGGGGTTCGACTCGTCGCGCTGGAAGAAGCCCTCGGCCGGGGCGAACTCCAGGAGCCGGTGGATCGTGACCGCCTCGCGCTCGGTCGCCTCGCTCATGCGCTTGGCGGCGCGACCGGTCGGCGCCGCCAGGGCCACCTTGGCCTCGGGCAGGCCGCAGGCCTCGAGCAGCGTGCGGATGATGGTCGTCTTGCCGGTCCCGGGGCCGCCGGTGACGATGACCGTGCCCTTCTCGAGCGCGAGCCGCACGGCCGCCTCCTGCCCGCGCGCCAGGGCGATCCCGAGGGACCCGGCGGCGAGGGTGACGCGGTCGCCGACGGCGTCCTGCGCCGAGGTGGCGCGCGAGAGCAGGCTCGCGAGGTGGAAGGCGGACTCGACCTCGGCCTCGTAGAGGGAGGAGAGGTAGACGACATCGACGTCGCCGAGCTCGCCGGGGGCGCCGTCGATGACGACCTTGCCGTCCACGGCCAGGGCGCTGACCGCGCGATCGACGAGCTCGGCGTCGACCCCGAGGAGCTCGACCGCCAGGGTGACGAGCTGCGCGCGCGGGACGAAGCAGTGCCCGTCGTCACGGGCGACGCGCAGGCAGTGGTACACGCCGGCCCGGAGGCGCCCCGGGTCGTCGAGGGCGATCTCGAGCCCGCGCGCGACCTGGTCGGCCTTCTGGAAGCCGACGCCGAGGACCTCCTCGGCGAGCTTGTAGGGCGAGCGCTTCACGAAGGCGATGGTGTTCTCGCGGTAGCGCCGATAGATGCGCAGCGCCAGGCCGCGCGGGATCCCGAGGCCGAAGAGGAAGACGAGGGCGTCCTGGGCGCCGCGGCGCTCCTGGAAGGCGTCGATGATGGCCTGGACGCGCTTCTTGCCGAGGCCGCTGACCTCGGCGAGGCGCTCGGGCTCGCGCATGATGACGTCGACCGTCTCGGTGCCGAAGCGCTCGACGATGCGCTTGGCCATGGCCGGCCCGACCCCGGGGACGAAGCCCGAGGCGAGGTAGCCGACGAGGCCGCGCTCGGTGGCGGGGACCAGCTCCTCGAAGTGCTCGACCTTGAATTGCCGGCCGAAGCGCGGGTTCTCGTCCCAGCGGCCGCTCAGCCGGACGCGCATCCCCTCCTCGACGCCCGGCATCGGTCCCACCGCGGAGACCGGCTGAGCCTGGCCGTCCACCTTGAGGCCGGCGACCGTCCAGAAGCTCTCCTCGTTGGTGTAGCGGATCTGCTGGACCTGTCCCTCGAGGGAGGTTCCCATGGGGCGCACCATCGCACGGGCCGGCGAGGGACGGCAAGCGAGGGGAGCCGGGGAGCCGCCCCGTGCCGATGCTTGCCTTGATGGGGGACCGGGAGTACGGTTTCGCGGCTCTGCGCGGGAAGGCACGGGCCCCTCCGCGGGTTGGTCGTTCTGCGCGGGCGCCTGGAGAGCCCACCGAGCCGCACCTCGAGCAGAGAACGCATGGATCACCTGCCCCGCCCCGCCGAGCGTCCGTCCCCCAACGTCGCGCGCATCCTCGCGCTCGCCCTCCTGCTCACGGGCGCGCTGGGCCTCGTCGCGGGCTGCAAGAGCAGCGACGAGAAGCCCGCGGACGACGAGTCGGCGGTCGCGCTGCAGATCCCCGAGTCCGGCGAGCTCCCCGGGGCCAAGGCCGCCGAGGCGACCGACGAGGCCGCGCCCGAGGCCGACGCCGCGGCCAAGCCCGGCGCGCCGGCGCTGCGGACCTCGGCCG
>SBGO01000123.1 GCA_006226565.1 Deltaproteobacteria bacterium | reverse complement strand
GGGCGGTCGTGGCGCTGCGCGGGACGGCCGGGGAGTGGTTCGAGGTCGAGTGGCCGGGTGGCGAGGACGGCCCGCAGACCGGCTGGGTGCCGGCGAGCCGGGTGAAGCTGGCGGACGCCGGCGGGCCCACGCCGGGCGGCGTCGCGACGGTGTTGCAGCACCGCCCGCCGACCCTCGAGATGGAGACGCCGGAGCTCGTGACCCGCGAGAAGTCGGTCGTGATCCGCGGGATCGCGCGCTTCGCGGGCAGCGGCGAGTCGCGGCGGCACATGTACATCTATCGCGGCAAGGACAAGGTCTTCTTCCTGTCGGCGCGGTCGGCGGAGGCGCTCCGCGACGAGCTCCCCTTCGAGGCGCGCGTGCCGCTGGTCGACGGGGCCAACGACCTGATGATCGTGGCGCGAGAGGGCGAAGACCACGTCACGCGGCGTGAGTTGACGATCTATCGGCAGTGACGGACGCGACGGAGCGGACGAGATGACGAGCGCTTTCTTGAGCGGGCGGGGCGCGTGGTGGCTGGGCGGACTCGCGCTGGGGCTGAGCCTCCTGGCGGCGCCGGCGGTGGCGACGGCGGCGGCGGGCGACGGGCCGAGCTCGAAGGAGATCGACCGGGCGCAGCGGGACTACGACCGCGCGGTGCGGCTGGCGCGGTCCGGCAAGGCGCGTGAGGCGCTCGAGCTCTTCGAGGCGGCGCTGCCGGTCAAGAACGAGTCGAGCGACATCTTCTACAACCTCGTCCAGGTGGCCGAGGTCGCCAAGCGCTGGGACAAGGTCCTCGCCTACGCCCAGGGCTTCCTGCGCCTCGAGCAGGAGACGCGCGACGCGAAGGCCTTCGAGGCCAAGCTCGACACGGCGCTCAAGCGCCTCGAGAAGGCGGGGCGGACGCCGGTGAAGGTCCGGTTCGAGACGGCGCCCGAGGGGGTGGACCTGTTCGTCGACCACGTGCCGGTCGCCTTCGACGGCGCGGGCGAGGTGCTGCTGCTGCCGGGCCGCCACGAGGCCGTGGCCAGGAAGCACGACCACACGCCGTGGCGGGAGACGATCGCGGTGAAGGCCGGCGAGCCGCAGACGCTCACGGTGAAGCTCGAGCCGATCGTCTACACCGGGACCTTGAAGATCACGACGGTCCCGGCGGACGGGGTCACGGTCTACCTCGACGACAAGATGCTCGGGACGACCCCGCTCGAGCCGCTGCAGCTGCCGACGGTCAAGACCCTCGTGCGCTTCGAGAAGCCCGGCTACGACCGCTGGGTGCGCTACGTCACCCCCGAGCGCGACCAGGTCTACGAGCTGAACGCGACGCTCGAGAAGACGCCCTGAGCGTCTCTGGGCGCTCACCTCGATTTCACGGGCGTTTTACAGATCGAAGGGCCGCCAGGGGCGTAGAACGGAGGTCGGCGCGCGGGTGACCGCGAGCCGCCCCCCGAGCGTTTCCCCCTGGAGGACATCATGAGAGCTCTCATCGCGGTCGCCGCGCTCACCCCGTATCTGGCGTTGGCGGCGACGCCGGCGCGCGCCGAGGAGCCGAAGGGCGTCAAGTCGAAGATCACGGCGGTGACGGTGTACGCGGACCGGGCGCAGGTGACGCGCAGCGGCGCGATCGAGCTGAGCGGGGCCGCCCAGCGCTTCGTCGTCGCCGGGCTGCCGGGCTGGATCGACGAGGAGTCGGTGCGCGCGACGACCTCGACCGGGCGCATCCTCGACGTCGTGGTCGAGCGGACGTTCCTCGCGGAGGCGTCGGAGGAGGCCGTGCGCAAGGCGGACGCGGCGGTCAACGAGATCGCCGACCAGCTCCAGGCCATCGGCGACGAGGAGGCGGTGGTCCGGGCCGAGATCCAGCAGCTCGAGGCCGTGCGCGCCTTCTCGCTCGACAAGCTGCCGCGGGACATGGCGACGCGCGAGACCAAGGTCGCGACCTTCGGCGAGACGGTCGACTACATCAGCGGCACGCTGCGGCGCGACCACAAGCAGCTCCGTGAGCTGGCGCGCCAGCGTCGGACGCTCCAGCCCCAGCTCCAGGCGCGGACCCAGGCGCGCAACGAGCTGCGGGCGCGGGCGCAGCTCGAGCAGCGCGACGTCATCGTGGAGATCGACGGGCGCGGGCACGCCAAGCTGACGCTGACCTACCTGACCCCGGGCGCGACGTGGGAGCCGCTCGGCGAGATGCGCGCGGGATCGCAGGGCTCCAAGGTGACGCTGGCGCAGTTCGCGCAGGTGGTGCAGACGACCGGCGAGGACTGGGAGGGGGCGACGCTGTCGTTCTCGACCCAGCGCCCGGCGGAGACGCTCAACGTGCCGGAGGTGCAGTCGCTGCTGCTCGGGTCGGCGGGCTCGGGGCTGAGCGAGGTGCTCGGGCGCATGGGGCAGTCCTTCCAGAAGGCGCAGTCGACCTACGCCGCGCAGAACGAGTCGTTCTCGCAGGGCAACGCCGACTACCGGGCCAACGTGGCGCGCCAGATGGAGATCCAGAACCGCGTCGTGTCGACCTTCGAGACCCTCGCCCAGCGCGGCACGACCGCCCACTACGACGCGCTCTCGACGCGCCCGGTGCGCACCGACGGCAAGCCGATCCGCGTGCCGATCGCGCACAACACCTTCGAGGCCACGCCGAAGCTGGTCGCGGTGCCCGAGGTGTCGCTCAACGCGGTGCGGACGGCCGAGATCGTGAACACGGCCGATCAGCCCGTCCTGCCGGGCAAGGTCGCGCTCTTCGTCGACGACGCCTTCGTCGGGACGAGCGAGGTGGCATTCGTGGCGCCGGGCGAGACGTTCTCCGCCTACCTCGGGGTCGAGGACCGGGTGAAGCTGTCGCGCACCCTCGACCGCAAGCGCAGCAAGCTCGATCGGGGTAGCCGCCGGACGACGCTCAAGGTCTCTTTCGTGATCGAGGCCGAGAACCTCTCCGACGTGCCGATGACCCTCGAGCTCGGCGACCGCGTGCCGGTCATCGGCGACGACGCGCTCGAGATCGACGAGGTCAAGACGCCGAAGGGCTCCAAGCGCGACGCGAACGGCGTCGTCCGCTGGTCGGTGACCCTCGCGCCGAAGACGTCGAAGAGCTGGCGGATCGAGTACGAGCTCGAGTACCCGAACGACCTCCTCGAGCGCCAGCAGATGCGCAAGGCGCGGTCCCCGGCGGCGGCGCCGGCCCCGGACGAGCGCGTCTACGACGACATCGAGCAGCTCGAGCAGATGTTCTGAGCGGCCCGGAGCGGCGCGGGCCATCCCCATGGCCCGCCGTCGGTTACCGATGCGGCGGCGCGGCGGCCTCGATGGCTCGCGCCGCCGCTGTGTTTTCTGGCCCGCATCAAACCGCCGCATTGCCGCGCAACATGACGAATGCTACGTTCTCCGCCACGGACCAGGTCCCCATTGGTCTCCGGAGATCACCATGCAGCGCCACATCATCCAGACCGCCCGGTGGGCGGCGCGCACCGTCGTCCTGTCGAGCCTCGTCGTCGCGGGCTGCTCGAAGGACGTCGCCTCGACGGTGGAAGAGGGGGGGCGCGTCAGCGTCGCCGTTGCGCCCTTGGAGTACCCGGGCATCACCGACGCCGTGTACCGGCTGACGGTGAAGAACAACGCCGGCGAGACGGTGTGGCAGAAGACGATCTCGTCCGCGCAGTACGGCAGCGGCGACGGGGCGACGTCCTACGTCGGCCCGTGTGACGCGCAGTCGAACCCGAACACGATCGAGCTCGAGCTGGAGTCGCTCTCGGCGGGCGGGAACGTCCTGAGCACGACGACCGACTACGCGAACCCGGCGCCGCTGGGGACGCCGATCGTCCTCGAGGCGACCTGCGCGGCCGACAAGGACGTCCCGGTCGAGTTCAACCTGAACGTGGCCCGCGCTGGGGAGCAGGGCTTCTTCGACATCTCGGTGAACTTCCAGGACCTCTTCTGCTCGGCGAAGCTCGACTGCGAGCGCGGCGCCGGGCAGCCGCTCGAGCTCCTCTACCAGCCGCACACCGGCAAGCGCGACCTCACCGCGGTCCTCGGCTTCGCCTGCACCGCCGGCCCCGACCAGGACACCTACCTGCACATGAACCAGGTGCAGATCGAGTGCACGGGCGCCATCACGCAGACCTTCGTGGTCGACTCGCAGTCCGGCCCCGGCAACCTCAACCCGCCGTTCGCCGGCCCGCCGAACGACACCGACCTCATCTTCCAGGCCGCCACCTACCGGGGTGAGGAGCTCATCGGCAACAGCAACAAGTTCTACTGGAACGTCGCCATCGGCCTGAACGAGGACGCCTTCACGAACGTCCAGCCGTGCACGCTCCACGCGACGGCGACGGCCTCGGACGGCCCGCTCGTCAACGGCACCACGCCCGACGGGATGCGCTGGCCGTACATCCAGTGGGACGTCCCGATCCTCCTCGGCGACGGGACCTTCGCCTGCACCTCCCACGAGCTCGGCGGCGGCAAAGGCGTCTCGGTCGAGTACACCACCAACCCCATCTCCTTCACGGCGTCGATCCAGCGCAGCAACTCCACGCAGACGCTGCTCAACGGCTGTGACCCGAACGAGGCGTGCGGCGACTGCACCTCGTCCTGCCTCCTCGGCAGCGGCACCGGCATCGACAACGTGACCGACGGCGGCGGCGACACCGCGCCGACCCTCGCCACCGAGCTCGAGACCAAGGTCAACCCCGACGACATCACGGGCCTCGTGGCGAGCCCGACGGGCGGCCTGACCCTGGCCGACCAGAACTACGACCTGCCCTTCCTGTGGGCCGCCAACCACGACGACGGCACCGTCAGCAAGATCGACACCCGCACCATGAAGGAGGTCGGTCGCTACTACGTCTGCGGCGCGCAGGGCGGCACCGGTCCGAGCCGGACCGCGGTGGATCTCCAGGGCAACGCCTTCGTGACCTGCCGCTTCAACGGGCACGTGACCAAGATCGGCGTCATCCCGCCCGAGTGCAACGACACCAACGGCACGCCGGGCATCCAGACCTCCGAGGACACCAACGGCGACGGGACCATCAGCGGCGCCGAGCTCCTCCCGTGGGGCCAGGACGAGTGCATCCTCTGGGACAAGGCCCCGGCGGCGGGCGTGGCGACGTGCAACACGTCGAGCATCTGTGGACGCGCCGCGGGCGTGGACGTCAACAACGACGTCTGGGTCGGCATCTGGGCCAACAGCACCCTCTACCGCCTCGACGGTGAGACCGGCACGACCAAGAGCTCGATCGCCATCCCCGAGCGCCCCTACGGCCTCGTCATCGGCCCGAACGGCATGATCTGGGTCGCCTCCCGCGAGACCAACGGCGCCCTCGTCAAGGTGAACCCGCAGACCGGCACCTCGGTCGTGTGGAAGACGGGCAGCGGCAACTACACCGGCACCGCGAGCACGGACAACTACGGCATCAACATCGACCCGTGGGGCGGCATCTGGCTCGGCCAGTACGCGGCGACCGGCCTGAAGCGCTTCATGCCGAACCCCGACGGCCTGACCGGCACCTTCTCGGGCCCCTACGGCGCGAGCGCCACCGCCACCACCCGCGGCGTCGGCGTCAAGGTCAACTACGACACCAGCGGCAACGTCACCTCCTCCGAGGTCTACGGCGGCCACCACTACTCGACCTGCTACAACACCGTCAGCTACGTGAAGATGGACGCGGCGGGCGCGGTGGTGAAGCACGGCATCATCGGCGTGACCGGGGCCAGCGGCCCCATCGGCAACGCCATCGACGTCGACGGCAACGAGTGGGCCGTCAACTACTGCACCGGCACGGCGACGCGCTACCTGGTGACCTGGGACGCCTCCAACAACCCGACGGTGAACGTCCACGGCAACGTGACCATCGGCAACCACCCCTACAGCTACAGCGACATGACCGGCCAGGCGCTGCGCAACCTCGCCGGCGTGACCGGCCACTACCAGCACCGCTGGACCGGCTGGAGCACGGGGTCGACCTGGTGGAAGTCGGCGACCCTCGACGCGACGCTCCCCGGCGGCGACGGGGTGACGTGGCTCCAGGTCCAGTGGCGATCCGCCGACACCGAGGCCGAGCTCGACAACGACGTCGTGCCGTGGACGCCGGTCTTCATCGTGACCAGCGAGACGGCGATGCCGATCAACCTGAGCCCGGCCCCGGACGGCACGACGCCGCGCATCAACAAGTACTTCGAGCTGTCGATTGACTTCTACACCAACGATCCCGGCGGTCAGGTCCCCGAGCTCAACGGCATCGGGCTCGCGGTCTACCACCTGTAGGTCGACGCGCTACATCTCGTTCGTGCTCGCGAGCGCGCTCGCCCTCGCCGCCTGCGGCAAGGGTGAGGCGCGCCACGAGGTCGCCCCGAGCGCTGCCGCGGACGTCGCGAGAGCCGAGCCCGCGCCGGCGGCCGACGTGGCAAAGGCCGAGCCCCCCGCGCCGACGCCTTCCGACGCTCCGGCCGCGGCCGCGGCGGCGGTGAAGCCGGTCGAGGTCACCCCGACGGGGAGCCCGCGCGCGGTCGCCCTGGTCGAGGCGCTCGAGCGCATCAAGGGCGGCACCATCGACGAGGAGGCGCTCGCCTCGCTCGCCGAGGACGTCGTCATCGCGCAGATCGGAGACCCGACCACCCCGGAGCTGAGGGGCCGGGGGGCGGTGCTCGCGGCGCTGAAGGACGCGGCGGCGGCGATCCGCTACTTCACGTTGACGCCGTCGCGGCTCTACGAGGCCGGCGACTGGATCGTCATCGACGCGGTGCTCTTCGGTCACCACGCCGGGGAGCTGCTCGGCCGCGCGCCGTCGGACACGGTCACGGTCTTCGGGGTCGCGCTCGTCCTCGCGTGCCACTTCGGCGAGGACGGGAAGGTCGACCGGATCGAAGGCTACTTCGACGGCGAGGCGCTGCGCCTCGAGCTCGGCATCCTCGCCCCACCCCCGGGGGGGAAGGAGCGGCTCATCGCCGGGCCGCGCGGCGGGGCGGCGAAGTACACGCACGGCGCACCGAACCCGGCGAACGAGGAGCTCGTCCGGCGCGCCGAGGCGGCGCTGGGGGACGGCAGCGTCGACGCGGCCTGGGCCTCGCTCTTCGCTCCCGGCTTCGAGTTCGACAACGTCAACGAGAACAACTTCTTCCGAGACGCGGACGGCTACCTCGCCTACTGGCGCCAGCCCACCGAGCACGGCGTGAAGCGAACGCCCGGCGCCGAGCTCGAGCGCGTCCTGAGCGTCGATGACTGCGTCCTGACCTGGGGCGTCGTGCGCGGCACCTACACCGGCGAGGGCCAGGCCAGGGTCCCGGCCGGGACGAAGGTCGACGTGCACGTCTTCGACATCTGGACCCTCGCCGACGGCCGCATCAAGTCGCGCAAGAGCTTCACGAACGGCCTCGAGGCGCTCTCCCAGCTGGGCCTGCTGGAAAATGTGAAGTAGCGGGGTCTGACCCCATCACTTCACATTTTTCCACCCAGGACTCTCCGAAAGTGTGATGAGTGGGGGTCTGACCCCATCACTTCACATTTTTTCTCGGCGTCGGCGGGTGGAGAGCGCCGCGGCCAGCGCGATGGCCCACGCGAGCGCGAGGCCGGCGGGGCCTGTCGGGGCGCCGGTGCAGCCGCCTCCGGGCTCCCCCTCCGGGCTCGCGTCGCAGAGGTCCCCGATCCCGTCGCCGTCGGCGTCCTCCTGACCCAGGTTGACGTCGTCGGGGCAGTTGTCGAGGCGGTCGATGACCCCGTCCCCGTCGGTGTCCTCGCAGAGGTCCCCGACCCCGTCGCCGTCGCTGTCGACCTGCTCGGGGTTGGCCACCACCGGGCAGACGTCCACGTCGTCGGCGAACCCGTCGTCGTCGTCGTCGTCGTCGCAGGCGTTGCCGTCGGCGTCGCCGTCGGCGTTGGCCTGATCGGGGTTCGCGACGTCGGGGCAGTTGTCGCGGAGGCCATGGACGCCGTCCCCGTCGGGATCGTCGGTGCAGTGGGTGGGTGACTCGCCGTCGCAGACCCAGCCCGGCTCGATTGCACAGGTGGCGTCGCAGCCGTCGCCGGGGTCGAGGTCGCCGTCGTCGCACTCCTCGACCTCGTCGAGCACGCGGTCCCCGCAGGTCGAGGCGCACGCGCTCTGGGTGCCGCGCTCGCCCACGCAGGCCCAGCCGGGCTCGACGGCGCACGAGGACGAGCAGCCGTCGCCGTCGTCCGTGTTGCCGTCGTCGCAGCCCTCGAAGGGGTCGGCCCAGAAGGCGTCGCCGCAGGTCGCCGAGCACGCGCCGCCGCTCCCGGGGCAGGTGAAGCCCGGCTCGACGATGCAGATGGCGCTGCAGCCGTCGCCCGGGTCGACGCCGCCGTCATCGCAGGTCTCGGGGGCGATGACCTCGCCGTCGCCACACTCCGGGGTGCAGAGGCTCGCGCCGCTGAAGGTGTCGATACCGCAGACGTAGCCCGTCTCCACGGCGCAGCTCGCCGAGCAGCCGTCGCCGCCCGCCGGGGTCGCCGGGTTGCCGTCCCCGTCGAGCCCGCCGTCGTCGCAGCTCTCGTCGCCGTTGATGACGCCGTCCCCGCACGCGGGCGCGCGGCAGACGAGCCCCACGCAGATCCCGCTGTCGCAGTCGCCGCCGACCTCGCAGGCCTCGCCCGCGCCGGCCGCGAGCGCCGGGGACGCCGCGAGCGCGAGCGCCGCCCCGAGCCCCAAACGCACCACGTCACGTCGTCGCATAACGCCTCCGCCGGGGCGCCCGGCCGCTACTTGAACTTGACCATCTGACCGGACTTCAGCCGGCCGAAGTAATCGCTCGTCAGCGCGCGAATGCGCGGGGTGAGGATGAAGAGCGCGATGAGGTTGGGCACCGCCACCAGGCCGAACATCGCGTCCGAGAAGTCGAGCACCGGGCCGAGCTTCCAGACCGCGCCGATGAAGACGAGGCCGACGAAGAGCAGGCGGTAGGGCATCACGGCGCGGCGGCCGAGGAAGAACTCGACCCCCTTCTCGCCGTAGTAGGACCAGCTGATCATCGTGGAGATAGCGAACAGGAAGACCGCGACCGGCACCAGGATGGAGCCGAAGCCGTCGAAGGCGCTGTCGAAGGCGGCGGCCGTCAGCGGCGCGCCGTCGAGGCCTTGCTGGGTCCAGACGCCCGAGATGAGGATGACGAGCGCGGTCATGGTGCAGATGACGATGGTGTCGACGAAGGGCTCGAGGAGGGCGACCACGCCCTCGCGGATCGGCTCGTCGGTCTTGACCGCCGCGTGGGCGATGGCGGCCGAGCCGAAGCCCGCCTCGTTCGAGAAGGCCGCGCGCCGGAAGCCCTGCTTGAGCACGTCCTTGAGGACGACACCCAGGGTCCCGCCGACTGCCGCCGACACGCTCCACGCCTCGCTGAAGATGCTGCCGAAGACGCCCGGGACGAGGTCGATGTGGACGAAGATCACCGCCAGCGCGCCGCCGACGTAGAGGAAGACCATCGTCGGGACGAGCTTGTCGGTGACGCGCCCGATGCGCTTGATGCCGCCCACGATGACGAGCCCGACGAGCACCACCAGGATGAGCCCGGTCACCCAGGTCGGCACGCCGAAGCTGGTCTCCCAGAGCGCGGCGGCCTGGTTGGCCTGGAACATGTTGCCGCCGCCGAAGCTCGAGATGGTGATGAAGACCGCGTACACCAGCGCGATGGGCTTCAGCGCGCGCGGCAGGTGCTTGCGCATGTAGTACATCGGCCCGCCGGCGACGGTCCCGTCCGCGCGCACGTCGCGGGTCGCCGTCGAGAGCGTGCACTCGGTGTACTTCGTCGCCATGCCGAGGAAGCCGCAGACCCACATCCAGAAGACGGCCCCGGGGCCGCCGCTGGTGACGGCGACCGCGACGCCGGCGATGTTGCCGAGCCCGACCGTGGCGCTCAGCGCCGCCGTCAGCGCCTGGAAGTGCGTGATCTCCCCCTGCTCCTTGGGGTCGTCGTAGTGCCCGCGGACGACGTAGATGGCGTGCTTGAACCCGCGGAACTGGGGAAAGCCGTTGGCGATCGTCAGCCACAGGCCCGCGACCACCAGCAAGAGCACCAGCCAGTCCCCCCAGACCATGCCGACGAGCTCCCCCATCGCGTCGCCGATCTTGTGGACGGTCCCCTCGACCGGCACGGACACCGCGCCGAGCGCCGCGTCCCCCACCCTCGGCACCACGACGTCGCTGTCGCCGCCGTCGGCCGGCGCGGTGAAGACGACGCGCCAGGTCGTCGCCTCGCTCGGCGTGACCTGGACGCCGCCGACGTCGACGGCCGTGATCCCGCCGAGGTCGCCGCCGATGAGCGCGATGGTGGCGCCGGGCTGAAAGCGCGCCTCGTCGCCCGCGAGCTTCCCATCGACGAAGGCGCCCACGCCGACGACCGTCGGCCCGCTCGCGGGCGACCAGCGGAGGCCCCCGTGGCGCTCCATCGCGACCACCATCAGCGGCATCGCCGGGGCGCCGCGGCAGTCGCCGACCATGAAGGCGGCGTCTCCACCGAGCGCGGGCAGCGTGAAGCGCACGGCGCGGTCACCGACGACCCTGGCGCGCGGCGCGCCGCCGCCGACCGTGCCCCCGTCGACCTTGACGACCGGGCCGTCGGCCAGGAACTCGAAGCTGTGCCGGTGCTTGCCGGCGTCGGTCGCGACCCGCGCCACCGTCGGGCACGCGGCGTCGGCCGAGGCCACGCCGTGCGCCTCGCCCACGAGGCGCTTGC
>SBGO01000386.1 GCA_006226565.1 Deltaproteobacteria bacterium | reverse complement strand
TCTACGGCGGGACGGCGGTCGGCTTCATCGTGGGCGGCCGCGCCCTGGCTGCAGCTCGACGACGTGGCGCCGGGGGTGCGTCGCTGCCGCATCTACGCGGCGCGGCCCATGCGGTGCCGGACCTTCCCGACCGAGCTCGGCCCCGCAGGGATCGCGGTCGACACGCCTGAGGCCATCTGCCCGCCCGACGCGTGGGCGCCCGAGCGGACCGACCTCCCCACGACGCGCCTCCTCCATCTGCGCGCTATCGTCGAGCGCTCGGTCCACCGCGCCTTCCTGACCCGCTGGAACGCCTGGGCCACGGCGCGCGATGGGGTCGAGCGGGCGACGATGGAGGCGCGGTTCTGGGAGCGCATCGTCGCCGACCACCGCGCGCTCGCGCCGATCCTGGGGCCGGTTCTCGCCGACCGCGCCGGACTCGAGGGGCTCGGCGCCGCCTGGGCCCGCGCGGAGCGTGACGAGGCGCCGCTCGCCGACCCGACCCACGGCCCGCCCCTCGACGCGCTGCGCAGCGAGCCCGGCCTCGTCGCGCTCCTCGAACGCCTGCGCGCCGCCCTCGCAAAAATGTGAAGTCGAGGGGTCAGACCCCATTACTTCACACTTTCTGTTTCCGCGCGGCCGAGTGAAAAATGTGAAGTCGAGGGGTCAGACCCCATCACTTCACATTTTCCGCCTCGCAGCCCGCGGTGTCGCGCGCGTCAGAAGTCGTCGCGCAGCGTCAGCGTGGCCGCCGTCTGACGCGCCTCGCCGTCGGGAAGGGTCACGTCGACCCGAATCTCGACGGTCTTCCCGACGAAGGGCGCGGCGTCCACGGTGTAGAAGATCACCGGGATCGCGTAGGTCTGGTAGACGCCCGGCGCGAGGAGGGACACGGGGTAGCCGGTCGTCACGTAGGCGCCCACCTCGGCGCCGTCGACGAAGCTCCGCGCGGCGATGGCGGTGACCGCGGTGCACGGGCACTGACCGCAGCTGGCGACCGCCTGCTCGACCTCGGTGGCCTCGTCGCACGCGCCGAGGCCGGCGCTCGGCGCGGTGACCCCGGGCCAGGGGAAGCGCACGCCGATCTCGACGTGGATCCCGCCCTGGGGGCCCTGGACGATCTCGACCGCCTCCCCGGGCGTGAACGCGGTGAAGTCGGTCACGCCCGCGATGCGGCCGAGGGAGAGGTCGGGCTCGGGCGCCGCCGTGTCGGCGTCCGGCGCCGCGTCGTCGGCCGCGGTGTCCTCGGCGACGGTGTCGACGGGGCCGATGTCCTCGACGACCTCGACGGCGACGGTGTCCTCGGGGACGGCCGTGTCCTCGACCACGTCCGCGTCGGGCTCGACCACGTCCGCGTCGGGCTCGACCACGTCCACCTCGAAGGGCACGACGTCGCCGCTCGGGAGATCGTCGCGGTCCGGGCCGAAGCGCAGGACGGTCCCGGAGTCGAAGGTGCTGGCGCTCAGGAGGCGCCCCCCGACGACCCAGGCGTCGCCGCGCGGGTCGATCCACGCCGCGTGCCAGTCGCGGTAGAGCGGCAGGTCCGCGTCCGAGGTCCAGACGCCGTCGCGCCGATGGAAGGTCTGCCCGAGCACGCCGACGGCGATCGCCGCGCCGTCCGGGGCTACGTAGACGCCGTTGAGGAGCGAGTACGGCCCCGGCGAGGCGTCGCGCCACGCGCCGTCGGAGCGCTCGAAGATGAGCGCCTGCGACGCGCCCCCCACGGCGACCATGTCGCTCGCGCTGGCGCCGTGGACCGTCACGAGGCGCGGCGCCCCCGGCAGCGCGTCGAGGGTCCAGCCGCCCCCGTCCCAGTGCAGCACCGTGCCGGCCTCGCCGACCACCCAGACGTCGTCCGCGGCGCTGCCCCACACCTTGAAGAGCGTCGTCTCGGCGCCGAGCCCGGCGGGCAGATCGACCACCGCCCGCCCCTCGCCGTTGCGCACGCGGACGACCGTCGGCGGCCCGCTCCGCGGGTGGACGTAGCCGCCGACCGCCCAGATCTCGTCCTGGCTCGCCCCCCACACGCCGTAAAGCGTGGCGTCCGTGTCGACCGGCACGCGCGCCACCGCGCCGGTCCCGGCGTCCCAGCGCAGCACGCGCCCGCCCTCGCCCACGAAGTAGCGGCCGGCGGCGTCAGGGGCGGCGGACCACCAGAGGTGGCCGCCCTCGGGGTCGGCGGCGCGCAGATCGATCCGCGTCCAGGTCCCGCCGTGGCCGCGCACGACGAGCGGCCCGTCCCCCTTGTCGGCTCCGGTCAGCCAGAGGTCGTCGGGGCCTTCGCCGCTGACGGACAGCAGCGCCGCGCCGAGGTCCTCGAGCGCGACGTGCCACCGGGGCGCGGTGGGATCGACCGTGTCACCGCTCGCGTCGACCTCGCGCGTGTCGAGGTCGATGGCGTCGGCGACGTCGTCCTCGCGGGTGTCGTCGCCGGGCGCGCCCGGGCCGGCGTCCGCGCAGGCGCTGAGCGGGACGGCGAGCGCGAGCGCGAGCCGCAGGAGGGATCGGAGGTGGGTGGGGGTCACGCCGAGGAGCATATCGGGCGACCGTGGGGGGAGATCAAGCGCCGCGGACATTGGAGATGCGTTCGCGTCGACGTGATGGTACGACCGCGAATCCAGCTCACTTCTCGCACAGTCCCCCCGGGCCGGAGCCTCCCGTGACAGAGCTCGGCGTCGCCGCAATCGTCCTCTTCGCCGCCTTCACCCAGGGCGCCATCGGCTTCGGCTTCGGGATGGTGGCCATGGGCTTCCTCCCGCTGGTCATCGACGAGCTCGTGGCGATCCCGATGGTGGCGGTCTACTCGCTGCTGGTCGCCGGGCTGATCGCCTGGCGCGAGCGCGCGTACCTGTCGTGGCGCCGCCTCGCCCCGCCGCTGGTCGGCGTGGTGGCCGGGGTCCCGCTCGGGCTCGTCTTCCTCACCGAGGTCGAGCCCCGCTACATCCGGCTCACCCTCGGCGTCTTCCTCGTCCTGTACTGCCTGTGGTCCTACTTCGTGTCGCTGAAGGTCGGCCAGCGCGCCATCCACGACCGCTGGGGCTACGTGGCCGGGCTCGCCAGCGGCGTCCTCGGCGGCGCCTTCAACACCGGCGGGCCGCCGCTCATCGTCTACGCGACCCTCAAGAACTGGGACAAGGACGGCGTCACCTCGACCCTCCAGGTCCTCTTCGCGCTGACCAGCATCATCGCCATCGGCGGCCACGTGACGGCGGGCCGCATGACCACCGAGATCCTGCAGCTCATCGCGATGCTCGTCCCCGTCATCGCGCTCGGCGTCTGGCTCGGCGGCCGCGTCTACAGCCGCATCAACCAGGCCACCTTCCGCAACGGCATGCTCGCGCTCCTCTTCATCGCGGGCCTGGTCTTCATCAACAAGGCGCTCGCCATCGTATGATCGCGTCGCCGCGTCGCGGGGGGCCGGGTGAATCCCGGCCCGACGACGGGCGTCTGGACACTCCGCCGGCTATCGGCTAAGGCACCAACACGGCTCGTGAATCGACTCGACGGGCCCTCGCGACGGTCAGACGGATGAAGCAGCTCTCGATCGCCCTCTCGCTCACGCTCACGCTCCTCGCCGGCCTGATGACCGGCCAGGCCGACGCCCGCGCGGACGAGCCGGTCAAGTTCGTCGTCCTGCTCGAAGGCGGCATCGGCGGCGGCGCGCGCGCCCAGGGCTACGTCGACGACCTCGTGTCCGGCTTCGCCACGCGCTGCGGCTGGCCCGGCGCGACGAGCCTCTACACCAACAGCCGCGACCGCGCCCTCGAGTACATCGGCTCGGACAAGCCGGCGTTCGGCCTCTTCTCCCTCGGCGCTTACCTCGCCCTCGTCGACGCGCACAAGCTCGCCGTGGTCGGCGTCGCCGAGGCGAAGCAGGCCGGCGGCCGCCAGTACTTCATCGTAGCGAAGGACGGCGACGTCGCCGCCTGCCGCGGCCAGAAGCTCGCCACCAACCACGCCGGCGACCCGCGCTTCGTCGACCACGTCGTCTTCGCCGGCGCCTTCCGCCTGGCCGACTTCGAGCTCGTCGCCACACGCCGCCCGGTCCAGACCCTCAAGGAGGTCCTCCGGGACAAGGCGCGCTGCGCGCTCATCGACGACGCCCAGCGGGACAGCATGGCGAGCATCGAGGGCGGCGACGCCCTGAAGGTCGTGTGGTCCTCCGAGGCCCTCCCCGGGATCCCCATCGTCGCCTTCCCGAGCGCCGCGAAGGACCTCGTGGGGGCCTTCACCAAGGCGCTCCCCGACACGTGCAAGGCGGACGCCCAGATGTGCTCCAACATCGGCATCGAGCGCCTCGGCACGGCCACCGACGCCGACTACGCGCCCCTCGTCCGGCGCTACCACGGAGACGACGCCCACCCGTGAGCGCCCGCGGTGTCCTGAGAACGCTCGTCCCCCTGCTCGCGCTGGCCGCGCTGAGCGGGTGCATCTACGGGACGACCCGGCCGCCGGAGACCAAGGTCTCGCCTGCGCTGCTGCGCACGTCGCACGCGGCGTCGATCGACGTCCTCGACACCCTCGAGGACCTCATCGCCGCCGGCCGCGAGTCGACCGCCGACCGCGAGTGGGCCTACTTCGAGCTCTCGCACCGCCCGACGCCCCAGACCGCGGCCGACGCCTTCGCGCGCGCCGCCGCGGCCGGCCGCATCGCCCAGCTGCGCGGGCTCAACGCCGGTGCGCTGGTCAAGGAGGTCGAGCACTACGGCCGCCTGTCGAACCAACTCGACCCGGCCTTCCGGCGCGGCGCCGCGCGGCGGATGCTGGCGACCCTCTACGTCATGGCGCCCGCGAACATGGTCCGCAACGGCGACAGCGAGCTCGGCCTCGAGATGCTCGAGGAGCTCATCGCGCAGTACCCCGAGGACACCGAGAACCACCTCCGCCTCGGCGAGGCCTACGTCACCCTCGGCGACTACGACAGCGCCGCGCCCGAGCTCTGCGTCAGCAAGCAGCGCGAGGCGGAGCTCCGCTTCGACGACCGCCAGCTCCTCGACCAGCTGATGCAGGAGGCCGGCGCCACCCCCTGCCCCGCCGCGCCCTGACCCCTCTGCACCGCAACAGGGGGGCGCGCGGGCCGATCCGGGGCCACGCCCACGCCCGGACCAAAGCGTAGAGAATCCGCTGTCTCCATGGTAGCGTTCCCGACACGGCGGTCCCGCCGCTCCGGAGCCGAGCCAGAGCCACCGCAATGCAACATCCCCCCACCCCGGACGCTCGCCGCGCCCCCTCGCGCCTCCCCACGCTGCTCGCCGCCGTCGCGGTGACGCTGCTGGCGGCCTGCGGTGAGAAGGCCGCGGCCCCCGAGGTGCCCGGCGCCCGCGTCGCCATCGCGGTGGCGCCCCTCGATCTCCCGGGCCTCGTCGACGTCAGCTACGACCTCACGGTCACCAACGGCGGCGGGGACGTCGTCTGGTCCCGCACGGGGCTCCGCGCCAGCGAACACGGCAACGGCACCAGCCTCTCCTATGTCGGCCCCTGCGACGCCGCGGCCGACGTGCAGCCGAACACCGTCGCCCTGAGCATCGCGTCCCTCGAGGACGCCAGCGGGACGCTCGCCGCCGACGCGTGGCAGAACCCGAGCGCCGCCGGCCCCATCACCCGCACCTTCACCTGCCGCGCGGACGCCGACGTCCCCGTCGACTTCGACATCACCGTGGCGCGCCGGGCGACCCAGGGCTTCTTCGACGTGGCGGTCAGCTTCGCCGACATCTTCTGCTCGGCGAAGTTCGACTGCGACGCCCCCGGCGCCCCGGTCCGGCTCGTCCACGGTCCCGACGGCGAGCGCGTGCCGACGGCGATCCTCGGCCTCGCCTGCACCGCCGGCCCCGGCCAGGAGACCTGGCTCTACCTGAACGACCTCGAGATCACCTGTGGCGCGACCACCGTCACCCTCCCGGCCGACGGGGGCCCCGGCAACCTCTACTCGGGGGCCTCGCCGGCGCCGGCGCCGCTCTTCCAGGCGATGATCTTCCGCGGGCTCGAGGCCCTCACCGGCGCCCAGGGCTCGCTCTCGAAGCGCTACGTGAACATCGCGCTGGCCGTCGACTTCAGCCAGACGACCGAGGCCTGCACGCTGACGACGACCGCGACCGCGCACGACGGTGAGCTGCCCCTCGGCCAGACGCCGACGGGCACCTACCCCGTCATCCGCTACGAGGTGCCGCTCGTGAACGCCGCGGGCGACGCCTACGACTGCGGCCAGATGGCCCTCGACGACCCGGCGGGGACCCCCGGCGACCGGGTCGCGACCGCCTACGTCACGACGCCCCCGGGCGAGCAGCTCGACGTGGGCTTCGCGCCGGTCGCGCCGTCGCTCGCGCCCACGCGCACCGGCTGCCAGGCCGGCGACCCCGCGCCGACCGACCTGTGCCTCGGCGTCTGCGCGCTCCAGCCGCCCACCTGCGTCAACGGCAGCTGGATCTGTGACGGCCCCGGCTACGAGGCGGTCGAGGTCAGCTGCGACGGCTACGACAACGACTGCGACGGGCTCGTCGACGAGGACGACGTCTGCGCCGTGAGCTGCGACGTGAGCGGCACCTGCCTGACCTGCACGCCGGACCTCGCGACGGCCAACGCGAACACGTCGGCCATGGCGGACATCGACTTCGACTACGACTGCAACACCTACCTCACGACCCTCATCAGCGGGCCCGACTTCACCAAGCAGATCACCCCGGACGGCGTGGTCTCGACCTGGTACGGAAACGCCAATCAGAACATGATGTTCGCCCTGGTCGACACCGATCCCGCGAACCGGCGCGTGGTGGTGACCTACTCGTGCTGCCCCACCTGCGGGTGCACGGCGTCGAACGGCCTGACGCTGCTCTACACCTGCAACACGACCGACGACCCCACCTGCGGCTGCGCCGGCCAGACCAACTGCCCCGGCTTCCTCGACCAGGCGTTCATCAAGACGGGCGCCCTCGCGACCTCGGTCTCGAGCATCGTCACCCCGACCGGCCTCGCCGCTGGGCCCGGCAACCGCTACTACGTCGGCAACTTCCGCTCGAACATGTGCACGACCGCCGCTGGCTGCACGGCCTGCGACGCCACGAACCCGAACGCCTGGTGCACACCGTCCGCCACGAACTGCTGCGCCGACCACACCCTGGGCCGACTGGTCGAGTTCACGCTCCCGTCGCCGGGGGTCGAGCCGAAGTGGCGCCTCGCCTACGACTTCGCCCCCGAGCAGACCATCGGCCTCGCCTCGGCCCGGGACGGCTCCGTCCTCGTCGGCACCTACGTCAACGGCACCCAGGGCAAGCTCTGGCGCTACGACCCGGTGACGCGCCAGGCGAGCCTCGTCCAGACCTTCGGGGCCTACGTCTTCAGCATCACCCAGGACCGCTCGAACGGTGACATCTACGTCGAGCTCGGCGCCGGGAGCCCCAAGGTGTTCCGCTTCCTGGAGGACGGCACGCCGGCGGCCCTCCCGCCGGGCGTCCCCCCGGCCCCGAGCGGCCGCGGCGTCATCCAGTACGGCCCCGATGGCTTGATCTACCGGCTCGGCTTCGTCGGCGGGCCGATCACGACCTGGGACCTCACGCCCTGAGCCGTGCCGGGTCGCCGAGATCGGCGCCCCTACGGCAGTGACGTAGTCAAAGGACCGCGCGTCGGCCTTCGGCACGACGGTGGACCGTCGGCGCGTTCGGGGGGCGTTTGCGTGCTGGGGCGCGGGTGTGCGCGGTCCAGGTCGCGCCCGTTTCTCCTCGTTTCGAACCTCTGAACATGTTTTGCAGAGATTTTTGCTATTCACACACCCCAAATCTCGTGTACCCATGGAGCGAATCGTTGGAGGCCCCATGCTCTCGTTCCGCTCTGCGCTTCGTCTTCCCTTCTTCGTCGCCCTCGTCGCCGTCGCCGCCTGTGACGCCGATGGGCCCGTCGGCGCCGCCGACACCGTGGAATCGCCTGACGCGATCACGCCGGACGCGGCGGAGGACACGACCGCACCCGCGGGCTTCGTCGCGAGCTGCACCTACGAGAACCCGTTCGCCGGGACCCCGGAGTGCCGCGAGTACGCGGGGACCTGGGACGTCGCCACCGCCGAGGCCGACTGCGCCGAGGTCTTCTTCGGGAGCCCCGGCACCTACACCGACGGCCCGTGCGTGATGTCGAACGAGATCGGCCGCTGCACCGTCGGGGACCTCGCCGAGTCCGGCTACGTCATCGTGAGCACCGGCGACGGCGGCGCCTGCGACAGCGCCAGGCTCGGCTGCGAGACCTTCGGCGGCGGGACCTTCGCCGCCGGCGACGCCTGCGTCACCGAGCTCGCCTGCGAGGCGCCGCTGCCCGCGACGGCCTCGACCTTCGTGCCGCCGTACCTCGACTGCCGCGCGCCCCTCGCCGGAGAGGCGCCCGGGGCGAGCGACGGCCAGGTCTGCACGATGACCATGATCTCCGCGTCGACCGAGCCCGGCCGCTACTTCCCCGACTACGCGGACTGCGACGTCGTCCGCCGCCAGCGGCCCTACTACGGCGCGCCTCCCACGGTGACGCCCGACCCCGAGGATGCCCGCCTCGACGACGACGCCTACATGGCCGAGCTCGGCTGGCTCACCGAGCAGGTCCGCGCCTCGGCGTGCACCTGCTGCCACGACGGCGGGGCCGCGCCCGACGGGGCCGCCGTCTGGGACATCGCGGCCGGCCCACTGTGGATCGACACCGTCAGCGACGAGGCGCTCGCCATGTTCGTCGGCCTCACCGACTCGCGCTTCTTCGGCTACTACGCGCCGGGCGAGAACAACGGCTTCGACCGCAGCGCGACGGGCCTCCCGACGACCGACGTGGCGCGCCTCGAGGCCTTCGGCCGCGCCGAGCTCGCCCGCCGCGGGCTGACCGAGGCCGAGGCGGCCGCGCTGCCGCCCTTCGCCCCGTTCTTCCGGGAGCTGGTCGAGCACGAGCCCGAGGCCTGTCCCGAGGGCGTGGGCGTCGACGCGGAGGGCCGCCTGACGTGGTCGGGCGCCAGCGCGCGCTACCTGAGCGTGCTCCGGGCCGGCTCCCCCTCCCCCGGCGTCCAGCCCAACTTCGATCTCCCCGAGGGGACGCTCTGGGCCATCGCGGCGGACCCCACCGAGCCGTCGATGACCTGCGGGCTGGCCTATGGCGAGGTCCCGAGCGGCGCCTACCAGCGCTTCCCCGTGGACGGCGGCGCCCCCGAGCCCCTGGTCTCCGGCACCACCTACTACCTCCACGCGCAGCGCGACCTCGCCTTCCCCGTCACCCGCTGTCTCTTCGTCGCCCCGTGAGCGGCTGGCGCGCCCTCGTCAGCGCGGCGCTCCTCGCCGCCACGGCCGCGGCCCCGGGCTGCGACTACGACGATCCGGTCCCGCCGGGCCTGTACGCGAGCCCCACCGCCGCCGGGTCGGGCGACCGTGACACCCCGGACGCCTGCACCAGCGAGGCGGGCGTTCGGGCCGTGTTCGCGCGCCACTGCACGTCCTGCCACGGCGCCGACCGCCCCGACGCCGGCCTCGACCTCGAGACGCCCGGGCTCCTCGGTCGCCTCGCGGGGCGTACCTCGGTGCACGCCGGCTGCCGCGAGCTGGCCGTCGTCGTCCCCGGCCGCCCCGAGGCGGGCCTGCTCGTGCCCAAGCTCCTCGGGACCCTCGCCGGCTGCGGGGATCCGATGCCGCCCAGCGGCACCCTCGCGCCCGCCGAGCTGCAGTGCGTCACCCGCTGGGTCGCGACCTCTGAGGCCGCACCGGCCCCGGAGCGCTAGCCGCGATACCGGTCACCTAGGGACAACCCTCTGAGATCGAACACATCTATCCACCACGGAGGCCACGGAGGCCACTGAGGATGTGTGTCCGCTCGAGCCGGAGCTCGGAGCGCGACCCACTCCCCCCTCCGTGAGCTCCGGGCGCTCCGTGGTAAGAAGATGCGCCGGTTCAGCGCTTTGTGGCGTATCTGATCGGCATCGGCGCTAGCTGCGCGACGTCTCGGCGGACGCCGGGCCCGTCGCTCCACGAAGGCGCGCGGCGCCCACGTGAAACGACGGCCGCGACGGGATCAGCGCGCGGCGCCGTCCGGGGCGAATCGGCGGGCGATCGCCGTGAAGTTGGCGTCGCCCTCGCCGGCGGCGCTCGCCTCGGCGTAGAGGGACGCGACGCGCACGGCCGTCGGCAGCTCCGCGTCGACGCGGGCGGCCGCCGCGACGGCGTAGCGCAGGTCCTTGGCGATGAGGTCGACGGTGAAGCGCGGGGCGTGGTCCTTGGCGACCATCAGGCCCGCGTTCAGCTTGGCGATCGGGCTCGTGACGGCGAGGCTGCCGACCACGTCGAGGGTCTTGCCCGGATCCAGCCCGGCCTTCTCCGCGAAGCCCAGCAGCTCGGCGAAGAGCGCGACCTGGCTCCCGAGGAGGGTGTTGACGATGAGCTTCGTCACCGCGCCCGCCGGCGTCGCGCCGACGTGGTGGACCGCGCCGCCCATGGTCAGGAGCAGCTCCCGCACCCCGTCGACGTCGGCCGCCTCGCCCCCGGCCAGGAAGACCAGCACGCCCGCCTCCGCCTGCGGACGGGAGCCGACGACCGGGGCGTCCATGAAGCGCGCCCCGCGGGCTCGGACCGCCGCGCCCAGGGCCACGACGCGGTCCGGGGTGAGGGTGCTGCTCTCGATCGCGAGGGCCCCGGGCCGGAGGCCGGCGAGGGCGCCGTGCTCGGGCGCC
>SBGO01000465.1 GCA_006226565.1 Deltaproteobacteria bacterium | reverse complement strand
GCCCCACACCGGGAGCCGCGCGGGCGACGCCTGGACGGGCGCGCCGGGGCCGGGCGACGGCGGCGCCGTGCGGGTGGGGCTCCGCAGCTCCACCGGCAGGTCCTCGGCGTGGATGGTCTGGCCGCGGCACATGGCGACGGCGTACTCGAGCGCGTTCTCGAGCTGCCGCACGTTGCCGGGCCACGGGTAGCGCGTGAGGACGTCGATGGCGTCGGCCCCGAGGATGAGCGCGCGGCCGGCGCTGGCGCCGATGCGGTTGAGGAGGTAGCGCGAGAGGGGCTCGATCTCGCCGTGGCGGTCGCGCAGCGGCGGCAGCTCGACCGGCACCACGCAGAGCCGGTAGTAGAGGTCCTCGCGGAAGCGCCCGGCGGCGATGGCGGCCGGCAGGTCGACGTGGGTCGCCGCGATGATGCGGGCGTCCATCGGGCGCGTGACGCTCTCGCCGAGGCGCCGGAACTCGCGCTCCTCGACGAGGCGCAGGAGCTTGCTCTGGATCGGCATCGGCATGTCGCCGATCTCGTCGAGGAAGAGCGTGCCGCCCCGCGCCAGCTCGATCTGCCCGACGCGGTCCTTGTGCGCGCCGGTGAAGGCGCCACGGACGTGGCCGAAGAGCTCGCTCTCGAGGAGCTCGCTCGGGATCGCGCCGGCGTCGACGGTGACGAAGGGGCCGTCGCTCCGCGGCGAGTGGGCGTGGATGGCGGCGGCGATGGCGCCCTTGCCGGTCCCCGTCTCGCCGGTGATCAGGACGTTCGCCTCGCTCTCGCTGAGCGCCTCGATGAGGCTGACGATCCGCAGCATCGACGGCGACCGCGCCATCAGGCCGTGGGTCGGCGCGGTGACGGCGGGGTCCCCCGTCTCGTCGGCGGCGCGCACGATGACCATGAAGCGGGCCTTCGGATGCAGCGGCTTGGCGACGGTGATGGGGAGCGGCGCGATCGACACGCTGACCAGCTGCGCGCCGGTCTGCGGGCACTTGATGAAGGCGCGGCGGCCTTCCACGCGGCTCCCCGAGGAGAGCGCGCGGTGGACCTCGTCGCCGACCTGGAAGAGGCGGCTCCCGAGCAGCGCCGAGATGGGCTTGCCGATGATGCGCTTGGCCGTGCCCGGGCACACGAGCTCGTCGAGCTGGCCGCTGGCGCGCGCCACGCGGTACTCGGGGTCGATGAGCAGGACGACCCGGCCGAGCGCCGCGAAGGACGCCGCGACGGCCGCCCAGGGGTCGGTCGCCGAGATGGCGTCGGTCGTTTCGTCGTGCCCGCTCACGAGAGCTCCTTACCAGACGCGCGCAATGTAGCACACGGCCCGCGGCGCACCCCAGAGTCTACCGGCGGCCCCTCACCCGCCCGCTCGCCGGAAGACCAGCGTGAACCCGCGCCGCACGGTCACGTCGGGCTGAGAGCCGTCGGGGTAGTGGACGATCGCCGTCGCCGGGATGTGCTCGGGGAGGGGGAGCTCCTCGGCCACGCGCAGCCCCGCCTCGGCGAACAGGGCGACGAGCTCGGCTCGGCCGAGCTGCTCGGGCCAGAGCCAGTCCTGGTGGTAGAGGAGCTCGCCGGTGGGCGCGAGCCGCCGGGCGATGCCGGCGAGGTAGCCGACCTCGGTCTCGCGCGGGAACTCCCCGGTCCGGAACTGGACCGAGTTGACCATCAGGACGAGCGCCAGCTCGCCGGGCGCGACCCCGCCCAGGGCGTCGTCGCGGCGGTGCTCGGCGAAGCGCGTCTCGATGGGCCCGCCGGCGTTGCGGGCCTCGCGCTCGAGGGTGTCGAGGGCCGAGCGCGAGATGTCGGTCGCGTAGACCTTGCCGGTCGGGCCCACGCGGGTGGCCAGCTGGAAGGTGAGCCCGCCATGGCCGGCGCCGAGATCGGCGACGTGGTCCCCGGGGCGGACGTGGAACCAGGCGACCAGCTCGCGCTTGATGAGGACAGGGTCCTCCGCGTAGCGGTCGGTGTAGAGGTAGGAGTCGCTGGGCAGGGCGTCCGCGGCCCAGCAGTAGCCGAAGTAGCAGGTCGCGCCGGGGTCGCACTCGCGCGCGGTGTCGGTGCCCCAGTCGGCGTTGCACACGCAGCCGGGGCGACCGCGCGGGCAGTCCGCCGCGGGGGTGACCTGCGGGGTCGCGTCGGCGCCCCGAGGCTCGCCGCAGCCGACGGCGAGGAAGGTCAAGGCGGCGCTCAGGGCGGCGGCGACCACGGCGAAGCGGGGCGGGCTCGGCATCGGCCTACTCTAGCAGCGGGCGCCGCGACACGGAAGGCGGCCGCCGGGGCCGGTCGGCCGAAGAAAAACGGGCCCCACGCGGCGCGTGGAGCCCGTTCTCGAGGGACCCGCGAGGGCGCTACGGCAGGGTCATGCCCTTGCAGCCGGCGAGGGCGTCGTCACGCACCTCGGCGCGCTTCTCCTCGGGGACGTCGGTCTTGACGTAGCCGCGGCAGAGGGCGTTGAGCTTGTCGATGCGGGCGGCGAAGGCGAGCTCGTTGTCCTCGCCGTCGTTGCTCGAGCCGAGGACGACCCAGCCTCCCTCGAAGGCGTCGCTCTTCTCGACCGTCCAGACGGAGCCCATGTCGAGGAAGTCCTTGGTCTTGACCTTCTCGGCGAACGCGGCGGCGTCGGTCGGCCAGTCCTCGTTCCAGGTGTCGACGTAGACGCGGACGACGAGGTCGTTGCCCTCGTCCTCGTTCGGGACGTACTTCTCGACCGTCCACGAGTCGAGGGCCTCGTTGTACTCGGTGTCGAAGCCAGCGCCGCCGAACTTCATGTTGTTGAGCTTGACCTTCTCGCCGCCGATGGCGACGCCACCGGTGTCGAGGCCGACCTTGGCGGTCGTGTTGGCGGGCTCGGCCTCGTCGGCCGGCTTCGCCTCGTCGGCGGGCGCCTCGTCGGCCGGCTTCGCCTCGTCGGCGGGCGCCTCGTCGGCGGGCTTGGCCTCGTCGGCCGGCTTCGCCTCGTCGGCGGGCTTGGCCTCGTCGCCGGGCTTGGCCTGGTCGGCGGCGGGGGTCGGCTCGGCGGGCGTCTCGGCCTTCTTGCCGCAGGCGGCGGCGGGGAGCGCGATGAGCAGCGCGAGGGTGATGCGGGCGAAGAGCTTCATAGGAGACTCCTGAGTGGCTGTGGGAGGCTCACGCTCCCAGTCTCGGCTCGCCTACTCCGCATCCGCGTCGATTGTCGAGCAAGAACGTGCCGGTCTACTCAGGTGGCGCGCCGCCCCGCGATGAGCGCTTCGCGCCGGGCCTCCGCGAGCACCTCGGCGCGCAGCTCCGGGGCCGCGCCGATCGCGACGAGGTCGGCCTCCGTGAGCCCCTCGGCGACGATCTTCAGCGCCAGGAGCCGCCGGGGCGTCGCCTCGTAGCGGTGCACACGGTGGCTCACCGGATCGCGCACGAGGAGCACCGCCTCCTCGCCGGGCTCGGGGGTCGCGGGCCGCTCGTCCGCGGCCGCGCCGGCCCACGCGGAGACGCGGTGGGTCGAGGTCAGGAAGGTCAGGGTCGGGTTGGGCGCCGGCGGCGCCTCGTCGCCCGGGATCTCGGCCGGGTGCACGTAGGTCTGGAACCAGGCGCGCTCGAGGACCGCCAGCTCGACCGCCCAGACCGGCGCCTCGCGCTCGGCCAGGTGCTCCGGGAAGGCGGCCGCGGTCGCGTTCCACTCGTAGTCGCGCATCGGGTGGGCGGCGGCGTAGGCCTGCACGTGCCCGCGGAAGCGCTCGGCGCCCAGGGCGTCGCGCGTGTCCGCGTAGAGGAGGTGCAGGATGCGCGTCGCGTGCCCGTGGATGGCGTCGCGGTAGAAGCCGAGGCGCTGCGTCCCGTGGGCGTCGAGGCCGAGGGTCGCGGCGGCCTCGGCCACCGGGACCGACCCGTCGATGGCCCGGGCGACCGTCGCGACGACCGCGCGCGGATCTTGCGCCTGCTGGCTCGGCACCAGGGGAGGTGTGTCGCGGCGGACGATGTCGACCGGAGCGCGCTCGCGCTCTCCACGAGCTCCGGCGGCGCGCTGGGCCAGGGCCGCGTCGCGCACGGCGGCGGCGCGGTCGGCCTCGTCCATCAGCACGTCCCAGGCGGGGACGTCGTTGTCCCACTCGATGAGGGTCGGCACGTCGCCGATGCGCTCGACGAGGCGCCCGTACAGCTCCCAGACCGGGTCGGGGACCGGCGCCCCGTGGGTGTCGAAGCGCATCCCGTCCGGCAGCACCTCGTGCCCGGCGAGGTGCACCTGCATCACGCGCTCGAGCGGGAGCGCCGTCATGAAGGCCCACGGGTCGTAGCCGTGGTTCATGGCGTTGACGTAGACGTTGTTGACGTCGAGGAGGAGGCCGCAGTCGGCCGCCTCGAGGACGCGCCGCAGGAGCTCGCCCTCCCCCATCGTCCCGCCGGGGAGCTGGAGGTAGTAGGAGGCGTTCTCGAGGCCGAAGGGGAGCCCGATGAAGTCGCGGACGCGGCGGACGCGCTCGGCGACGTGGTCGACGACGGCGTCGGAGAACGGCAGCGGGACGAGGTCCTGGTACTGCACGCCGAAGGCGCCGCTGAAGCAGAGGTGGTCGGTGAACCAGGGCGGCTGCCAGCGCTCGCAGAAGCGAGCGAGGTCGTCGAGGTAGCGCGGGTTCAGCGGGTCCGGGCCGCCGATGTCGAGGCTGACGCCGTGGGCGACAATGGGCATCCGGCGGCGGACGGCGTCGAGCACGGCGCGGGGCTTGCCGCCGAAGCGGAAGTGGTTCTCGGGCAGGACCTCGACCCAGCGGGGCTGGCGCGGGGAGGTCAGGATGTCGTCGAAGTGGCGCTTGCGGAGGCCTACGCCGACCCCGGTCGCGGGCGCGCTCGCGCCGGGCGCGACCGGAGCGGCAGGAGGCATCGGGTCCGCTCCCTACTGGCCGCAGCCCTTCTCGCCGCCGCAGCCCTTCTCGCCGCCGCAGCTGTGCTCGCCGCCGTCGCGATCGCCCTCCACCTTCTTCTCCTTCTTCTCCTTCTTCTCGCCCTCGTCGCCCTCGTCGCCCTCGTCGCCCTGGTCGCCCTTGTCGCCGCCGCAGCCCATCTGGACCTGCGGTGCCTCGGTCGTGTGGGTCGGGGCGGTGCCGGCGAACGCCGAGCCGGAGACGAGGGAGGCGAGGCCGAGGCCGGCGAGCATGTTGCGGAGGATGTTCCCGTTCATTTCGAAGCTGCTCCTGCTGGAGGTGTGCTGCTTGGGAGGGCGGCGACGTGCCACCGACGGGAGAGTTTACGCGAGGTCAAAAAACACAGTTACGGGTTCGTGAGCGGTCGTGCGTTTTCCTGGTCGGCGGAGTCGGCACGCGGGGCCGGGACGAAGGCGAGGAGTGTGGTGGGGCCGGGGTGCTCGTCGGTCACGAGGAGGAAGCCCCCCGGGGCGCGCACGATCCCCTCCCAGTTGCGCGCGCCCCGGTCGCCCCAATCGGCCGGGAGCTGGAGCTGGATCGGCGCGCGATCGGCGAGCCGCGCGCCGTCGTCGCCCACGTCCCAGGCGACGAGGCGCTCCACCTGGGCGAAGCGGGCGTGGGTCGCGCCGGCACCGAAGCGCCTCACGAGGGCCTCGTCGGCCGGCTCCGGGGCGATCTCGCGGCTCCCGGGGTAGCGGTAGTTGATGACCCAGAGGCGACCGGCGTCGTCGCGCTCGGTGGCGTCGGTCACGCGCCACGGGAGCGGCGGAACCGGCAGGTCGGGGGCGGGGCGCAGCGCGGCGTCGAAGCAGCGCGCGCGCGGCGCCGGGACGAGGGCGGCGGCGTTCAGCTCGTAGACCGCGCAGACGCCGTCGCGCCACCGGAACACCGTCTCGTAGCCGGAGTTCGCGTGGGCCGTCGGGCGCGGGAGGGGGCGCGCGCCCGCGAGGTCGAGGGTGAGCCCGTCGGCGCCGAGGTGGCCGCGGACGAGCCAGCCGGGGTTGTCGCCGGCGTCGTTCTGGTAGGTCTCGACGAGGAGCCAGGCGGTGTCGCCGTCGAAGGTGATCGCCTCGAAGCCGTCGACCTCGCCCGGGCGCCAGGCGGCCAGGTCCGGCGTCACCGGGACCGCGCGCGGGGTCAGCGGCGTGGGGTCGCCGGCGATGGCGCGCGTCACGGTCGCCCGGTCGAGCACCCAGACGTGCTGCGGCCCGGGGACGAGGCGGTGCCCGGTCTCCTCGAGGCCGAGGCGCTCGGGCAGCAGCACCAGGTCGTCGCCGTGCCAGGCGAGGCCCGAGATCTCCTCGTCGACGTCGGCGGCGCCGCCCGCCAGCGGCAGGAGGCGGACCGGCGTCTCGGGCGCGGTGGGCGTGACGGTCGCCGCCTCGCGGTGGGCGCAGGCGGCGACGAGCGCGGTCAGGAGGATGAGCGTGGCGTGGATGCGCATCGGCGCATCATGCCGCGCGCGGGCCCCAGAGCAAGCGTCTCAGCGGACCCACATGAGCTGGCTGAGGTCGTAGACGTTGCCGATGGTGCTCTCGGCGCCCCAGCCCTGGCCGCCGTGGTTGCCGGTGCCGCCATTGTTCATGTTGATCCGCTGGCCCCAGCGCGCGTAGCCGTTCCAGTCGCAGAAGGAGCCCCCCGGGAGCATCGCCGTGCCGGTGTAGTCGAGCATGTTGAAGCCCTGGGTGCCGTAGGTCGTGCAGCCCCACTGCTGGCCGTCGGCCGGGGTGATGGTGTTCCAGTAGCTGATGTAGCCGGTGGCGATCTGGAAGCCGGGCTGCTGGAAGCGCCACAGCGCGCTCGCCTGGGCTGCGCCGAAGTCGTAGCTGAGGCCGCTGGTGAAGGTGGCGGGGTCGGTGCTGCGGATGACCTGGAAGGACACGTAGTCGAAGGCCGGGTACTTGGCGCGGCCGGCGGCGGTCAGGTTCCAGTCGCCGGGGTTGAGGGTGCCGACGGTGGTCCAGAGGGCGTCGGCGTAGGTCCAGCGGTCGGCGACGGACTTCATGACCAGGGTCCAGCCCTCGCCGAGGGCCTCGTCCATGTGGCACCACGCGTCGAAGGTCTGGCCGGCGGCCAGGAGCCGGTACACGCCGTCGCCCGTGTCGCCGGCGTAGGTGTGCTCGACGCCATCGGGGTTGAGGTAGGCGTCGCAGGAGTCGGCGAAGGTGCCGTCGGTCCACTGGCGGAAGGTGCCGGCGAGGACGATCTGGTTGACGACCGGGGTCGGGGGCAGGCCGGGGCCGTACGCCACGCCGAAGCTGGCCGGGGTGGTGAGGCCGGTGTAGGCGGTGGCGACGCCGTCGTGCGGGGCCTCGCCGTTGACGGGGTGGGTGGTGCAGACGACGGCGTCGCCGGCGTCGGTCACGTCCACGTCCCAGGTGATGATGGGCCAGGTGGTGCCGGCCGGGGTCGCGCCCAGGGTCAGCGCGTCGGGGGAGGCGGTCGCCTGGGTCGTCACGGCGCAGCCCGTCGCGTCGGGCTTGAGGCCGAGGAGGACGTTCCAGTAGCGCTTGTTGAAGCCGAGCAGCTCCTCGCCGTAGTACACCGCGGCGCCGAACAGCGGGGCCGTGCCGGTCGAGGTGATGCCGGCGCCCTCGGAGAGGTTGCCGGGGCCGGCGCCGGGGTCGACGGTGGCGGTGCCGTCGGCGCAGGTGACGACGACGGGGTCGCGGTAGAGCCAGGTCTCGCCGCCGGCGGCGATGTCGCCGGTGCAGGCGAGGCCGAGGACGACGGTCTGGGCGCGCGCGCCGGCGGCGTCGTGGAGGAGCGCGAGGGGGGCGCCGTCCTGGTCGACGCAGTCGAGCTTCGCCGAGCAGTAGATGTCGGAGAAGCTGACGGCGATGTCGAAGAAGCCCTGGTTGGCCTGGCGCAGGATGGTGAGGTCGAACTGGACGGCGACGTCGGTGTTCTCGACGCAGTCGACGTCGAGCTCGAGGGTGCCGGGGTTCTGGTACTGGCTAGCGGGGATCTCGACCGCGCCGCCGGCGCCGGTGAAGAGGCCCGTCAGCGTGAGGGAGACGGTGTTGGGGTTCTCGCCGTCCGAGGCGTCGCAGGTCCCGACGTAGCTCAGCGAGCCGTCCCCAGGGCCGTAGCCGCGAGAGGTCAGGCTCTTCTGGAAGACCACCTGGCTGGACGCGTTTCGCACCGCAATATCGAAGGTCGCGTCGGTGATCCCGGGGTAGGAGAGCGGCGCGACCGTCAGGGACAGCGACGCGGTCGGCTGGGCGATCTCGGGAGCGCAGGACGAGAGGGCTGCGACCATGGAGAGGGCGGCGAGCACGGCGCGCATGGGGGCCTCGGGCATGTCGGGGAGGAGACGTTCGAGCCGAACCTCCCGACACTAGGCCAGCGTCTAATGCGACGCAATATCGCAGTGCGGTGGGCGCGACCCGCGCCGCGCGCTCACTCCGGGTCCGCCTCGATCGTGAACGGCATCGACACGAGCAGCGTGCCGTTGGCGTCGCGGATGTCGGCGTACCACTGGCCGGCGTCCTTCTTGCCCACGCGCTTGCGCGCCCAGGTGCGCCAGTGCGGGCTCTTGCCGACGCGCATCTGGAACTCGAAGCTGACCTTGTCTTCCTTGCGCCAGGTGATCGTGACCTCGGTGTCGATCTCGCTCTTGGCCTCGATCCACGCCTGAATCACGGTGCCGACCCCGGAGAAGGAGCTCGCGCGCGCGACCGGCATGCGGTCCTCGATGACCTCGGCGAGGGCGCTGTCGGTGATCTCGATGAGCGGCTCGACCACCGCGGCCTCGTCGGCGTCCGGGACGTTCGCGCCGCCCTCGGTGGTGTCCGCCTCGAGGGCGGTCGCCGTGTCGGGCTCGGCCGCCTCGACGGTGTCCACCTCGGTGGGCGCGGCGGCCTCGACGGTGTCCGCCTCGGGGGCGGTCGCCGTGTCCGGCTCGGGGGCGGTCGCCGTGTCGGGCTCGACGGCCTTGGCGGTGTCGGGCTCCGGAGCGGTCGCGGTGTCGGGCTCGGCGGCCACGACCGTGTCCACCTCGGGCGGGGCGGTGGTCTCGGGCGCGGTCGTCTCGGGCGCGGCGGTCTCCGGCGGCGGCGTCTCGTCCTTCTTGCCGCAGGCCCCCGTCCCCAGGGCGCCCACGAGCGCCAGCACCAGCACCATCCGCACGTTCATGACTGCTCTCCCGGCCAGGTTGCGGGGGAGCATGCCCGAGCGCTCGGGCAATGCAAGCGTCCCCCGCGGGTCAGCCCTGCGCGGCCTTGATGCGGGCGATCACGCCGTCGACCGCCTCCGGGGCGAGGGTGAACTTCTCGCTCCGGGCGCCGTCGCTGACCACGAGGTGGACGAGCTTCTTCTGCGGAACGCGCTCGACGCTCCGGATGTCGGCGAGCGGGAAGGAGAGCATCGGCCGGACGCCCTTCGCGTCCATCGCGGCGCTGAGGACGCCGGACTTCATGATCGCCTTGACGAAGGCCACGCGGCGGTTGGTGACGTACAGCTCGCCGAAGCGGTTGCCGAAGAGGCCCTTCTTCCGGAGGCCTTCGCGGGTCTCGAGGATCTCCTCGCCGGCGTCGAGCTTGAGCCGGGGCGTCGTCATGTTGCCTGGAACCTGCATGGAGCCTCTCCGCTGGGGTCGCGCAGCGCGGACCGGCGCCGCTCTGGGTCGGACACCTGCGGCGCCGTGCCGGGGCACGTCCGTCGATGTCGTCGCCGTGCCTATAGTCCACGCCCGCGCGGTCGGGGGCCATCACGAAACGCCGCGACTTCCCGCAGGGGGCCTCGCGCCGGGGCTTTTCGTCGCGGAGCGCGATCTCGCCGGCGTTCCCGAGGCGATGGAGGCGATCCGGAGCGGCCGCCGGCCGACCGGGGGCGCCGCGCGAACAGCCCGGAGATCGCGTGCACGAACGCGTGAACGACGCTCACAGCCGCGCCAGAGGCCAGCCGGGCGCGTGTCGGGGATTGCGGCCCCCCTCCGGGCCGTGGATACTCCGGACGATCCCTCAGGAGAACCTCGATGCGACTCCCTGCCCAACTGGTGCCTGCTGCGCTCGTGCTCGCGCTCTCCGCCGCCTTCCCGGCGAGCAGCGTCGCGGCGGAGCCCGAAGGTGGCGCCGCCGCGGACGCGAAGCCCGCGGAGGTGGATCGATGCCGGCCCACCGACATCATCTTCCTCATCGACAACAGCGCGAGCTTCACCGGCGCCCGCGCGCAGGTGAAGGCCTACGCGGACGGCGCGCGCGAGTTCCTCGAGAGCCTCGGGGCGCAGCACCGCATCTCGATGATCAAGTTCGGCGTCGGGGCCGAGGTGATGGTCCAGCCGATCTTCAACACGCCCGACAACCGGGACACGCTGGTCACGGCCATCGAAGACCTGCGGATGAACGAGCCGTGGACCGACGTCTACGCCGGCGTCGACCAGGCGTTCCGCAACATCCGGGTCGACGAGGACCGGCGCGGCGTCATCCTCATGATCTCCGACGGCGTCATCAGCATGCCCGGCCCGAACGGGCGCGAGAGCGACGACGTCAAGGCGCAGCAGAAGCAGTGGATCGACTCGCGCCTGCCCGACGCGAAGAAGATCAACGCGGCGTTCTTCACCGTCGCCTACGAGAACAAGTGGACCGACTACGCGCTGATGCAGAAGATCGCCGACGGGACGGGCGGCTTCTCGGCCAAGGGCGACAACGCGAGCCTCGCCGACACCATGCGCAAGGTCGCCGTCGAGATGTGCGCGCGCGACCCGATCCCGGTGCGCGCCAAGCCCACGCCGAAGGTGACCACGCCCGCGGTCACGCCGCCGCCGGCGCCGACGCCGCCGGTCACGCTGACGCCGGTCCCGCCGCCGCCCGTGGGCCC
>SBGO01000108.1 GCA_006226565.1 Deltaproteobacteria bacterium | reverse complement strand
CGCGAGGTCGTCCTCGCCGTCGCCGCGCCGGGGGCCGCCGCCCTCTGGGCGCTCCACCCGCTGACCGCCGTCCACTCCATCCGCCGCCGCCGCCGCCGCCGGGTCGACCCCAGCCTGCCCTATTGGTACGCCGGCATGGCGATCGCGCCGCTCGTCCTGGCCGCCGCGGTGGTCGCCGCCTTCAGCGACGCGCTCGCGCCGGCCCTCGCCTTCGGCTGGCTGGCCATCTGGGGCTGGGCCGGGCTCGTGATGCACGGGATGCTCACGCGCATCGTGCCGTTCCTCGTGTGGTTCCACCGCTTCTCGCCGCGGGTCGGCCTCGAGCGCGTCCCGACGATGCGCGACCTGTGGCCCACCCGCCGCGTCCGGACGAGCTTCGCCCTCCACCTCGGCGCCGTCGTGATCGGTGCCCTCGCCCCCTGGACCGGCGTCGAGGTCCTCGCCCGGGTCGCCGGCGGGCTCCTGGCCGCCGCCGCCCTCGTCCTCGGTGCGTCGATGGTCGCGACCCTGCGCCGCCGCTGAGGCGCCCGGCGGGGCAAGGGAGGTTGTCGCGTCGCTCGGCGCCACAGCGGACGGGACGTCCGCCGGCCAGTGGGCCTGCGCTCGTCCCGAGCGCGGTGGCTCCCGTGGCGCGAGCGTCGGTGGGCTTTGGCGAGAGCCCCTATGGCGTCCGGGCAACCCCGTCGGGCCCGACGAGGAGGACCGAGCCGCCCAGCGGCGTCGCCGCGACGACCACCTGCACGACGCCGGCCGCCGCGAGCTCGGCGCGGGTCTCGGCGGGGACGGACGGGTCGAGGGCGGGCTCGAAGACGAACTCGAGGCGCAGCGGGTTGTAGCTGTGGACGCCGACGGTCCGGGCCCAGGCGTCCTCGAGGGTGATCGGCGCCGCGGTCAGGCCGGTGATGGTCGTCCGGCCCCAGCGGGTGAGGCGACTCGGGATGACCGGCTCGAGCCAGACCTCGGCCTCGACCGTGACCCCGCCGCCCTCGGCGACGGTCTCGACCGCGACCTCCGAGGCCGGCTCGGCGCTGCAGGGGATCAGGTGCACGACGTCCTCGAGCGTCTCCTCCCCGAACGGCATGTTCCGCCTCGGCGTGGCGTAGGTGACCGTGAGCGCGAGGTCGAGGTCCTCGAGCCGGAGGAGCGGCAGGTCGCTCGGCGTCACGCGGCTCACGATGCGGTGGGAGAGCGCGAACACGCGGCGGGAGAGGCCGACGCCGTGAGCCCAGCGCATCACGAGCGCGCCGGTCGTCGGCGCGATCGTCTGCTCCCACTCGGGGAGCCCGGTCGGCCGGCCGGCGACGGTCACCTCGGCGCCGTCGTCGAGGAAGGTGTGGGCCAGCGCGCGCAGGTAGGGCGTCGCCAGCCCCTTCGCGTCGAGCCAGGCGCCGGCGTTCGAGACCGTGAGCCGCCCCTTGGCGCGGTGGAGGGCGCTCACCGACACGACCTCCGTGAGGCCGACGCAGAGGTCCCGCGCCGGCTCCGGCAGCAGGTAGGTCGGGACCGTCGCCGCGACCTCGCGCGGCGCCAGGGTCTCGAAGCGCGTCACGCGGATCACCTCGTCCGCGACGACCTGCTCGTAGCCGACCATCAGGTGGTCGTCGGGGTGCGCGATGGCCCAGGCGGCGCCGAGCGCGCTCGCGAGGATGGCGACGGCGGCGTAGTCGCGGTGCGTCCAGTCGAGCGCCGGGGCGCCGAGCGGGCCGAGGGCCGCCCACTGGGTGACGAGGGGCGGCCCGTACTCCCAGCCGGGGCTCGCGATCTCCGGCCGCGCCGCCGGGTCGAGCACGTCGCCGGTGCCGCGCTGGGTCACGAGCAGCGGGACCCCACCCGAGGCCAGGGTGACGAGCCCGGAGGCGCTGACGTCGGCGGCGATGGGCGCGGCGCGGACGAGGGCGCCGACGCCCAGGGTCGCCTCGTCGAAGCCGCGGCGGAGACGGCCGAGATAGGCGTCGAGCTGGTAGGCCTGGGCGAAGACCTCGCGGAGCGCCGCGAAGACCCCGCGCTCCTCGGCGTGGGCCGGGAGACAGCGGCTCGGGCCGAGGTCCTCGACGTCCTGATCGTCGAGCACGCAGGCCTCGACCGGCGAGTAGAGGGCCGCGTCGAGGGAGGCGCCGTCCTCGGCGTTCGTGGACGCGCGCAGCGCCACCGGGTGGGAGGTGGCGAGGGACGCGAGCGCGTCGAGGAGGGCGTGGCGGGTCTCGTTGGAGAAGGCCGTGGCGCGGATGAGCGCGCGGACCTCGGCGAGGTCCCCGGCCAGCTCGGGGCCCGGCGGCCAGGCGTGGCGGCCCAGGCGCGCCTGGATCGCGTCGCGGAGCGTGCCGCCGCGCGCCACGGGGCGGTCGAGGAGCGCGTCCCAGGCGCCGAAGGACAGCGCGACGGCGCCGCCCGGGCTCTGCTCGGGCAGGGTCGCCCGCAGGAAGCCGAAGCGCACGGCCTCCCCTCCGAAGCGGTCGACGTCGCTCGGCGTGAGGGTGGACGGCGACGCCGCGAGGCGCTCGGCGGTGCCCCGGGGAGCGCGACCGAGGGCAGGCGGCGCGGCGAGGGTGGCGAGGGCGGCGAGGTCCGCGGGGGCGATGCGCTTCTCGAGGTCGAGGAGCTCCACCTCGCAGGCGCCGACGGTGTAGCGGCGCACGGCGTCGTGCACGCGGACGGCGACGACGTGTCCGACCAGGGCGAGCGCGGCCTCCGGGTCGGCGAGGTGGGCGAAGGGGATCGCGTAGGCCCCGGCCTGGAGCGCCGGGCGGCCGTGGGGGTTCGTCGGGGCGAGGACCAGGGCGCCGGCCACGCGGGGCAGCGAGTCGGGGGCCTCGTCGAAGAGGAGGACGTCGGTGGGACCGAGGTCGCCGCGCTCCCAGGCGGCGGCGACCTCGGCGGCGGCGAGGTGGACGAGCCGGCCGACCGCCCAGCGGTGGCCGCTGGCTTCGGTCCGCGCGAGCCACGGGGCGCCGTAGCAGAGGTCGCCGTCGGTCCAGCGGCCGAGCCCGCTGACGCGGACGCCGGCGGCCTCGAAGTCGTCGCGGTGGGCACGGGCCCAGTCGCGCTGCTCGACGCTCGGGAAGTAGTAGACGGTCGGCGGGGGGCCGCCATCGGTGACGACGAGGCGCTCGGTCACGAGGTCGAGCACGGTGGCGACGACCGCCGGCGGGTAGGGATCCCGGCCGACGAGCTCGACGCCGATCTCGCGCGGGTTCGGCTCGAAGCTGAGGTAGAGGACGCCGAGGATCGCCTTCTTGCCGGCGTCGTACTGCGTCGCGGCGTCGAAGGCCGCGCGGCTCATGCCGACGAAGGGCCGCAGGTGCGTGACCGCGAAGTCGTAGTGGAGCGGGTACGCCTCGATGTCCTGCAGGTAGAGGCGGGTGGGATCCCCGGTCAGGACGGTGAGCTTGGCGAAGGAGCCCAGGAAGGTCCCGAGGCGGCGATCGGCGACGGTGAAGAAGCGGGACCCGCGCGGCACCTCGAGGGTGTCCGTCCAGTGGGTGGACTCGGGGACGTCGTAGTGGACGGCGGGCCAGGGCCACCCAGCGGGCGCGGCGACGTCGGCGACGACGTCGGGAGCGGTGTCGCCCTCCAGAGCGCCGGACGAGAGGTCGTCGACCTCTTCGCAGGCGCCGAGGAGACCGACCACGCCGATCGCCGCGAGCAGGCCGCGATGTCCGGCGCGCGCCATGGAGCCTCCTGTTGGGTCGTATGGCCACGAGCGATGCAATCGCCATACCGCGGCGGCGATCCGCCGTGGTGGCCGGGGATCGCCTGCAAACGCCCGAAATTCCGTGTCTACTGACCCTTGTACCAGAAGGCCCATGGGTCATACGACCCACGGGCCCCATGCGGCGCTCGCCTACCCGACACAAGAGAAACGGCCGAGCCACCGCGTGGGTGACCCGGCCGTCCCGAGACGAAGACCTGGGGGGACGCTCGCCCTCGGCGAGCTAGCAGCCGCCGCCCTTCTTGACCGCGCGCGTGACCGGCTTGATGGTCGGCGCGGGGGCGCTCACCGGGGCCGTGGCGCCCGTGAAGTGGGCGTGGAGGGCGGCGCGCAGCCGGAACGCCGCGATCGACTCCGGGGTCGCCTCGGTCGGCGGCTTCGGCTCCTCCATGACGGCGGCCTGGAAGGCCTCGAGCCCGCCCGCGACCTTCAGGACCGCGCCGGCGTACTTCGAGACCGAGACCGGCGCCGCGGCGACGTCCTTGGCGCCGAAGAGCACCAGCTGGCGCGTCGGCGGCAGGCTCGCGAGGAAGGCGCCGTCGGGGTCGTCGGCCGGCAGGCACATCGCGCCGGGGATGCTGCCCTTGGCGCAGTCCGCCGCGGGCCGCAGGTCGACGAGGTACATGCCGTCGCCGCCGTCGGCGATGCGCGTGGCCAGCTCGATCGGGTCGAGGGAGGCCAGCGCGCGGGAGGGCGGGTTCGTGACGTGCGGGTCGGGGATGGCCATCGTCACGAGCGTCGCGGCGGCGACGGCACCGAGGCTCAGGAGGGTGCGGTTACGGGTCTTCGGCGAGTCGCTCGGCGGGTCGATCTGCGCCCGCTTCGCGTAGTACTTCTCGAGCTTCTCGGCGAGGAAGAAGGTGCCGATCGCCATCACCGCCACGCCCAGCGCCAGGACGGCCCAGGGGACGCCCAGGACGTCGGGGAAGGTGATCTTCCCGAGCCCGCCGTCCGCCTGGTAGAAGGCGTCGAGGAGGGGGTAGGCGAAGCCGAAGAGGAGCGACCCGACCATCACGCCGCCGATGGTGTAGAGGCCGTCGAGGTTCCCCGAGCCGGCGGCGACCACCGCGGTCCCGGGGCAGTAGCCGCTGATGACGAAGCCGGCGCCGAGCAGGAGCCCGCCGACGATCTGCGGACCGAGGTAGGTGCCCGGGATGACCAGCTTCGAGACGTCCATGACGCCGACGCCGCTCAGGAGCGCGATGCCGACGGCCGTCGTCGCGATGGCCGTGAACATCACCTTGAGGACGCGCATGTCGGTCCCGTGGAACTGCGCCACGAGGACGTCCGCCCGGGCGAACCCGGCCCGCTCGAGCACGAAGCCGAAGCCCATGCCGAGCAGCGTCGCCAACATCATCGCCACCGGGTAGTCGAACCCGCCCGTCTGATAGAACGGCATCATCGCCACTGCCTCCGCGCGAAGGGCGCCGTCACGTAGCCGCCGACGAAGACGGCCATCATGAAGATCCAGGAGCCGACGGCCATCACCGAGCCGCCGGTGAGGGCCTGACCCGACGTGCAGCCGCGCGCCAGGCGGGCCGCGAAGCCCATCAGGATGCCGCCGACGATCGCGAAGGCGATCCGGGTGGCGCGGCTCGTCGTCGGGCCCTTGAAGAGGTTCTTCCGCCGGATGCGCTTGGCGGAGTAGGCCGCCAGGACGCCGCCGAGCAGGACGCCGATGACCTCGAAGATCATCCAGTCATCGAGAGGGTTGGCGCCGTTGGCCACGTACGTGCCGAGGTAGGCGTTCTCCTCGATGACGGTCGGGGCGACGACGTGCGCGCCGGCGACCGCCACGCGGGTGACCGCGGCCGACCCGCCGAGGCCGTAGCCCATGAGAGCGTAGGTCAGGAGCAGGACGAGGCCGAGCGCGACGCCCGCCACGTAGGGGTTCCAGTCGGCCTTGTGATGGGTGGGGTTCATGGCGACTCCTTAGTGCAGGCCCGAGGCCTGGCCCGCGGTGACGAGGATGGCGCGCAGGGCGAGGCCGCCGATGAGCACCAGCGCCGGGGCGTAGAGGGTCATGGGGGTGTGGCGCCGCACCTCGAGGACGTTGAGGGTGAGCGGCACGACCAGGCCGGCGATGACGACGAGGGACCAGAAGGAGGCGGTGTAGGGCCCGCCGAGGAAGCTCGCGGCCGCCTCCTGCGAGTAGACGTTGCCGCTCGATAGCCCGAGGAGGAGCACCACGAGGAGGGACAGCTCCACGGCGATGGCCGCGATGTCCCAGCGGACGAGGGTGGCCGACTCGCGCTTGTCGAGGCGGGTGAGCAGCATCACCGCGGCGCCGGTCGAGATGCCCGAGGTCAGGAAGAGCGGCGCCATGATGGCGCTGTTCCACTGCGGGCGGGCGACCATCGTGCCGAGGAGGAGGCCGGTGTAGGCGCCCAGGCCGACGCCGGCGCCGAGGGTGACCCAGAGGATCTTGCTGCGGTGCTTGTCGCCGAAGGCCATCGTCCAGCGGACGAGGGCGCCGAGGCGCAGCGCCTGGATGGGCTTGATGGAGAGGAGCCACTCGCGCCGCTCGGCGGAGAGCCCGCTCACGTACATGAGCAGGAGCGCTGGGTAGACGAGGAGCAGGATCCACGAGCCCCAGCTCATCGGCGAGGTGGGCCGGAAGGTCATGTAGAAGCGGTAGACGTGCTCCTTGTTCGCCAGGTCGAGGAACAGGAAGAGCATCCCGAGGGAGAGCAGCGCCACGGCCACGAGCGGCATCCACTCGGTGGCGGCCGAGCGCGGCTTCTCCTTGTGGCGGAGCTCGAGGCCGGCGAGCAGGATCATGAGCCCTGCCACGACGCCGCCGAGGAAGAGGTACGCCGGGATCTCCCACCCCCAGATGTGGAGGTGGGGGTCGATCCCCGCGTTGGCGCGGTTGGAGATGACTTCGACGAGCTGTTGGTTCATTGGGGGGCCTCGCCTACTCGAGGAAGAAGACGTTGGGTTCGGTGCCGGCCTGGGGCTCGAGGACCTTCCACTTGCGCGCGGCCAGGAGCTTCGAGATCTCGGAGCCCGGGTCGTTGCGGTCGCCGAAGGTCAGCGCGCGGGTCGGGCAGACGCTGACGCAGGCCGGGTTGTCGCCCCGCTTCACGCGATGCATGCAGAAGGTGCACTTGTCGACGTGGCCCTCGGGGTGCACGTAGCGGGCGTCGTAGGGGCACGACGCGATGCACGCCTTGCAGCCCGTGCAGTCGTCCTGCTGGATGAGCACCGCGCCGCCCTCGCCCACGAAGCTCGCGCCGGTCGGGCAGACGTCGACGCAGGGCGGGTTCGTGCAGTGCATGCAGCGCTCCGACCGGATCTCCTGGGTCAGGGTCGGGAAGCGCCCCTTGACCTCCTTGACGATCCAGTCGCGGCAGTAGCCGTCGGGGACGTTGTTCTCGGCCATGCAGGCGAGGACGCACGCGGAGCACCCGACGCAGCGGCGCGTGTCGACCACCATGCTGTATCGCTTGGTCGCGCTCATGCCTCAAACCTCTCGAGCCGGACGAAGTTCACGTTGATGCCGGTCCCGCCCATGAGCGGGTCGATGGCGACCTTGGTGACGAGCTGGGTGTCGTCGGCGCCGCGGCCGCTGGCGAATTGGAGCCCGTTCGCGGTGTGGCCGTAGCCGTGCACCATGTAGACGCAGTCGGAGCGGATGCCCTGGGTCGCGCGGACGGTGATCGGGCCGGCCGTGGCCCCGTCCTGGTTGACCACCATGACGCGGTCACCGGACTTGAAGCCGAGCTCGGTCGCGCGGTCGGCGTTCAGCCAGACGGCGTTCTCGTCGTACACCCGAGACAGGAACCGGTTGTTCGTCGTGCGCCCGAAGGTGTGCGCCGGCGTGCGGCCGACGAGGAGGCGAAAGTGGCCCGCGGGCCCCCCGTCGAGCCGCGTGTACTCGGGGAGGGGGTTGAGGCCGCTGTCGGCGATCTGCTGCGAGAAGAGCTCGATCTTGCCCGACGGCGTGGCGAAGGTCGGCTCGACGCCCTCCTCGATGAAGACCGGCTCCTTGCCCTGGCGCAGGACCCCCTTCTCCTTCATCTCGGCGAGGTTGGTGCCGAGCTTCTTCAGGCGCTCGTCGAGGTAGGCCTCGACGTCGTTGTGGAGGTAGTCGGAGAGCCCGAGGCGCTTGCCGAGCTCGCTGGCGATCCAGGCGCCGGGCTTCGAGTCGAAGAGCGGCGGCACGACCGGCTGGCGGATCGCGACGTAGCCCTCCTTCCAGGGCGGCGCGTGGAGGTCGTCGTAGCGCTCGAGGTAGGTGGCCTCGGGCAGGACGACGTCGGCCCAGCCGGTGATCTCGGCGGGGAGCACGTCCACGGCGACGACGAAGTCGAGCGCCTTGAGCGCCTCGATGGTCTTCTGGGGCTCCGGCAGCGCCTGGACGAGGTTGGTCCCGTAGACGAACCAGGCCTTGATCGGGTAGGCGACCTTCGCCCCCGGGAGGGACGCGTCGCGGAGCCCGTGGGCGAGGGCCTCGCCGAGGAACGGGACGACCTGCCCCTCGGGCACGTCGGGCGGCTCGCGGAAGGTGTGGCTGATGCCCTTGGCCGCGGCGACCTTCGGGACGGCGTAGGAGGTCGGCAGGAAGAAGCCGCCCTTGCGGCCCCAGGTGCCGAGGAGCGCGTTGAGGACCGCGATGGCCCGGCCGCGCTGGGTGTCGTTGCCGTGCCAGTTGGAGCGGCGCCCGGGGTGGATGAGCGAGCTCGGGTGGGCGCCGGCGATGAAGCGGGCGGTCTCGACGATGACCTCGGGGGCGATGCCGGTCTCGACGGCGGCCCACTCGGGGGTCTTGTCCTTGACGTGCTCGGTGAGCTTGTCGAGGCCGATGGCGTACTTCTCGACGTAGTCGATGTCGTAGAGGCGCTCGCCGATGATGACGTGCATCCAGGCGAGGAGCAGCGCCGTGTCGGTGCCCGGCTTGATGGGCAGCCAGTAGCGCGCCTTGCCGGCGACGGTGGAGAAGCGCGGGTCGACGACGACCAGCTCGGCGCCCTTGCCGATGGCGTTGGCGAGCTCCTGCACCTGGGTGTTGTGCATGTTCTCGCCGAGGTGGCTGCCGATGAGGGTCAGCACCCGGGTGTTCTCGATGTCGAGCTTCTCGGGGGAGCCGACGGGCGAGCCGAAGGTGAGCTCGAAGGCCTTCTCGCGCGCGCCGCGGCACTGCGCGTAGGAGGGGGCGCCGAAGTTGTCGGTGCCGTAGGCCTTGAAGAGCTGCTTGAACCAGGAGGCGCCGTAGCCGTGGTTGAAGATGGCCAGGGACTCGGGTCCGTGCTTCTTCTTGAGCTCGGTCAGGCGCTCGGCGATGTAGTCGAGGGCCTTCTCCCAGCTGACCTCCTCGAAGACCTGCTTGCCGCGCACGTCCTTGCGGATGAGCGGCTTCTTGAGGCGATCGGGGTCGTAGAGCAGGCCCGTGCCGCCGGTGCCGCGCGGGCAGAGCCGGCCCTGCGAGAGCGGGTGGTCGGGGTTGCCGACGATCTTGGTGACGTGACCGTTCTTGACGTGCGCGAGGATCCCGCACTTCCAGAAGCAGATCTCGCAGAAGCTGGGGATGACCTGGTCCCCGTCGGTGTCGGGGTTCGGGACGTAGTCGCCGTGTCCCGACGCCAAGAGCCGCGAGCCGATGCCGCCCGCGACCGCCGCGGCGCCGAAGGTCGCGCCGGATATCTTGATGAATGAGCGTCGGCTGATCGCCATGTCCGCCTCCGATTCCGTCCGCCCCAGACACGGGGTCGGTGACCGGCAGAGCAAGGCGCGTGCCAGCGCGTCGTCACGACGTGATTCTCACGAGTTATCGTCGCAATACCGCAATGCGGTAGACGACCATGAGCGGCGCGACCGCCAGGGTGAAACAGATCCGTGCAGCATGAAACACTTCGTTGCAACAGACTGTTTCACCCGGCGGCCTCGACGACCCGACGTTTCATCCGAGGGTCAGGGCTACCACTCGCGCGGCGGGGGCGGCGGGACGAAGCGGTGGTGGTCGTCCTCGTAGCGCCGCGCGGGGAGCACGCCGCGCGCGACCAGGCCGCGGTAGTCGTCGTAGTGGAGCGTGGTCGTCTGCGAAGGGGAGCTGCTGGCGCGCTCGAAGTCGCGCTCCTCCACCGGCTGCCAGCGGGACTCGCCGTACTGCGTGCCGAGGTGCTGCCCGTGGTCGTGGCGGCGGCGCACCTCGTCACGGTAGGCGGAGCCGGCCCCGTCCTTCCGCGGGGCCGCCCCCTCGGTGCTGGGCGCGCGCTCCTCCCCGTCGCGCCAGTACGGCGCGTCGGGGTACGGATACGGGTCGACGGGCGGGATCCAGGTCGGGCGCTGGCGCTCGGGGTAGACCTCCACGCGGATGGTCCCGGCGCGGTGGCCGTCGCCGACGCGGCCGGCGTAGGAGTCGCCGACCGAGGTGAAGCGGAAGGCGGCGACCTCGCGGGTGCTCACCCGCCAGCCCTCGATCTCCACGCTCTCGTAGGGCGCCACGAGGTAGCCGCGGCTGCGGGAGGAGGCGCGCTGCCCGTCGACGATGTTGCGCCCGTCGACCGTCACCACCGCCTCGACCCAGCGCCCCGAGCGGTTGGTCAGCGAGATGGTGTAGCGGTGCCCGTACTCGCCGACGACGTAGCGTTGGCCGTAGTGGCCGACCTCCTGGCAGCCGCCGCCCTCGCACACGAGGCGGACGTCCACGTCGGTGGCGCGGGGCGGGACGGGGCGATGGGCGCTGGCGACGCCGACGCCGCCGAGCGCGAGGAGGGAAGACGTCAAGACCAAGAGAGTGGGGCGCGCGATCATGGGAGGCTCCGGGCCGAGGTCCAAAGCGCTCCTACGCACGACGTTTGGAAACGATCTCCGGGGAGGCCGAATCGGCGGCGCGGCGAGGCTCAGGGGGCGCGCATCCAGCTGCGTGCCTGGCCGCCGCAGCCCGGGGCCTCGCCGCGCTCGAGGCGCGCCAGGGCGTCGGCGAAGCGGCCCCAGAGGGCTTCGCCGGCCTGGTGACAGGCGAGGCAGGCGCCGACC
>SBGO01000387.1 GCA_006226565.1 Deltaproteobacteria bacterium | reverse complement strand
CTCGGGGGCCGCGTCGAGCCACACCGCCGGCCCCGCCGCGAGGATCGCGTCCATCGCGCCGGGCTGGCACGGCGCCCCGCCGCCGGTCGCGAGGATCACCCGATCCTCGGCGAGGACCGCGGTGAGGGCCGCGCGCTCGAGGGCGCGGAAGGCGGCCTCGCCGTCGCGCGCGAAGATCTCCGGGATGGGGCGGCCGGCCCGGGCGACGATGGCGTCGTCGAGGTCGACGACCCGGAAGCCGTGGCGCGCCCAGCGCTCGGCGAGGAGCTCGGCGACCGTCGACTTGCCGGCCCCCATCTGGCCGATGAGCGTCAGGATGCGCATCAGTGCCAGCCTCGCACGGCGGAGAGGAAGAGGTCGCGGATCTCGTCGCGGAAGAGCAGGAACTCGACGGCGCCGAGGGCGAGGAACGGGCCGAAGGGCACGGCGAGGCGGCGGAACGGGACCTCCTCGGCCTCGCTCGGGGCGGGCTCCGGCGGCGGCGCGGGGGCGCCCTCGGCGAGGAGCTCGAGCGGGTCGGGGGGCAGCTCCGAGACGGCGAAGCTCCGGCGGAAGACGGCGGCGAAGAGGAGGCCCTGGACGCTCCCGGCGAGCAGGACGAAGGGCAGCGCCTGCCAGCCGAGCCAGCCGCCGATCATCGCGAGGAGCTTCCAGTCCCCCCCGCCCAACCCCTCGCGGCGGAGCACGATGGCGTAGACCGCGATGACGAGGAGCAGGATGGAGGCGCCGAGGGCGGCGCCGACCAGGGCGTCGGACCAGGTGATGCCGATCGCGCGGCCGGCGGCGTAGGCCGCGAGCGGGCCGAAGACCAGGGGGCCGAGGGTGAGGCTGTCCGGGAGGATGAACCAGTCGAGGTCGATGAAGGTGGCCGCGACGAGCGCCGCCACGAAGGCGAAGTACAGGACGAAGGGGACGAAGACGTCGAGGGCGAAGTGGCCTCGCACGAGGCTGGCCGCGTCCGGGATGCCGCCGGCGAAGTCGGTGAAGAGGGCCACCGCGAGGAGGCCGCTCGCGAGCTCGATGAGCGGGTAGCGCGCCGAGATCGGGACCCTGCACACCGCGCAGCGGCCGCCGAGGGCGAGCCAGCCGAGGATGGGCACGTTGTGCCGCAGCCGGATCGGCGTCTCACAGCTCGGGCAGCGGCTCGCCGGGCGCACGATCGACGCGCCGATCGGCACCCGGTAGATCACCACGTTCAGGAAGCTCCCGACCGAGGCGCCGAGGGCGAAGACCAGGACGAGGAGGAGGACCCCCATCTCGCGTCAGCGGACCTGGAACTCGCCGATCCCCAGGCGGTTCTGGCCGTCGTGGCGGGCGTGGGCCTTGTCCCAGCTCTTGACCTTGAGGCGCGTGTCGGGCCCCGGGAGGTAGAAGCCGAGCCAGATCGTGTACTCGCCGGTCGCGACGGCGCCGACGTCGAGCTCGTAGGTGTCGGCCACGATGTCGCCGGGCAACCAGTGGTCGGTCCGGAAGCAGCCCATGCAGTTCTTGTTGTCCTCGTCCTCGGTGATGAGGTTGAGCGGCCAGTGGTCGCCGTGGATGCGCTCGCCGCCGCCGCCCGCCTGGTCCATGTGCATGAAGATCTTGTAGGACTTCCGGATGGGCTTGAGCGCCTTGAAGTAGACCGTGACGGTGTACTTCTCGCCGGGGGAGGCGACGGGCTCGTCGAGCTTGTAGCCGACGACCTGGATCTCGTCCTCGAAGATGCCCCAGACGCGCACGACGCGCTTGTCGGTGAGGGCGTCGAAGGACTCCTGGGTGTAGGTGTGGGTCGCGATGCGGTTCTGCTGCGCCTCGCCCTGCTCGAGCCAGCTCGCCGCGAGCAGGACGCGGTAGCTGGTGCCGTCGAGGACGGCGATGTGGCGACCGCCGGAGATGCGGCGGTAGGCGTAGTTCAGCTCGGACAGCGAGTCGGCGGGCAGCAGCATCCCGCGGCGCTCGTGGACGTCGGCGGTGGCGCGGTGGTTGACGGGCCGCCCGTCGGTAAGCGTCGGCGTGTCGATCGCGTAGAAGCGACGCGACGGCGTCGACAGCGCGAAGGTCAGCGGCCCGCGGCCGGAGGCGGTCACGGTGGTGGCGTCGTTGGCGGTGATGTCCCAGGTCCGGCCGTCGCTGTCGACGAGCACGCGCCCGACCAGGGCGCCCGGGGTCCAGCGCTGGGTGGCGTCGGTGAGCGTCGTCGCGCTCGTCGCGGTGGCGAAGCCGCGGATGACCTGGCGGTCGCGGCGGCCGTCGCGGTCGCTGTCGTTGGCGGGATCCCAGCCGGGGAGGACGACCGGCTCGCTGCCGTTGGCGCTGTCGATGACGGCGATCTGGTCGTGGGCGCCGAGGAGGACCTCGAGGGCGGTCTCGCGGTCGCGGATCTCGGGGAGGCCGGCGGTGTAGAAGTTCGAGTCGCGCCGCCCCTGGGCGCCGAGGGCGCCGTGCTTGAAGAGGCGCAGCGGCTTGTCGGCCGCGTCCCCGGCCGCGTGGTGCCAGGCATCGATGACGTGCTTCTGGGAGACGTTGGCGGCGAGCTTGGCCTGGAAGCCGAAGATGATCGACGCTGCGACGAGGAGCGACACGCCGAGGACGGCGGCCACAGCCACGGGCCCGCGCTCGAGCCGCAGGATGAGGCGTCCCTGCTTGGCCAGGGCGTCGTGGTAGCGGCGGTTGACGAGCAGCGCCACGACCGCGGCGATGGCCGCGTCACCGACGAAGACCGGGAGGCTCGCGAAGAGATCGCTGGTCGGGATGACGAGGCGGCTCAGGATGGCGCTGTCCTGGCCGGTGAAGAGGATCTGCTCGACCCAGGTGTAGCGATCGATGAGCGGGACGTCGATGGCGAGGAACGCGAGCGCGATGAGGATGCCCGCGCCGAGGGCGAAGCGCTCGGGGCGCACGAGGAGCTGGGCCAGTGCGGCGGGCATCGCGAAGAGCCAGCCGAGAGCGACGAGCGCCATGACCCAGCCGTCGCGCCAGCCGGCGTCGCGGATGAGGCGCGTCGCGAAGAGGAGCGCGAGGACGCCGACGACGACGGCCGCGACCTGCACGCGATCGCCGCCCGTCGCGCGCCACACCATCGCGCCGAGGGCGACGGCGACGAAGTAGCCGGCCAGGGTGGCGGGGCCGAGGAGCGTGTCGCCCCAGTAGTCGCCCGGGAAGACGACGCTGAGCGCGAGGATCAGGGCCAGGGCGGTCCAGGTCGCGGCGGCGAGGGCGTAGAGGGCGCGCTGGCCCTTGACGGTGCCGGTGACGCGGCCCGTGACGCGGCCGATGAAGCGCCCGGCGCTCGGGAAGATCCACTTGGCCGCGACGGCGAGCACGAGGGCGACGGCGGTCAGGATGCCGAGGAGCGTCATCGGCTCGCGGAGGCTCGCCATCGTCTTGATGAAGGCCAGCTGCCCCTCGCCCATGACGGCGAGGTTGGCCTGGTTCGCGGCGACGCGGTGGGCCTCGCCGACGACGCCGAGCCAGCACAGCGGCGCGACGAAGAGGAGGGCGCCGAGGGCGATGGCGAAGGGGCGCTCGCGCCGGAAGAAGATGGCCGCCTCGCGCAGGAAGCTGAGGATGCGGCCGATGTAGAAGGCCACGAAGGCGAAGGCGAGGAAGGTGAGGAAGCGCACGGCGCTGCCGAGGTGGAGGGCCTCGGGCCAGCGGAGCTCGCCCTTCTTGGCGAAGGGCGGGTCCACGGTGAGGTAGGCGACGAGCCCGTCGGGGGCGCCCTTGGTCTCGCGCCAGATGAGGACCGCCATGACGAAGAGCGCCATCGCGGCGAAGAAGCTCTTCGCGCCGCGATCGGTCAGCTGCTCGAGGAAGAGCGCGACCGCGAGGGCGGCGGCGGGGACGGCGGGCCAGATGAGCTGGTTGTAGGACTTCAGCGTGGCCATCATCAGGAGCGTCGGGACGATGAACCACAGGGCGACGATGAGGACGGCCGCGTCGCGCTTCTTGACCGCGTGGAAGAGGGCCGCGCCGATGGCGATGGCGACGATGGGCGCCCACGGGTAGAGGCCGAAGCCGATCTCGCGGAGGGCGAGGTCGAAGTTGCGGGCGTGGACCGTCGGGCCATCGCTGAAGAGCGGCAGCGTGAAGCGGAACTGCCCGGCGAAGCCGTCGGAGGGCGCGTTCAGGACCCACAGGGCGAGGAGGCCCGTGACGGCGCCGAAGGCGAGCGCCGGGAGCCAACGCGACGGGCGGGTGGCGCCCTCGATGAGCGGGACCGAGGCGGCGAGCACGGTGAACAGGACCGGCCCGAAGAGCCCCTTGGAGAGGAAGCCGACGAGGAAGCCCGTGACCAGGTAGGCCCAGATCACGCGGCGCGAGGTGCCGCGCTCGGCGAGCAGGAGCCCGGACGCGACGAGGGTCAGGGCGAGGATGGCCGAGGGCTCGCCGGCGGCGCTCCGGGCCTGGCCGAAGAAGATGGGGGTCGTGACCAGCACGAGGCCCGCGAAGACCGCGACGCGGGAGCTCCACAGGGTGCGGGCCGTCAGCATCAGGATCCAGAGGGTCAGGAGCCCGAGGATCGCGGACGGCAGCCGGGTCGAGAGCTCGGTCGGGCCGAAGGCCTTGTAGGTCGCGGTGCGGAGCCAGGCCTCGAGGGGCGGCAGCGCCACGGTGTCGCCGCGGTCCTTGAAGCTGACGATCGCGGCGTGGCTCGAGGCGCCGTCGGAGAACGCCTCGCGGAGCCCGTCGACGTCGTTGGCGGCCAGGATGACGAGGTGGGGATCGGGGGGCGTCGCCTCGCCGAGGTGCTGGATGGCCTGATCGAGCTGGCGCTCGGCCTCGGCGCCGCCGGCGGTGACGAAGCCGAGCCCGAAGCGATCGGAGGCGCGGCGCCAGACGTCGCGCACGCGCTCGACGGCGAGGCGGCTCTGGAGCTCCTCGCGGGTGACCCCGGGTCGCTCGAGCAGGATGACGCGCCCGTTCGGCACGTAGCCGAGGGCGGCGTTGACCTTCTCGGCGGCGGTGCGCCACGACGCGGCGTCGTCGGGATCGTCGAGGACGAGGGAGCCGTCGAGGACGATGGCCGCAACGACCTCGCCCCGCGCCTCGTCGAGGGTCGCCTGGACCGCGGCGCTCGCGGCGCGTGCAGCCCCGCCCTCGTCGAGGTCGGAGACGTGCAGCACCACGCCGGCCTGCCGGGCGGCGGAGCGCACGGCGGCGACGCGGTCCGACGGCGTGGCGGCGATCGCGGCGAGGGCCTGGGGCGGCTCGGCGATGTCGCGCGCCAGATCGGCGCGATCCATCTCCCAAGGCTCCCAGAGCCCCGTCGACCCCAGGCCGACGAACAGGAGGAGCACGCCGAGACCCATGACGGCCGCGATCCCCCAACGTTCGATGAGCGCGTTCAATCGCGCCATGTCACCTCTGCTCGGCGATGGCGCCGCTGTAGAGACGCCCGGAACCCCGGTCTTTTAGGCGCTCGGGCGCGTTCCCGCAAGTGCCGCGTGACGGGGAGCGACGCGGACCGCCTCCGGGGGGTGCCGGGGTCGGCGCACCCCACCGGCGGGGTCCCTGGACCTCGGGAGAGGGCCCAAAACGGGACATCCACACACCCCAAGCCCCTGAAATCACGTACGCCAACCCCTTGGCACGGGTCTTGATTTTGCGCCGCCCCACCCAGGGCGGGGGGAGTTTTTCGTCGGCGGCGGGCCCGGTCGGCGGACCGGTCGTCTCGCTTGCCTGGGCGGACGCGGGTGCGTATGAGACGCGGCATGTCGGACCCAACCTCGAACGTCCCCTCCCCCACCGCCCCCCTCGATCTCGCCGCGCTGGCCGGCCGCCGCCACCTGCCGGCCGAGCTCCGGGGCGCCAGCGGGCTCAAGAAGCTCGACCATCTGCTCGAGCTCGCCGCCACCTCCGACTTCGTGGCGGAGCTCGCGACCGAGGAGCTCTTCCTGCTGATGCACGACATCGGCAAGCGGGACGCCTTCCCGCTCCTGGCGCACGCCACCGACGAGCAGCTCCTCGGGCTCGTCGATCTCGACGCGTGGCAGAAGGACGAGCTGGTCGTCGCGCGCTGGACGGAGTGGCTCGATCTCGCCCTCGAGGTCAGCACCGAGACCGCGCTCCGCTTCGTGAACGCCCAGGACGAAGAGACCCTCGAGTGGCTCTTCATCAACGACGTCACCGTGCACGGCCGTGACCTCGAGCCGTCCGACGTCCCCGACGAGCTCCACGCCTATCAGACCCCCGACGGGCTCTACTGGGTCACGATCCATCAGGATCACGAGCTCGCCGACCGCGTCCCCCAGATCCTCAAGCTGATGTGGGCGGCGGACATCGACCGCGCCCGGCTGATCTTCGAGCAGGCGCGCTTCGATCTGCCGTCGTCGGTCGAGGAGTACATGCTCAAGTTCCGCAGCGGCCGCATCCGCGACCTCGGCTTCGAGCCGGCCAGCGAGGCGCACGCCGTGTTCGCGCGGCTCGACCCGCGCGCCCTCCGGAGCGAGGTGCGGTCGCAGCTCGCCGAGCGCCCGCGGGTCGGCGGCGTCGACGTGGGCCGGGTCAGCGAGGATCTGGTGCTCCGTGGCGTGACCCCGCCGACGTTCCTGGGCGAGGCCCTCGCCGGGCTCGACGCCTCCGGGCGCGCGGCCTTCGGCGAGGCCTTCACCTTCCTGGTCAACCGCGTCTTCATGGCGCTGACCGGCGACACGAGCCGCGTCGACGATCTCCCGCCGGCGGCGCGCTACGCCACGGCGGCGGTCAACATCGGCCTGGCCTACCTCTCCGACGAGCACGTCGAGACGGCGACCCGCGTCCTCGAGCGGGTGTGGCCGGTCGAGCTGTTCCAGGCCGGGCTCTCGCTCGTCCTCGAGCTCGGCGAGCGGGCGCGGCGGCTCGAGCGGCGCGCCGGCGTCGCGCGCGGGCTCGCCCTCTTCGGCACCCCGAGCGACGAGCTCCTGCACGGCCTCGCCCTGGTGCGACCGCTCCTGTACGGCGGCTTCGTGGATCAGGCGCGGGTCGACTACGAGCCCTTCGCGAAGCTCTCGGACCTCAGCCGGGCCGAGCTCGTGGTCGCCGACGCGGAGACCGTGCTCGGCTTCTTCGAGGACCAGCTCGGCTTCACCCCGGCGCGGGTCTTCGACGCGCCGGCGCTCGCCTCGCTCGGGGACGACGCGCGCCGCCGGATCCGCCTCGCGACGCTCCTCCGCACCGCGCTCGCGCAGCTCCTCCTGGTCGACGAGCTCCGCTTCGAGCCGCTCTCGAAGGACGACCTGGGCGCCTTCGCGCGCGCCGCCTTCACCAAGGACGGTCAGGTCAGCCCGCTGCTCGAGGGCGTCGTCGCGCGGCTCACGGCCGAGGTCCCGGACGCGGTGCAGACCTTCGCGCGCCAGGCCGTCGACGAGCTCGCCCGGACCATCGGCGGCGTGCAGCCCGACGACGTCGACCCGCGCTTCACCGGCGACCTCTTCCTCACCCAGGCGTAGCCAGGGCCGCGCGGGCCGCGTCCCGCGCGCGGAGCTCCGCGACCAACGCGATCTCCGGCGCGTTCGGGCACAGCGCCCGGGCGCGCGCGAGCCAGCGCTCGGCCTCCTCGGGCAGCGCGAGCGCGAGCCACGCCGCGTTGGCGGCGCGCCCGGCGGGCTCGGCGGTCTGGCCGTAGGCCCGGCGGAGGAAGAAGCGCGCCTTCTCCAGCTCACCGCGGCGGGCCAGGACCGCACCGCGGGTCCCGTGCTTGGCGGCGCCGAGGCCCACCGCGCCCAGGTTCTCCTCCGAGAGCCGGTCGACCTCGTCGAGGGTGCTCCGGTCGAGGTCCGGCGCCAGCACGCGCGCGTAGGCGAGGTTGTTTCGGAGGGCGCCGACGGCGACGCGGCTCGCGGCCACCTCGTCGCGCGCGAGCAGCGCCTCGAGCCGCACGACCGCCTCGTCCCGCCGGCCGACGCTCATCTCGGAGACGGCGAGCGCGTTGTGGAGCATCCAGCTCCGCGCCAGCTCCGGGTCGTCCAGGGCCGCCCGGAGGAACGCCGCCGCGGCGTCGAAGTCGCCGACCCGCAAGCGCTCGGTGGCGTCGAGCAGCGCCAGCGCCTCCCGCTGCCGCGCCGCCTCGGCGTCGTCCCGCCGGCGGATCCCGAGGAGCCGCCCCCCGTCACTCGCCGCCGTGGTGCCACCGTAGTCGACCGACACGGGCACCATCGCGGCGACGAACGCCATCAGGTTCGCCCACACGAGCGCCGCCAGGACCGCCGGGCCGCCCACCTCGGCGTGCGCCAGCTCGCGAACGAGCGCCCCGCCCCCGAGCGCGAGGGCGCCCCCGAGCACGACCAGGTGGCTCGCGGGCCCGGCGGCGACCATCAGGAAGTATCGGCGACGAAGGTCGGCGGCCCGGTCCGTGGCGGTCCTCGTCAGACCGGCGATGGGCCAGAGATGGAGCTCGTGCCGGAGCCCGAGGAGCCGGACGGCGCCCAGGAACAGGCCGCTCCCGTGACGCACGCCGAAGACGCGGAAGCCCAGGAGCCGGGCGGCGGCGGCGTGCGAGAGCTCGTGCATCGCGACGGTCGGGTAGAGCCACAGGAAGACCAGGGCCAGCCGCAGGAAGCCCGGGCCATTCGGGAGGTCTCGGGCGGACCAGAGGAAGAGCCCCACCGGTGCCCCGTAGGCGAGGACACGCAGCGCTCGGACGACGTATGGGCTCATCGGCTCTCCACGGGCGGCCCGCGCGGGCCCCACACGTCAGCCTGGCCTCGGTCCGGCGGGGGCGTCAACAGCGGACGGGCGGAGGGAGCGTGTGCGGCGCCCTCCCTCCGCCCGCCCGGGCCCCACCGGAACCTCCGGCGGGGTCGTAGCTACCGGCGACGCGGCCGCGGCTGGGCCTTCACGCCGCGCCAGCGGGCGTGATGCGTCGCGTGCCGGCGGAACAGGCTGTGGCGCGCGAGCCGGGGACGAGGGGCGACGACGACGCGGACCGGGGCGACGCGGGGCGCGAGGTTCAGCACCTTGACGGCGCCGCGGATCCGGCCGGGGTAGTCGAGGCTGCACGTGCTGGCCGCGTAGGCGTCGACGAAGGTGTAGCCGCCGGTCCAGCGCGGGGCGCCGCAGACCTGCGGGCAGACCTGCTGGGCGTGGGCGTTGTTCCAGAGGGGACCGGCCTCGACGTCGAAGGTGGCGCGGGCGTCGGCGGTCTCGACGGTGCAGCCGCAGACCGACATGCGTGCCCACTCGGTGGTGACCCACTGGCCGTTCCAGCGGGCGCTCGCCTCGGCGTCGAGGCACACGTTCGCGGCGTCGCGGGCGGCGTAGATGCCGTCGGCTGGGACGGTGACGGTGCCCGCGTGGGCCGCGCCGGCGCCGAGGGTCAGGGTCGCGAGGGTGAGCAGGATGCGGCGAAACGGGACGGTCATGGCGGCGCTCCGGGCTGGTGGATGTGGGGTCCGACGCCGCGCCGCCCGGCGTTCGTCACGCCGCTCTGTACCGTTTCTGTATCGCCCGCCGCGTGAGCGGCCGCGCCCCCTCTCAGCGCACGTCGCCCACGCGCAGGACGGTCATCATCCCCTGGTCCGCGTGGGGCAGGATGTGACAGTGGGCCATCCAGTCGCCGGGGTTGTCGGCGTGGAGGAGGAGGCGTACGGGCTCGCGGATCCGCACGTTGAGGGTGTCCTCGACCCGCCGCGCCGCCGGCGGGACGCCGCCCACGCTGAGCACCTCGAAGGCGTGCCCGTGGAGGTGGAACGGGTGCTCGGTCACCGACAGGTTCCGGACCTCGACGACGACCGACGTGCCCAGCGCGACCTCGCGCACCGTCACGTCGGGGAAGCGCTCGCCGTTGATCATCCAGGTGTCCGCCTCGTCGGCCCCGGTCAGCACGTAGACGAGGTCGGTGTGGCCAGGGTCCGGGGTCGGCGCCGGCGCCGCGAAGGACCACGCGACCGGGGCCGCGTCGGCGCCCTCCCCCTCCACCGCCACCGTGAGCAGCGCCTCCGGCTCCAGCCCCAGACTCCCGCCGTGGGCGCTGTAGGGGCGGTTCCACAGGGTGAAGCCGGCGCCGGCGCCGAGCCACTCGAGCTCGACCCGGTCCCCGGGGGCGAGGACGAGGTGCTCGGGCTCGGCGAGCGCCGCCAGCCGCCCCTGATCGCCGCCGACCTGGCGCATCCCCGGCGCGGCGAGGTCGAGGTAGCCGCCGTTGCTGGCGTTGAGGATCCGCACCAGGACACGCTCCCCGCGGGCGAGCCGGACCGTCGGCGCGAGCGCGCCGTTCACGAGCCACGGCGCCGCCTCGCCGACGAGCCCATGGTCGTGAGCCGGCGCCGCCTCCGCGCGGGCCGCCTCGGTGGGCTGGTCGAAGACCAGCTCCAACTCGCGGTCGGCGTGGGGCCCCCCGGGCGCGTCCACCACGAAGAGGCCGTAGAGGCCGAGGTCCACCTGGTGGAGCGTGTCGAAGTGCGGGTGGTACCAGAAGGTGCCCGCCTCCGTGACCTCGAAGGTGTAGGTGAAGCTCGCGCCCGCGGCGACCGGGTCGCGCATCCACGGCACGCCGTCCATCGCGAAGGGAACGGCCAGCCCGTGCCAGTGGATCGTGGTCGGGTTCGGCAGGTCGTTCTGCAGCTCCACCACGACCGTGTCGCCGACCTTCGCGCGCAGGGTCGGCCCCGGGACCTGCCCGTCGTAGGCCCAGCTGCCGTCCTCCCGCGGCGCCGCGCGGAGGGCGTAGCGAACGACGTCCGGGTCGGGGTCGAGGTCCGGGGCCGCCGCCGGAACCGGGAGCTCGCCGCCCGGGCTCAGCC
>SBGO01000453.1 GCA_006226565.1 Deltaproteobacteria bacterium | reverse complement strand
GATCAGCCCTTCTCGAGCTTCTCGACCGCCAGCTCGATCTCCTCGACGTTGACGTCGGTGCCCTTGCCGTCGAGGGTGAAGCCCTTCCACTTGCTCGGCCACGCCTCGAAGAAGTTGTAGCGCATGATCTCCGAGCCGTCGTCGGCGCAGAGGATGACCGAGCCGGCCTTGCGCTCGACCTTGCCGTCGATGACGGCCTTGCGCCAGTCCCACAGCTCCGTGGTGTTGATGTAGCCGCGCTTCAGCACGATGTTGCTGTACTTGGTGCGGCCGGGGCGCTTGCGGAGGATGATGTCCTCACCATCCTGGTACTCGACGATCTCGGTCTCGCTGTCGAGGCCCTCGACGTTGCGGAAGGCGCCCTGGGTGACACCCTCGATCTCGACCTTGAAGTTGAAGTTACCGATGTGATCATGGGGCCGACGGTTCGGCATAGCTCTAGCCTCCAAAAAACAGGGTCCGTGTTGGCGTCCCGGGACCTCCCGAGCACCCAACAGGGCCCAACAAAGAACTGGTTTTCCCGCCCCTTACACCGACCGTCGATACCTGCGAGGACCGAGCTGCCAAGATAGATCGCTACCGGCGACCTGTCTCGACGAGCCCTCGGGACCTGTACGACCGATGGGCTGGTAGAGTCATCCACCACTGGAACCGTATCGGAGGCTATGGCAGGCGCGGCCGGCGGGTCAAGCGCCGAACACGCCAAAATCGAAAATGATCGTGGAATTCTCGAAGAGCCGCGTTTAAACAGCGCCTTCGCGAGGTCACTCGGCCCCTCGGAGGCGCGCTCCGAGCCCTGTCCCGACGATTTGTCGCATCGGCATTGATCGCCGCGACCGGGCGACGCGCCCGCCACACGCTCGGCAGAACAAAAGACGCGCGGCCCCGACCGTGGGGATCGGGGCCGCGCGGGCCGTCGTGCCGACCCGGGAGGGGTCGGCGTCGGGGGACTCAGATCCCGGTCGCCGTGCGGTGGACGCCGTACCAGCCGAGGGGCATGTAGGCGAAGCCGGCGTGGCTCACGATGCGCGAGATGTAGCCGATGGAGCGGGCGCTGTGGAGCACCTGCGGGTCGGTCGGATCCGACGCGTCGAGGATGAGCAGCCCGTAGGGGTAGCGCGACGCCAGGTAGACGTTGTCGTTGGCGACGTCGAGGAGGTCGAAGTGGTAGCCGGCGACCTTGGCCTGGGCGTGGCTCTGCACGGTCCCCGCCCCGCTGAAGATGTAGCGGTTGAGCATGGTGTAGGGCTGACGCGAGTCGACGGTGTCGGAGCCGACGCCCCACCACGGGTACTTGTGAGCGACGAGCCAGATGGTCTTGTCGCGGAAGACCGCGCGGTTGACCTGGTCGGGGACCGGCACGACGGCGACGAGCACGGCCTGGTCGCCCTGGACGCGCAGGGCGTTGAGGGAGTTGCGGCGGCGGCCGAAGTCGTCCCACTGGTAGTCGATGGTGAAGAGGATGGTGTGGTCGTCGGAGGCGTCGACGAGCATCCCGGGCACGTTGAGGCTCGGCAGCTGCACGGGGTGGTCGGTGTCGCTGACGTCGATGCGGTCGACGTAGCTGCGCACGTGGTAGAGCAGCGTCTCACCGGTCGGCGTCGTCGCGTTCTCGACGTGGGTCGAGTAGAGGATGTGACCGTGGGTCATCTTGTTGATGAACGGGTAGTCGTTCATCGGCACCGACCCCTCGGTGATGCGCGGGTCGTCGAGGTCGGACATGTCGATGAGGCGCAGCGCGCTCTGCCACTCGCGGCGGCCGTTCTCGAGCTCGACGATGTGGCGCTCGGTGAAGGGGATGACGCGCCCGTCGAGCGGAAGCCCCGCCTGGGGGTACCAGTAGTAGTTGTAGAAGCTGTAGCCGGAGTAATAGATGGAGCCGGCCTCGGCGGTCAGGTCGAGCTCGCCGCGGAGCTTCGGCGCGAGCACGTTGGCGAAGTCGGCGTTGCGGATGACCTGGCCGAGCCCCGGCTCGTAGCCGATCATGTGGAGGGCGTCGCCCTCGCGGATGCAGTACGGCGCGGAGCTGTAGGGCAGGTCGAGGCGGGCGAGCGCCGGCGCGTCGTCGTCGGGGCCGAACTCGAGGATCTCGAAGAAGTAGCCGCCCTCCTCGATGTCGCCGACGAGCTGGACCTCGCGGCCCTGGATGTCGAAGACGTCGAGCACGTTGCGCACGAAGTAGTGCTGGGCGGTCACGACCGGGTGGTCACGGTCGGCGGCGTCGATGACCTGGAGCTGGCGCTCGCTGAAGGCGACCAGCCGGTCCTCGACGACGAAGGCGCGGCGGACGCGCGAGACGCCGTTGACCTGGCCGCGCTCGGCGAGGGTGTCGCCGGTCCAGTCGACGAGCTGGGTCCCGTTGAAGCTGTAGTTGTTCAAGTAGTAGCTGAGCGGGATGAGGATGAGGCCGAGCTCGTTCACCACGCGGAAGGCCTTGTAGTCGCCGATGGCCTCGGACCACGAGTAGCCGGCGCCGAGCTGCACCTTGTCCATCTGCACCGGCGTCTCGAGGTCGGAGACGTCGAAGAGGGTGATCTGCACCTTCGAGGCCGAGTAGTAGGAGGAGTAGCGCCCGAGGGCGAGGAGCCGGTCTCCGCGGATCTCGAAGTGCGACACGATGGAGTCGATGCGCATCGTGGCGGCCACGCGCGGCGCGGCCGGGTCGGCGAGGTCGAGGGTGTGCAGGTAGCGGTTCTGCTGGCTGTTGACGTAGTTGTACGTCATCGCGAAGGCGCGCTCGCCGTCGAAGCGGGTCGCCTGCATGTAGCCGTAGGCGCTCTGGTCGATCTCGAGCTGGGAGAGGATCTCGGGCACGTCGGGGTAGGTCACGTCGACGGTGACCAGCCAGCCGTCGTTCGAGCCGTACCAGCGCTGGGTGAAGACGCGCAGCGCGTGGTCGTAGAAGTCCATCTTGAACTTGTCGGCGATGTAGCCGGGGACGTAGACGCTGCCGCGCTCCTCGAGGCGCCCCTTGGGATCGGAGATGTCGACGTAGGTGACGAGCGTCTCCTGCTCGTAGCCGTCGCCGACGAGGTAGTAGTTGGGGTCGACCGCGGCCACGAAGATGGCGTGCGGCGCGACGTGGATGAGGGTGGAGCTGCCCTGGAAGGTGATCTTGTCGATGGGCTGGATGTTCGCCGGGTTGGCGATGTTCAGCGACGCGATCCAGGTGGTGTCCTCCCAGTCGGCGGTGTTGTAGCGCCAGTAGTCGGCGTTCCGCTTGGACACGGTGTAGAGGACGTCCCCGACCAGGCGCGTGTCGGTGACCTCGCCGTCGACCTCGAAGGAGCCCATGGCGGTCGGGTGGTGCGGATCGTCGACGTCGACGATGAGCACCTGGCTGCCGTGGAAGCCGAGCGGGTCGGCGTCGGGGTCGTACTGCCAGTAGACGAAGTAGTCGCTCATCACGATGTAGGCGCGGCCGTCGCGCACGTACATGTCGACCGGGTTGGCCTGGAACGGCAGGCGGCCGATGACCTCGGGCTGATCGGGCTCGCTCATGTCGATGATGATGAGGCCGCGATAGGCGTTCATCACGTAGAGCAGGTCGCCCTCGAGCTTGAAGATGTCGGCCTCGACGATCTCGCGGGTCGGGTCGGGCTCGGGCATCTCGGCCGGCGCCTGGTTGTTCGAGGTGTCCGCCGCGCCAGCCGCGTCCTCGTCGTAGAAGGCGGCGTCACCGCCCCAGCCGCGGTTGTAGCTCTGGCCGGTGCCGGCGGAGAGGAGCTCGTCCTCGTTGGCCGAGACGAACTCGGTCTCGCCGACCAGGGGGAAGATGGTGACGTCGAGCGCTGGGCCGTCACCGGGGGTGACCGGTGGGTCGACGACGGTCGGATCGCCGGTGTTGACGGTGTGGCTGTCGCAGCCTGCGGCGACGAGCGCGAGGAGCGCGAGGACGCGGGGGAGCACGGTGCGCATGGGAGAATCCCTCCTCGGGGGATGCGGGGACGGCGGAAGGGATTGCAGCGGTCGTGCCAGGATCGGTTGCTTTTATTTCAAACCCTTACAGACCGTCATCCGAGCGCCGTGTGTAAAACATTCACACCTGTTGGATCTCTGCGGCCCGGCGCCGGCGCGGTGCGATCTCGAAGCGCGCACCTCCGGCGCGGAGCGCGTAGAGTGACGCGATGAGCGCCCCGCAACCGGCACGAGCACGCACCTGGCTCTCCCGAAACGTCCTCGGGCTCGGGCTCGTGAGCCTCCTGACCGACGCCGCGACCGAGCTCGTCATCCCGCTGCTGCCGGTGTTCCTGACCACGACCCTCGGCGCCGGCGCCCTCGCCCTCGGCTGGATCGAAGGCACGGCCGACGCCGTGGCGAGCGTCCTGAAGCTCCTGTCCGGGCGCTGGGCCGATCGGAGCGGCCGCTACCGCCCCTTCGTCCTGACCGGCTACGGCCTCTCGTCCCTGTTCCGCCCCTTCGTCGCCCTCGCCACCGTCGCCTGGCACGTCCTGGCGGTGCGCGTCCTCGACCGCGTCGGCAAGGGCCTCCGCGGCAGCCCGCGCGACGTGCTGCTGGTGGCGTCGGTCGCGCCCGACGAGCGCGGCCGCGCCTTCGGCCTCCACCGCGCGATGGACCACGCCGGGGCCGTCCTCGGGCCGCTCCTGGGCTTCGCGCTGCTCACCTGGGTGACCACCGATCTGCGCGTCATCTTCTGGCTCTCCGCCATCCCCGGCGCCCTCGCCGTGCTGACGATCCTGCTCGTCGTCCGCGAGCCCGCGGCCCCGCCCCGCCCGGCCCCCGCCGCCGCGCCGCCGCGCCTCGACGCCTCCGACGCGCGCGCCCTCGCCCGCCTCTTCGTGCCGCTGACCGTCTTCACCCTCGGCAACGCCAGCGACGTCTTCCTCCTCCTCGCCGCCAGCGCGTCGCGCTCGCCCCTCGAGAGCCTCCCCCTCCTGTGGATGGGCCTCCACGTGGTCAAGGCGCTGGCGTCGATCCCGGGCGGGCGCCTCGCCGACCGCTGGGGCCGGCGCCGCACCCTCGCCGCCGGCTGGGTCGTCTACGCCGCGGTCTACGCGGGCTTCGCCGTCGCCGAGAGCCGCGAGGCCGTGTGGGCCCTGTTCGTCGTCTACGGCCTCTACCACGGGCTCACCGAGAGCTCCGTCAAGGCCCTCGTCGTGGACCTCGCGCCGGCCCGGGCGCGGGGCACGGCGCTCGGGTGGTACCACCTCCTCACCGGCCTCGGGAGCCTCGCCGCCAGCGTCCTCTTCGGCGCGCTCTGGGAGCTCGTCAGCCCGGCCGCCGCCTTCGCGACGGGGGCGTCCCTGGCGATCCTGGCGGTCCTGCTGCTCGGGCTCCTCCGGCCCCGGCCCCCGATCTCGTCGCCCCGCCCCTGAGGCGCGCCCGCCGCGTGCCGCTCAGGCGCGGAGGAGCGGGAGGGCGCCGTCGGACTCCGAGCGAACCCACTCGGCCAGCTCGGCGAAGCTGTGGAGCCGCGCCACGCCGCGGGGCGGCGGATCGGGCCAGAGGCCGGTCCCCCCGACCACGAGCGCAGCGCCGGCCGCCGCGCACGCGTCGCCCAGGGCTTCGAGCTCGCGGGCGAGGCCGAAGGTGTCGGTGGCGTAGGAGGACGCCGAGACCGCGACGAGGTCGACCCCGCCGCCGCGGATGTAGGCGTCGAGGGCGTCGACCGGCGAGCGCCGGCCGCTCCACAGCACGGTCCAGCCGGCCTCGCGCAGGGTCAGCTCGCAGAGCACCAGGCCGAGATCGTGGTCCTCCCCCGCCGCGGTGGCGAGGACCGCGCGCCGCGCGCTGGGGGCGGGCGTGAAGTCGTCCGCACAGCGGAGGAGGGCCCGCCGGAGGCGCTCGGAGGCCAGGTGCTCCTCGAGCACCGAGATCTCGCCGCTCGCCCACGCGTGGCCCAGCGCGGTCAGCAGCGCCCCGACGCGATCGGCGACCCGCCACCAGGCGCCGTGGGCGTCCCGCGCGGCGCGAAGCGCGCCCTCGATCGCCGAGGGATCGATGGCGGTCAGGAGGATCTCGAGCCAGTGGGCGAGATCCGATTCGCCCAAATCGTTCACCCCGTGGGGCCCCTCCGTGCCGATCGCGGCGCCGCGATCCGCGGCGGACATGAGGGCCCTGATGGCCGCCCGGCGGAAGCGCCGGTGGCCACCCGCGGTGTACTCGCAAGCGAGCAAACCCTGCTCGGCCCAGCGTTTCACGGTGCTCGGGCTGACGCCGAGGAGGCGGGCCGCGTCACGGGTGGTGAGGAGGTCTTCGGACATGGCCTGTTCATAGTCGCCTTGAACGAAAAAGTCGAGATGGACGTTTTCGCTTTACCAAAACGCCCAAATCGACCACCGTGGGAATCGTGACACACCACTACACCCACATCCTCGTCGGCGCCGGCCTCCACAACGGGCTGACAGCGCTCGCGCTCCGGCAGCACCAGCCGGACGCGCGCGTGCTGCTCCTCGAGCGCGGCCCGCGCCCTGCCGGAAACCACACCTGGTGCTTCCACGGCGTCGACCCGGACGCCGACGTGCGCGCCCTCCTCGGGCCGCTCGTCGAGCACACCTGGCCCCGGCAGGAGGTCGTCTTCCCCGATCACCGCCGCGTGGTCGAGACGTCGTACTCCGGCTTCACCTCGGCGTCCCTGGCCGACCAGCTCGAGCGCGCGTTCGCGGACTGGCCGGGGAGCGCCCTGATGTGCGGCGTCACGGTCGCCGAGATCGGGCCCGACCACGTCGTCACCGAGGACGGTCGGCGCTTCACCGGCGACCTCGTCATCGACGCGCGGGGCCCGGGGTACCAGGCGCCGACGTCCGACGCCGGCTACCAGAAGTTCTACGGGCTCGACGTCGAGCTCGAGGCCCCCCACGGGCTGGACCACCCGCTGCTGATGGACGCGACGATCCCGCAGATCGAGGGGTTCCGCTTCCTCTACGTGCTCCCGCTCGACGATCGCCGCTGCATCATCGAGGACACCCGCTTCGCCCTGACGCCGACGCTGGACCTCCAGCGGATGCGCAGCGCGCTGCTGGCCGAGATCGCCCGCCGCGGCTGGCGCGTCGCCCGCGAGCGCCGCGAGGAGCACGGCGTGCTGCCGATGACCTGGAGCGGCGGCCCCGAGCCCGTCGCCTCCCCGGTCCGCGCCGGCTACGCGGGCGGCTGGCTCCACCCGGGCACCGGCTACTCGCTGCCGGTCGCCGTCCGCTTCGCCCTGGCCGTCGCCCGCGGCGGCCGCGACCAGACCCTCGAGCGCCTCGACGCGCTCCGCCAGGACCTCACCCGCCGGTTGCCCTTCTACCAGCGCCTCAACCGGCTCCTCTTCCAGTGCTTTGCCCCGGAGGACATGTGGAACGTGTTCACTCGCTTCTACCGCAAGCCCGAGGCCCTCATCGAGCGCTTCTACGCCCTCCGCGCCACCCCGACCGACCGCACGCGGATCCTGCTGGGGCGGCCGCCGCGCGGCGTGAACCTCGGGCGAGCGCTGGCGCTGCTCCGATGAAGCAGGGGACCCTGGCCGAGCGCCTCGTCGCGCTGCTCGAGCTCGAGTTCCGGTCCGAGCCCGCCGCCGACGGCGTGCCCGACCGGCTCTGGGACGCGGCGCTGTGGGACCTGCTCCGCGACTTCCTGAGCCGCTCCAGCAAGGGCGTCCGCGCCCGCCTCGTGGCCGCCGGGTGGCGCGTCGCCGGCCGCGACGCCATGGACATCCCGCCCGTCCTGCCGCTGCTCGTCGAGCTCGTCCACGCCGGCTCGCTCATCGTGGACGACGTCCAGGACGCGGCGGAGACGCGCCGCGACGGCCCCGCCCTGCACCGCGTCTACGGCGAGCCGCTCGCCATCAACGCCGGCTGCTGGCTCTACTTCGCGCCCATCGTGCTGCTCCAGCGCCTCCCGGTGCCGGCGGAGACGCGGCTGGCGCTCCACGAGCGGATGAACGCGACCCTCCTCCGCTGCCACGAGGGCCAGGCGCTCGACCTCGCGACCCGGGTCTCCGGGCTCGCCCACTACGAGGTCGGGCCGGTCGTCGCCGAGACGACCCGCGCCAAGACCGGCGCGCTGATGTCGCTCTCGATCGCGCTCGGGGCCCAGGCGGCCGGCGCGAGCGCCGCCGAGGTCGACGCCCTCGCGCGCTTCGGGGAGCAGGCCGGCGTCGCCCTCCAGATGTACGACGACCTGAGCGGCCTCGTCCGCGCCGACCGCGCCCACAAGGCTCACGAGGACCTCGCCGGCGCCCGCCCCACCTGGGGCTGGGCCTGGCTCGCCGAGACCACCTCCCCGGAGACCTACGACACGCTCCGCGACGAGCTCGCCCGAGCCCACACCGCCGAGGACCGTGAGGTCGTCCGGCGTCGCCTCGCCCTCTGCGTCACCGACCACGGCCGCGCCCGCGCGCGCGCCACCGTCGACGACGCCTGCCGGGCGCTCCGCAACACCTTCGGCTCGAGCGCACGGGTCGACGAGCTCTGCGCCATGATTCGCAGCTTGGAGGTGGCCTATGGCCTCGCGTGATACGCGCACGACCCGCGCGGCGGTCGTCGGCGCCGGCTTCGGCGGGCTCGCCGCCGCCATCCGGCTCCAGGCGGCCGGCATCCAGACCACCCTCTTCGAGGCCCGCGACAAGCCCGGCGGCCGCGCCTACGTCTACGAGGACGACGGCTTCGTCTTCGACGCCGGCCCGACCGTCATCACGGCCCCGGAGAGCCTCGAGGAGCTCTTCACGCTCTGCGGCCGGCGCCTCGAGGACTACGTCGAGCTCATCCCCATCGAGCCCTTCTACCGGCTCGAGTGGGACGACGGGAAGCGCTTCGACTACACCAACGACGACGAGGCGCTGCGCGCGCAGATCCACGCGCTGAACCCCGCCGACGTCGCGGGCTACGAGCGCTTCCTCGAGTACTCGAAGGCGGTCTTCGACGAGGGCTACACCAACCTCGTCCACACGCCGTTCCTGCGCTTCTGGGACATGCTGAAGGTCGCCCCGAAGCTCGTCCGCCTCGGCGCCCAGCGCTCGGTCTACGGCGCCGTCTCCCGCTTCGTCGAGAGCGAGCACCTGCGCCAGGCCCTGTCCTTCCACAGCCTGCTCATCGGCGGGAGCCCCTTCGAGACGAGCGCCATCTACACGCTCATCCACCACCTCGAGCGGTCTTGGGGCGTCCACTTCCCCCGCGGCGGCACGGGCGCGCTCGTGAACGCCCTCGTCCGGCTCTTCGAGGAGCTCGGCGGCGAGATCCGGCTCTCCCACCCCGTCGACCGCCTCGAGCCCGAGGGCGCTGGCGCCCGCGTCTACGCCTGCGGCCAGGCCCCCTACTTCGACGTGGTCGTCTCGAACGCCGACGTCCACCACACCTACGACCGCCTGCTCCACGAGGTGCCGGGGGCGGCCCGCCGCGCGAAGAAGCTGGCGAAGAAGCGCTGGTCGATGTCCCTCTTCGTCCTCTACTTCGGGACCGACCGCCTCTACCGCGACGACCTCGCGCACCACACGATCCTCTTCGGCCCGCGCTACAAGGGGCTCATCGACGAGATCTTCCACGGCCACGAGCTGGCCGAGGACTTCAGCCTCTACCTGCACGCGCCGACGGTCACCGACCCGAGCCTCGCCCCGCCGGGCTGCGACAGCTTCTACGTCCTCTCGCCGGTGCCGAACCTCGGCCAGGCCGACCTCGACTGGGACACCATCGCCCCGGAGTACGCCGACCGCATCCTCGCCGCCCTCGAGCGGCACATGCCCGACCTACGCCAGCACGTCGTCACCCGCCGCTGGACGACCCCCTTCACCTTCCGCGACGACCTCCGCTCGCACCTCGGCGCGGCCTTCTCCGTCGCCCCCACCCTCACCCAGAGCGCCTGGTTCCGCCCCCACAACCGCGACGCCAAGCACTCCTGGCTCTACTTCGCCGGCGCGGGGACCCACCCGGGCGCCGGCGTCCCCGGCGTCGTCAACTCGGCCAAGGCGACGGCCCAGCTCATCCTCGACGACCTCGCCGCGCGGCGGGGGGAGGCGGCGCCGGCCACGTCGCACGGGGTGGCCGAGGTGACGTCATGAGCCCGCTCCCGCCCAGCGACGGCGACCTCGACGCGGTCATCGCCCACCACTCGAAGAGCTTCGCGATGGCGGCCCGCCTCTTCCCGGCCGCCTGCCGCCGAGACGCCACGGTCATCTACGCGTGGTGCCGCCGCGCGGACGACCTGGTCGACGACGGGCCGGCCAGCGCCGGCCCGGAGCGCCTCCGCGCCCTCCGCACCGAGCTCGACGGGGTCTACGCCGGCCACCCGGGCGACGATCCCGTCATCGCGGCCTTCGCCGAAGTCGTCGCGCGCCGCGGCATCCCGCGCGCCTACCCCGAGGCCCTCCTCGACGGCATGGCGATGGACGTCGCCGGCACCCACTACGCGACCCTGGCCGACCTCCTCCGCTACGCCTACCGCGTCGCGAGCGCGGTCGGCCTGATGATGTGCCATGTCATGGGCGTCCGCCGCGACGAGGCGCTGGTCCCCGCGGCCCGGCTCGGCCTCGCGATGCAGATCACCAACATCTGCCGCGACGTCCTCGAGGACTGGGAGCGCGGGCGCCTCTACCTGCCCGCCGACATGCTCCTCGCCGCCGGCGCGCCTCCGCTCGTCCCCGCCGTCGGCCAGCGCTGGCCCGAGGCCGCCACCGAGCCGGTGTCCCGGGTGGTCCGGCGCCTCCTCGACCTCGCCGACGCCTTCTACCGCGACGCCGACCGCGGGCTCCGCGACCTCGCGCCCCGGAGCCGCCTGGCGGTCC
>SBGO01000026.1 GCA_006226565.1 Deltaproteobacteria bacterium | reverse complement strand
AGCAAGTGGAAGGGCTTCACCCTCGACGGCAAGGGCACCGACGTCAACGTCGAGGAGATCGAGCTGGCGGTCGAGAAGCTCGAGAAGGGCTGATCGTCACCAGGTGACTCCAGAAGGGGGGCGGGCCTCAGGGCTCGCCCCTTTTCTTTTGCGCTTCGTCTGGACGCCGTCGCCAGGAAACACCCGGCTCGTCAGACATCCAGGCGGCAGATTGCGGCACTGCAAAATCGCCGCGCCTCTTCACCGGACGATAGCCGCTCGCAGCGCGGAGCTGTGATGACGCGGCGCGTCACGGTCGAGTCGAGGGTGGCCCGCCGAGGGCGGTCGAAGTGTCGTGTCATCCCGCGGCACTTGGAGTGCCTCGCGGGAGCCGGCCCGCGTCAGGGCACGTCGACGAGGAACGAGATGGACCCGCGGGGCGAGGACTCGGTGTGGTTGCAGTCCTCGTACAGGTGGAACGTGACCACCCACTCGCCGGTGGCGTCGAAGCGGACCGGGCCGACGCGGTAGCGCCCACCGCCGAGCTCGACGCTCCGCTGGTCGGCGTCGACGAGCGTGTGCCCGACGTCGTTCGCCAGGTGGCCCTCGATGCGCGGGGCGGCGCCGACCTGGGGCGCGTTGCCGAAGCGCGACGAGAGGGTGATCTCGAAGTAGGCGTCGGCCTCGAAGCAGGCGTTCGTCGCGGTCCAGGTGACGTGGTACTTGCAGTCGTCGTCCTCACCCTCGCCGTTGTAGCGCGGGTCGACCTCCGCCGGGCCGCCGTCGTCCTCGGCCGTGCAGGCGTCGGGCGCGAGCACGACGACCTTGGTGCCGCAGTGCAGGTCGGCGTCGCCCGCCACGGGGCCGCCCTCGGGGTCGCAGGTCTTCGCCGCGTCGTCCGCGCACGCCGGCATCCCGAAGAGGAGGGCCAGGAGCGCCGAGGCGACGAAGGAGGTGACGGCGGCCCTGCCGAGGTAGGCGGCGCGGGAGTGGGTCCCGCGACGCATCGTGCTGCTGGAGGGGAGCCGGCGACTGGGCATGAGGGACTCCGGGGGGCGCATCGTGAGGGCTCTGGGATTCGGGGGCGCCGCGCGGGCCCGTTCGGGATGGCGACGCCGTGGGTATCGATATACCCCGCGGACGCCGGAAGACGAAAGCCCTCTGCGCGCGGATTCCACAACGGGGGCGCTTTCCATCCTTCCAGGCGGGATCGGCGCTGTGGTACCGTCCCGCCATGACGACCCGCCTGTGCCCGGGCTCTCCGGGTCTTCGGTACCTCCAATCGATCGTCGCTCTCCTCCTCTTCGTCGTGGGCGCATCGGGGTGCGCCGACGGGTCGGAGGACCAGGCGATGCACGCCGGCGAGCTCGACCTGATGGTGGCGCCGGTCACGACCGGGGTCTGTCCGGACGGCAGCACGACCTTCGGCATCGACGTGTCGAAGTGGCAGGGGACCATCAACTGGGCGTCGGTGAAGAACGCCGGGGTGAAGTTCGCCATCATCCGCATCTCGGACGGGACGAACTACATCGACGAGAAGTTCCCGACCAACTGGTCGAGTGCCAAGGCCCAGGGCATCCTCCGCGGGGCCTACCAGTTCTTCCGCCCGGGCCAGGACCCCATCGCCCAGGCCGACGTCCTCATCAGCAAGCTCAACACCTACGGCAAGGGGGAGCTCCCGCCGGTCATCGACGTCGAGGTGACCGACGGCCAGAGCCCCGCCACGGTCGCCGCGCGGGTCGGCCAGTGGCTCAACCGGGTGAAGTCGCAGCTCGGCGTGACGCCGATGATCTACACCGGCAGCTACTTCTGGGAGAGCAACGTCGCGAGCGCGGCCTACGCGAGCTACCCGCTGTGGATCGCGCACTGGACCACCGGCTGCCCCTCCATCCCACACCAGTGGAGCGACTGGAAGTTCCACCAGTACTCGAGCGACGGGACCGTCTCGGGCATCTCCGGCCGCGTCGACGTCAACCACTTCAACGGCTCGCTCGCGCAGCTGCAGGCGTGGGCGGGGACGACGGTGTCGCCGACGGCGCCGAAGATCTCCATCGACGTGCGCACGACGCAGCCCTCGGGCCAGGCCGCCGACTTCCGCCCCGAGGGGAGCTCGGCGAACATCCTCGACCTCTACGAGGGCCAGACCTTCACGACCGACGTCTTGGTGACCAACGCGGCCAACGCCGCCATCGCGACGTCGGTGAAGGTCGGCGTCTGGGTCGAGACGCCGTGGCTCACGCCGACGAAGTACACCATCTACACGGACTGGCCGGCGAAGGACAAAGCGACCTGGAAGGTCAACGACGCCAACGCGAACACGGCCAACCCGGCGCACACCGACCCGCCCGCGAGCGCGAAGTACGACCTCTACGCGTTCAGCCCGGGCGAGACGAAGATGATCCGCTTCACGATGAAGGCGTCGCGCTACAGCATCGGCGCGGTGGACCACCCGGACGTGCGGGCGTGGGTGTGGCACGTGGCGAACTGGTACGGCGAGCAGACGAGCTGGAACGACGCCGTCGAGACCAACAACGCCGGGACGATCCTCCGCGACTACTGGCAGCACGACGTCTTCGCGCGCGACCGCTGGGCCTTCAACGGGCCCTCGCGCGGCGACACCGAGGGCTGGGGCGACGGCCACGCGCTGACCGACCTCGCGATCAACACGACGGCGCACGCGCTGGCCATCGAGATGGACGGCGCGGACCCCTACGTGAAGAGCGGCCCGGCGGTGATCGACGCGGGGGCCCGCAAGGGCATCAAGCTCAAGGCGCGCGCCTACGACGGCGACAAGCTCTCGCAGATCTTCTTCGTCACCACCACCGACGAGACCTGGAACGCGGCCAAGTCGAAGTCGTTCATCACGCCGGGGGACGGGGAGTTCCACACGCTGACGGTGGACATGTCCGACGTCCCGGGGTGGACCGGGACGGTGAAGCGGCTGCGGCTCGATCCGGCCGTGTCCGACGCGGGCTGGTACGACGTCGACGAGCTGCAGACCGTGGCCAGCGTCTCCGGGACGAGCGGCGACGCCGACGGTGACGGCCTCCTCGCGGCGCCGGGGCCGGACTGCGACGACACCAACGCGGCGATCGGCCTCGCCGCGCCCGAGGTGTGCGACGGGGCGGACAACGACTGCAACGGGACCGCCGACGACGGCTTCGACGTCGGCGACTACTGCACCACCGGGGTCGGGGCGTGTGCCCGCGCGGGGGTGAAGGTGTGCGCCGCGGACGGGGCCGGGACCACGTGCGACGCGGTCGCGGGGCCGCCGGTCACCGAGATCTGCAACGGCGTCGACGACGACTGCGACGGCGCCATCGACGAGAGCGGCTGCGAGTCGCCGTGCCTGCCCGGCGTCACCGGGCCGTGCGTCCTGCTCGACGCCCCGCCGGGCTGTGAGATCGGGGTCCGCGCCTGCCTGGGCGGGGGCGCCTGGAGCGACTGTGAGGAGATCCCCGACTGCGAGGAGATCGTGGTCGTCGCCGACGAAGACGACGCCGACGCGGGCTCGACCGAGGACGTGGACGAGGACGCCGGCTCGACCGACGACGCGAGCGGCGCGGACACCACCGACGGGGATACGAGCCGCGCGGACGGGACGGTGTCCTCGGACGTCGTCTATACCGACGGGATCGACCCGCGCGTCGACGTCCGCCTCCGAATCCGCGAGACGGAGGGCGGCTGCGCGGGCGGTGGCGGCGGTGCGAGCGGGCTGCTCGCCCTGGCGCTCCTGGCGCTCCTCGCTCTGGGGCGCCGCCGCGCCTGACCGGTCGGGCGACCGACGCTCGCGAGGACGCCGTCGGGATCGGCGTCCTCGCGTGTAGCGGTGGCCGCGACAGGCCAGGTAGCGGAAACCACGACGCCGGAACGGTGGATTCGGTCGACTGCTCGTCGCGTCGTCCACCGTTATGGTTGATCGTCGAAGGGTCGTCCGAGCGACCACACGCACCGTCACGCAAAAAAGAAACGTGACGCGCCCGGACGAGGGGAGGAGGCCGATGGCGACGTGGGGACACGTGCGCCCCGTCGAAGCGATCCGGGTGGCCGATGGCTGGCTCGCCGGGCGGCGCTTCATCGGGAGGGATCTGGAGAGCCGCGCCGTGTTGCGGCTGAAGCGAGGCCACGGGCCGCTCGCGGAGGCCGCCCTGGAGCGCGCCGTGCAGTGCGCGCGCGACGACGCCGACTGGAAGCTCGCCGTCCGGGCCCTAGCCCGGCTCGTCGCCGTCGCGAAGGGCGACGAGCGCTGGGAGCGCGCCGCGGCGCTGACCGAGGAGCTGGTCGCGGTCGGCGAGGAGAGCCGGTCGCGCATGCTGCTCGGGATCGCGCTTCGGATACGCGGGGAGCTGCTCTTCGACCCACGATACCTCGCGGACGTCGGGGCCGAGCGGCCTTCGATCGACGCGTGGACCGCGTTCGAGGTGGCCATCGCCACCCTCGAGCAGGAGGACGACCCGATCGAGCTCCTCATCACCCTTCGCGCCTTTGCCTGCTGCCTGCTCTCGCAGGGCCGAACGAACGACGCGCTGCTGCTGATGCGGCGGGCAAAGCACCTGATCGCCCACTGACAGAGGGGGCGCTCCTGCCCCGCTGATGGATCGCAAAGGCCGTGCGCGCCAGACGCCCCCAGCGTCGACGGCGCCACGACCGCTGTGAGGTGCGCGTGACATCGCGACACGACATGGTCGAGGCTCCCTCTCCGCCCGTCGGAGGGCCGGGCGTCCACGCGCTGGGCACGGCGAGCGAGCCGGCCGCGCGGCGCCCCGAGATCCTCTTCGTCGACGACGAGGCCCCCATCCGCTCCCTCGTCGCGCGGATCATGCGGAACGACTTCGTCGTCACCACCGTGGCCAGCGCCCAGGAAGCGATGCACGCGATCGAGGCCGCGCCGGACCGCTTCGACGCGGTGCTCACCGACCTCCGGATGCCCGGCGTGACGGGCCTCGGCTTCGCCGCCTGGCTCCACCGACAGCACCCCCACCTCAGCGGGCGCATCGGCCTCGTCACCGGGAGCAGCCTCGACGCGGAGGCGATGACCGCCATCGAGCAGCACGACCTCCCGTGCCTCTTCAAGCCCTTCACCGTCGAGAGCCTGCGTGCCTTCGCCAGCGTCCTGGCGGCGGGCCCCGCGCTCCCGGGCCTCACCGCGAGGGACAGGAAATGACCGCCGGCACGCTCCCGGAGCGGGTCGTCGAGCCCATCCGCGAGCGCATTCGCGACGGGCTGGCCCTCGCGGCGCGGCGCCTGGGTCGCCCCGCCGACGATCCCTCGCTCAGCACCATCCGGGACCAGGCGGAGCGCGCGTTGACCGAGATCGGTCGCCTCGTCCGGAGCGGAGAGCTGCGGCCGGCGCCGCCCGTCCGCGTGAGCCGCGAAGCGTCGCCGCTGCCGCCCGTGGAGGCGGAGATCCGCCTCGGCGTCTTCCCCGTCAACGGCAACCCCATCCACTGGGGGCACCTGCTCAGCTGCCTGGGCGCCATCGCCGAGCACCGGCTGGACCTCGTGGCGGTCGTCGTGCAGGGCCGCGACGCCCGCAAGCGGATCTCGGCCGCGACGGAGCGCCACCGCCACGAGATGGCTCGCGACGTGCTCGCGCTCCTCGCCCCCCTCGTCGTCTACTCCGACATCGGCCTCGGAAACGCCTTCGTCGGCGAGGACAACCTCTTCCGCCTCCTGCGCCTCAACGCCAGGCAGCGGATCCACGCCCACTATCTCGTCGGCAGCGACCACTATCGGCGGGTCGACGCGCGCGGCGCCCCCGACACCGTCGCCCGGCTCGAGGACAACGTCAGCGGGCGCGCCCTCGGCTTCGACCCCGAGGTGCACCGGCTCAAGCTCCTCGTCCTCGAGCGCGGCGTCCCCCACGACGACGTCGAGACGTCGCTCGACGTCGCGTTCCTCCCGGTCGCCCTCGAGGCCTCCTCCACCGCCATCCGGAAGGGGGAGCTCCACCTCGCGCCCTACCAGGCGCTCCGCTACCTGCGGCGCCACCGCGACTACGCGGACCAGCTCGGGCTCGGCGGACGCGCGGTCGAGAGCGACGAGGCGGCGTCCTGACGGGGGGGACGCTCGGCGATCAGAGCGCGACCAGCTTGCGACGCAGCGCGAAGCGCACGATGTCGGTCGTCGTGTGGAGGCCGAGCTTCGCCTTGAGGCGCGACCGATAGGTCTCGACCGTGCTCAGCGAGATGCACAGCTGGCGGGCGATGTCGCTCGAGGTCATGCCGCTGGCGATGCGCTGCAGGACCTGCAGCTCGCGCTCGGTGAGCGCCGCCTCCGGGGCGTCGTCGGTCAGGGCGGTGAGGTCGTCGAGGAGCGCCTCGACGAGCTGGGGCGAGACGTGCCTGCGGCCCCGGGACGCCTTCCGGAGCGCCTCGAGGAACTCCGACGAGGGCGCGGCCTTCAGCACGTACCCGGTCACGCCGATCGCGAGCATACGGCGGCAGACGTCCGGGCTCTCCGACATCGAGAGTGCCAGAATACGTGGCGGGGAAGGGAGGGCGACGAGCTGCCGCGCCGCCTCGAGGCCGTCGAGATCGGGCAGGCCGTAGTCGAGGACCACCACGTCGGGGTGAAGCCGGGCCGCGAGCCTGACGGCGTCGTGTCCCGATCCGGTCGCCGCCACGACCTCGCAGTCCGGCTGCGCTGAGAGCAGCGCGGATATCGCATCGCGGACGATGCCATGATCCTCGACCAGCAATACACGAATCACTGCGAGCCCCGGTTCTGAATACGCAGGTGCACGATGCGGCGACGAGACATTTTGTGGAGATGAGATCATCATTTAGCCACTTGCCCCACGACCCGTAAAGCGTGCGTTCGGTCCACACTGGCGTCTCCGCCGTGCGCGCCGCGGGGCAGCGGTTTGGCCTGGAGCAGGAGATGGCGACAGCGAACGGCCGATCGGGCGAAAGTAACGTCGACTTCGCGGGGGCCGACCCGGGGATGTCCGCCCTCTTCGAGGCGATCCCCGCGGCGCTCGCCGTCCTGGACGCGGAGCTCCACGTCACGGCGGCCAACTCGCGCTTCGGTCAGCTCTGCGGGACGACGGACCGCCCCCACGGGCGCTCCGTCTTCGAGGTCATCCCGCTCGCCGAGGGCGTGCTCGCCGAGCTCCTCGCCGGCGCCGCGCGCGAGGATCGCGCGGGGCCGGTCACCCTGCGCTGCGCGGAGGGCGAGACGCCGGTCCGGACCCTGTCGGTGTCGGTCTTCCGGCTCCCGGCCAGCCAGGACACGGGGGAGCTGCTCGTCGTCCTCGAGGACGTCACCGAGCGGGTCGAGCGCCGGCGCCACCTCGAGGCGGTGAACGCGCGCCTCGTGCGCGAGGCCGACGACGAGCGCCGGACGGCCGAGCGCCGGGGCGCCCAGCTCCGCGCGCTGGTCGGCGACATGGCGCTGGTCGAGGAGCGCGAGCGGCGGCGCATCGCGCACCTCCTGCACGACGACCTCCAGCAGCTGCTCCTGGGCATCCGGCTGAACCTCGAGCAGATCCTCGACCGGGTCCCCGACCCGGGCGTCCACGCGACCCTCGTGACGGTGCTCGACGCGGTCGCGCAGGCCAATGGGGTCGCCCGCTCGTTCGCCGCCGGCCTCCTCCCGCCGGTGCTGCACGAGGGGGGGCTGGTCGCGGCCGTCCGCTGGCTCGGGCGTCAGCACCAGCGGACGACCGGGGTGAAGCTGTGGGTCGAGGCCGACCCGGGGGTCGACGAGATGTCGGAGGCCCAGCGGGTGGTCCTCTTCCAGGCCGTGAGCGAGCTCCTCCTCAACGTCGCGAAGCACGCCCACGCCAACAACGTCGAGGTGCAGCTGCGGCGGCTCGTGGGCGACCTCATCCAGATCTCCGTCAGCGACGACGGCGTCGGCTTCGACCCGCGCATCCTGTTCGACGAGCGGGGTGCTCCGACCGGGCTCGGGCTGTTCACCAACCGCGAGCGTCTCGAGGCGCTCGGCGGCCGGATGACCGTGGCGAGCGGCCCGACCCTCGGGACCCGCGTGACCCTCGAGCTGCCGCTCTGGAGACGGCTCGCCGCGCCCTGAATGGCACGCAGCGTGCACGGGAATCGGGGGTCACCGAGCTTCGGAGGAAGGCCATGCAACTGCCCCTCACGATCGGCTGGCGCAACCTGAAGCCCGACGAGGACATCGAGCGCGATGTGCGGGCTCAGGCCGAGCGACTCGAGCGCGTCAGTCAGCATCTCACGAGCTGCCGGGTGGTGGTCGAGGTGCCCCACCGGCGGCGCCGGAACGGGCGACTCTTCCACGTGCGGATCGATCTCACCGTCCCTGAAGCCGAGATCGCCGTGCGTCGCGACCCGCCCGCCCACCAGGCGCATCAGGACCCGCACGTGGCCGTGCGGGACGCGTTCCGCGCCGCGCGCTCGTCTCTCCAGGAGTGGGAGAGCCGCCGCCGCCATCGGACCAAGACCCACGCCCCCTCGCTGGCCGAGGGGATGGTCGACGCCGTGCTCCCGGACCTCGGCTTCGGGTTCATCCGCGTCCCCGACGGCGCGCCCACGGTGTACTTCCACCGCAACGCCCTCGAGGACCTCGACCTCGACGCCCTCGAGCCGGGCACGATCGTGCGCTTCGCGTCCGAACTCGGCGACGCCGGGCCGCAGGCCATCGTCGTGCGCCGGCGGGAGCATCTCCACTGACGGGGGGGGCCGGGGTGTGTGACCGCCCGCAGCCCCCGTGCGATTGACCACAGATCGGGCAACGCCCGCGGCGCTTCGACGTGACCTGCGACCGATGCTACGCTCTCCGACGGGTCGCGGCCGTCACCTCGCGGCCCGAACTCGGGTTGTGGGGGGCGGATGAGCGCCGAACGAGTGGTGTCCCAGCTGCTGCGCGCCGTGGTCGCGACCTTCCTCGTCGCGGGGTGCGGCGACGGCGGCATCGATCCGTCCAACGTCGACGGCTTCCCGCCGCCGGCCGGGACCGCGCCCGGGGCGCCGTGCCGCGCGGCGGACGACCCCGCGGGCCCCTGTGACCAGGACCTCTCGGGGGCGGACTTCGTCGACATGGTCTGCCTCTCGGGGACGTGCGTGGTCGACTGCAGCGTGGGGGGCGACTTCCTCTGCAGCACCGTCGTCGCGCCGTTCCTGACGTGCTCGGAGGCCGCCGGCGCGGTGTGCCTCCCGGCCTGCGACGCCAACGGCGGCTGCGAGGAAGGGTTCAGCTGCTTCGCCGACGACGGGGCCTGCCTGCCCACGGGCTCCTTCCCGGGGAGCCCGTGCCGAGGCGACGCGCTGTCGCCGTGCGACGCGGTCGCCGGCGCGCAGATGAGCTGCACCGCGACCGGCGTCTGCGCCGTCGGCTGCGTGGACGGCGGTGACACGACCTGCCGCGGCGTCGACCCCGGCCTGAAGTGCTCGGCCGCGGCCGGGGACGTGTGCGTGTACGACTGCGCCGCGGGCTGCCCCGGCGGCTACAGCTGCTTCCAGCTCGAGGAGACGTGCCTGCCCACCGGCACCTTCCCCGGGAGCCCGTGCCTGGCGGCCACCGTCGGCGCCGAGCCGAGCTGTGGCGACGTGGCGAGCGCGACCGAGCCCGGCGGGGCCGTCGCGATGAGCTGCGTCCGGGATCAGTGCGTCGTGCCGTGCGCGGGCGGCGAGACAGGCGACGCGCGCTGCGCCGGCGTCGACCCCGTCCTCGGCTGCTCCGAGGCCGCCGGGGCCTGCGTCCCCGTCTGCGTCGACGGCGCCTGCCCCGACGGCTTCAGCTGCTTCGGCCAGGAGGAGCGCTGCCTGCCGACGGGCTCCTTCCCGACCAGCCCGTGCGCCGTGGACCTGCCCTGCGGGGCGCTCCCCGGGCCGGGCGGCGTCGCCCTCGGGATGCGCTGCGAGGCGGGGCAGTGCGTGGTCCCGTGCGCCGACCTCGGCGGTGACGCCCTGTGTGGCGCCGTCGACGCCTCCCTCGGCTGCTCCGAGACCGCCGACGCATGCGTCCCGGTGTGCGTCGACGGGGCCTGCGGCGACGGCTTCAGCTGCTTCACCCAGGAGGACCGGTGCCTCCCGACGGGCGCCTTCCCGGGGAGCCCGTGCCGGAGCGACCCGGAGGACGCCTGCGACCAGGACCTCCTCGGTCACCCCGACATCGACATGGTCTGCCTCGACGGGACCTGCGTGGTCGACTGCGCGGCCGGGGGTGACTACGTGTGCGGTCAGGTCGACGGCTCGCTCGGCTGCTCGAGCGCGGCCGGCGGGGCGTGCCTGCCGCGCTGCGAGGAGGACGGGAGCTGCCCCGAGGGGCTCGCGTGCTTCGCCAGCGAGGGCACCTGCCTGCCGGTCGGCGCCTTCCCGGGGAGCCCCTGCGAGGACGGGGACGGCGCGGGCTGCGGGAGCCTCCCCGGGCTCGGCGCGATGGTCTGCGCCGAGCCGGACCCCGCGCTCGGCCCGATCTGCCTGCTCGGCTGTGACAGCGGCGGGACGGGCCTGTGTCAGCAGCTCGACCCGGGGCTCTCCTGCTACGCCCCGGCCGGCGCACCGGCGCTGTGCCTGCCCAATGGGACCTTCCCGGGGTCGCTCTGCCGCGACACCGACGCGGGCGCCTGCGACCGCGACCTCCAGGGCCAGGCCGACGTCGATCTGACCTGCGTCGCCGGCACCTGCCAGCTCGGCTGCACGGTCGGCGGCGACACCCTGTGCGGCCTCATCGGCGCGGGGCTGGGGCTCCCGAGCGGGGCCCTGAGCTGCGTGGACGCGGGCGGCGCCGGGGCCTTCTGCGCGCAGGCCGGCTGCGCGAGCGGCGGCTCGTCGTGCCCGGCGAGCCA
>SBGO01000639.1 GCA_006226565.1 Deltaproteobacteria bacterium | reverse complement strand
CCGGCGGGGGAGGGCGCACCGGCGGGAGCGGGCGCACCGGCGGGGGCCGGGGGCGCGGCCAGCGGCGTGGGATCCGGCTCGCTCATGTCGCCGCGAGCCTCCCGTGGAGGTGCTCGAAGGAGCGGGCGCAGCGCTCGAAGTCGTCCGCGGTGACCGCGAGCCCGCCGAAGAGCGACACCTCCACCGACATCACGAGGTCCTCGAAGGCGCCGCGCGAGGCGGCCTCCAGCTCGGCCTGGGCGAGCAGCTCGCGGCTGGTCATGGCCGGCTCGACGACGAGGCGGCACAGCTCGCCCACGTCGTCGATGGCGCCGCGGAGGAGCAGGTGGACGGCCTCCTCGAAGCGTCCGTCCGCGGCGAGGCCGCGGGCGTTGCGGAGGGTCGCCGGCATCCGGTCGAGGATGGCGCGGCTCGCCTCGTCGTCCGCGACCGGCTGCGCGGGGGCGTCCTTGGCGACCTTGGCGGCGCGGCGCTCGCGGATGCGGAAGACCTCGCGCCCGAGCCACAGCAGGAGCCCCAGGCCGGCGATCCCGAGCAGCGTGTAGAGGAGCGCGTGGGACATCCCGGAGCCCGCGCTGACGGGCTCGCGCGGCGCGCTCGACGTCCGGCGGATGGCCCGGCGCTGGGCCTGCGGCCGCGTCTCGGGGGGGCGCTGCCGGACCGTCTCGGGGAGCGACTTCTCGTAGCTGGGATCGGACAGGACGCGCTCGGTGACCTCGCGGATCCGCGCGTCGTCGACGCCCGGCTCGGCGGCCCGGCTCGCCGGCGCCATCAGGAGCGCGGCCGAGAGCGCGAGCGACGCCAGGCAGCCCCGCCGCCTCGCGCGTCTCCATCCGCCTGTCGACCTGTTCGCGTCGCCCATCCGTCGAGTCGACTCCGTTGTCGTCGCGCGAGACTACCAGCTACGCCGCGAACGCGCGCGCCTGCCGCGGCTCATCCGCGCGCCAGCGCGTCCATCGTCCGCGCCAGGGCGACGTCCTTGGCGGTGATGGCGGGGCCGGCGTCGTGGGTCTGGAGGTGCACGCGCACGGTCCGGTAGACGTTGAACCACTCCGGGTGGTGGTCGGCCTTCTCGGCGTGGAGGGCGACCCGGCTCATCCAACCGAAGGCGGCGACGAAGTCGGCGAAGACGAACTCCTTGAAGAGCTTGCCGTCGTCGACGCGCCACCCGTCGAGGGTGGCGAGGGCCTGGTCGAGGGCATCACCGGCGAGGATCTCGTGGGGCATGGGCTGGTCCTGGCGTCACGGGTCTGGATCGGGGGTATCACACCTCGGGTCGGGCTGTGAACGCGCGGCGCGCCGACCGGCGGTGTGGTATGGAACGAGCGTCACCAGCACGACGTGAGGCACAGCGATGGCGGGAAGGCTCGAAGGGAAGGTCGCGATCATCACCGGCGGGAGCCGGGGCATCGGCAAGGCGATGGGGCGCGCGATGGCGCTCGAGGGGGCGCGCGTCGTCCTCGCCTCGCGCAAGCTCGAGGGGGTCAAGGCGGCCGCCCGCGAGATCGCCGAGGGCGCGCCCGGCGAGGTCTTCGCCCGCGCCTGCCACGTCGGCGACGCCGCGCAGTGCCACGACCTCGTCGCCTGGGCCTCCGACCACGTCGGGATCGTCGACGTCCTCGTCAACAACGCCGGGACGAACCCCTTCTTCGGGCCGATGCTGCAGATCACCGAGGAGGCCTTCGACAAGACCATCGACGTGAACCTCAAGAGCGCCTGGCGCCTGTCCGTCGCCGTGGCGCAGCGGCTCGTCGCGGCCGGCAAGCCCGGCTCGATCATCTCGACCGCCAGCATCCTCGGGATGCGCGCGGCGCCCTTCCAGGGCGTCTACGGGATGACCAAGGCGGGCCTCATCTCGATGACCCAGACCCTCGCCGCCGAGCTGGGCGGGGCGCGCATCCGCGTCAACGCCATCGCCCCCGGGCTCATCGACACGCGCCTCGCCGGGATGATCGTCAAGAACCCGGCCCTGACCAAGACCGTGACCGACCGGGCCGCGATCAAGCGCGTCGGCCAGCCCGAGGAGGTCGCGGGGATCGCCGTCTTCCTCGCGTCGGACGAGAGCTCCTACATCACCGGCCACACCTTCCCCGTGGACGGCGGCTTCGTCGCGATGTGACGGCCGCGGGGAAGCAAGGGGCCGCGCTCGTGCGTTGAACGCCACACCGGCCCCCCGCGCCAGGAGCCCCGATGCGCCCTCGTCTCCTCGTCCTCGCCCTCGCAGCAACCGCCCTGGTGGCCGCCGTCAGCGGCGCCGCCGCCGCCGCTCCGTCCGAAGACGACTCGGACATCGGCAGCTACGGCCTCGACGACACCTCGCGCGGCGTGGCGCCGAAGGGGAAGCTGGTCTGCCCCGACGTGCCCCTGACGCGCTACAAGGGCGACGTCGTGCGCTACAAGACCCCGGTGCAGGTCTACACCGGCTTCGTCGAGCGCCTGCGCCGCTTCGAGACGGTGGCGGCCGAGGTCGCGACCCGGCTCTACGGCCGCCCGCCGCAGCGGATCCTGCACATGGGCACCTACAACTGCCGGCGCATCTCCCGCTACCCGGACCTCGTGAGCGAGCACGGCGTCGGCAACGGCATCGACGTCGCCGGCTTCGAGTTCGGCCCGCTCCCGAAGGGCGCGACGGCGCCCGACGGCCTCCCGAAGAAGCTCCGTCGCGCCTTCACCGTCACCGTCGAGCGGGACTGGGACGCCGATCCCGAGACGACCTCCCACAAGGCGCGCTTCCTGCGCGAGCTCGCCGAGACCCTGGCTGCGCGCCAGGACATCTTCCGGGTGCTCCTCGGCCCGGGCTACCCCGGCCACAAGAACCACTTCCACTTCGACTGCGCGCCCTACCGCCTCGTCGTCCTGTAGACCCGCCCGGCGACCCGATGGGAGCGGCTCCGACGCCGTCCCGAGAGCCTCTGCGACCCGGCATCCGTTCCTGACCACAGCGGCCACGGAGGACGCAGAGATAGCCCCTCCGTGTCCTCCGTGGCCTCTGTGGTCCAATCGCTCGCCTGGTCCTCGCCGGCCTACGCGGCGCGCGCGCGCCGCCCGAGGAGCCGATCGGCGAGGCGACGGCCGACCTGGTAGGCCAGCGCCATGATGGTCACCTGCGGGTTCACGCCGACGGCGGTCGGGAAGAGGCTCGCGTCGGCGACGTAGCAGCCGGGCAGATCCCAGAGCTGCCCGTTGGGGTCGACGACCGAGTCCTCGGGGCGCGCGCCGAGCCGCGCCGTGCCCATGAGGTGCACGGTGAAGAGCTCGATGTGCTTGCGCTTGACCGTGTCGACCGTGACCTTGCGCACGTCGTCCATCGAGCGCGCGACGTGCAGCCCGCGGAACGGCAGGACCAGCATGTCCGCGCCCATCGCGAAGTGGAGCTCCGACAGGCGCTTCACCCCCTCGACGAAGCGGTGGAAGTCCCAGTCGGTGATGTCGTAGCGCGTCAGCGGCATCCCGAGCGGCCCGCGGGTGACGCGCCCGGTCGTCGAGTCCTCGACGAGCACGCCGGTCACGAGCATCTGGTTGTAGCGCTCGAGGAGCGCCATGCTCGCGTCGCCGTGCCACGGCATCGCCGCGCCCGCCGGCCAGGGCGGGATCATGTTCTCGGCGAAGAGGATCCCCTCGTTGCGGAACTCGCGCACCTGGGACCACTGGCTCACGCCCTGCCACGCCTTCACGTCGAAGGGGTAGAAGGCCATCACCTTGGCGTTCGGGTGGCAGAGGAAGTTCCGCCCGAGCTGCCGCGACGGCCGCCCGACCCGCTGGCCGAGCAGGAGGTAGGGCGTGTGGATGGCGCCCGCCGCGACCACCACGGCGTCGCCGCGGACGGTGACCTCGGTGAAGCGGCGGCGCGTCCGCGGATCGGGCGAGCGGCCGACGACGCCGACGCAGCGCCCGTTCTCGACGATGAGCCGCTCGGCCCGGAGCTCGGTCAGGCAGCGCGCACCGGCGCGCATCGCCCGCGGCATGGTGCTGACGAGCGCCGACTGCTTGCCGCCGGTCGGGCAGCCGAGCACGCAGTTGTTGGTGCCGACGCAGTGGTCCTGGGCGCGCGGGTTGACCTCGCTCTTCCAGCCGAGCTTCTTGGCGCCGAGGTGCATGATGCGGTTGTCGTCGCCGATGGACTCCGGGCGCTGCCGGCGCGCGCTGATGGTCGCCTCCACCTCGGCGAAGAGCGGCGCCATCCCGCCCGGCCCGTAGGCCGCGTCCCCGGTCAGCCGCTCCCAGCCGACGAGCACGTCGTCCGGCGCGCGGTAGGCCATGCCGCCGTTGATGACGGTGGTGCCGCCGACGCAGCGCCCCTCCATGTAGGGGATGGGCGGCCGCCCGAGGATGGCGGTGGTGCCGGCGTCGCGGTAGAGGCGCGGCACCGACTCGCTCATGTAGGGGTTGAAGCTCGAGGTGGGGTGGTAGCCGCCCTCCTCGACGAAGATCACGTCGAGGCCGGCCTCGGCCAGGACGGCCCCGGCCGCGGCGCCGCCCGCGCCCGTCCCGACGATCACGACGTCCGCGTGGAAGCTCCGCTCGCGCTCGTAATCCGCGTGGCGATACAGGCTCATTGCGCTCCCTCCGGCTCCTCGGGCACGTCCCGGACCAGCGTCGCCACCTGCTCGGAGTACGGCCCGATGAGGTCGCTCGGCCGCACGGCGCCGCCCCCGACGAGGCGCCGCCTGAGCGCGATGCGGTCGCGCATGAACGAGAGCGGCTGGTAGTCGATGTGCGCGCAGACCTCGTCGAGGTCGTAGTACGGCGCGAGGATCGCGGCGCGCGCGGCCACGACCATGTCGGAGACCGGGCCGATGCGGCTCCGCTCCAGCTCCTCGAGGAGCGCCGAGGCCGCCGCCGGGGTCATGTCCCGGAGCCGCCTGGGCGCCCGGCCCCGCCACAGCGGCGCGAGGTCGAGGGCGCGCAGGACGAGGGTGAAGCCGAAGGCGACCAGCGGCTGCATGTAGGGCATCATCCGCCGGACCTGCTGCTCGATCCGCACCTCGACGTCGGGGACCGCGGGCGCGCTCGGGATGACGGCGCGGATGAGCCCGTGGAAGGCGCCGACGAGGTCACGGCTCATCGGGTAGGGGTCGGCGAAGACCCAGCCGTCGGCCGGGTGTCGCGCCAGGGCCTCGCTGGTCCGGCTCATCTCCTCGGCCAGCCGCGCGCCGATGTCCTCCATCGCGCGCGGGGCGCGCGGGCGGGCGGGCCGCTCCGGCCCCTCAGGCGTCATCGCTCGTGCCATCGTGCCCTCCTCCCGGCTCGGCCGGGGGCGCCGCGACGTCGGGCTCGGCCAGCGTCGGGGCGATCAGGTCCAGGACGCGCCCGTCCGTGCGCGCGTAGTAGCCGCGCAGGAGATCCCGCGCCGCGGTGCCGTCCCGGCGCGCGAGCGCCCGCTCGAAGTCGCGCAGGTGCTCGGCGTAGTCGGCGTCGAGGAGCCAGAAGCCGCTGAAGCGCTCGGCGAAGCCGCCGAAGACCGCCAGGACCGAGTTCGCCAGCCAGCGCAGCGTCAGCGAGTGGGCCGCGTCGACCACCGCGTCGAGCCAGACCACGTCTCCGTGGGCGACGGCGGCGCGATCGCCGGCCGCCAGCGCGGCCTCCTGGGCGGCGCCGATCTCGCTCAGGCGGGCGCGATCGGCGTCGGTGCAGCGCTCGGCGGCGAAGGTCGCCACCGTCCCCATGAGGTCGCCGCGCAGCCGGAGCAGATCGACCATGATCGTGGTCCGCTCGACGGGATCGCGGCCGTGCTGGAGGAAAGGCTCGAGGACCCCCATCTCCGCGTGGCTACGGAAGTCCTGAACCGTCACGCCGTGGCCGTGGCGGACCCGCACGAGGCCCTGCTGCTCGAGCTTCCGGATCGCCTCGCGGAGCGTGTTCCGGTTGGTGCCGAGGCTGGCCGCGAGGAGACGCTCGGCCGGCAGCTTGTCGCCGGGCGCGAGCTCGTCCGCGAGGATGCGCCGCTCGAGCTCGAAGGCGATGCGGTCGGCGAGGTTCTGATCTCCAGGAAGGTTCATCGCGTCCCCAGCAACTGGTTCAACCACTTTACGCACTCCCAAAACTGGTTCAACCACTTTGCGCGGATTTCTCGCTCGTAGCGGTTTTCCGTTCGCCTGCCGCGGGTGCATATGCGACGATCTCCCGGCAGCCTGGAGTCCCCCCAATGTCCTTCGATCGGCACGCCCCAGTCGGCTCGCTCATGGCGACCGAGCTCCTGACCGCTACGCCCGACACCGGCCTCGACGAGGCGCGTGAGTGCTTCATGCGGAGCGGGGTCCACCACCTCCCCATCGTCGACGACGACGGCGAGCTGCTCGGCATCCTGAGCCACACCGACCTCTACAAGTGCCGCGCGAGCGAGCCCGGCGCCGCGGCCAAGACGGTCGCCGACCTCATGACCGATCGGCCGGTCTCGGTTCGCCCCGACGATCCCCTCGAGCTCGCGGTGGCGCTCCTCGCCGGCGGCGTCTTCCACGCGGTGCCGGTCGTCGACGACGACGAGTTCCTGGTCGGGCTCCTCACCACGAGCGACATCCTGCGGAGCCTCATCCCCGAGGCCGAGGACGACGAGGACGACGACTTCGACGACGAGGACGACGACGACCTCGACGACGAGGACGACTTCGACGACGACGACGAGGGCGACTTCGAGGACGCGATCGGGGGCTGATCAGGCCGCGCAGAGGTCGAGCACCAGCCGCTCCATCAGGAGCGCGTTCTGGATCGGGCTCGATTTCAGCGCGAGGTCGGTCTCGTAGAGCCGCTCGAAGACCGCCCGCAGCGTGCGATCGTGGAACTTCTGGGTCTGCGGCCAGGTCTTCTTGGCGGTGAACGGGTGGACGCCGACCTCCTGGGTCGCCTGGTCGAGGCTCGCGCCGCGCTCGCGGAGCGCCTTGAGCTGCCACAGCGTGCGGAAGTGCCGGCTCAGCATCGCCAGGATCTTCAGCGGCGCCTCGCGCTGCCCGAGCATCGCCTGGAGGTGCCGGAGCGCCGCGCCCGCCCGCTGCTCGGCCACGGCGTCCACCAGCTCGAAGACGTCGTGGCTGCGCGTCGCCGAGAGGCACACCTCGACCGCCTGCGGGGTGATCGCCTGGTTCGCGCCGGCGTAGAGGCTCAGCTGCTCGAGGGTGTTCCGGAGGCGCAGGAGGTTCGGCCCGACGAGCTCGACGATGAGCTCCGCCGTCTGCCGGTCGGCGCGGTGGCCGAGGGCGCGGATGCGCTCGCTCACCCAGCCGACCGCCTGGTACGTCTTCAGCTCGTCGAACTTGAGGATGGCGCCGGTCTTCTTGGCCCGCTTCACGAGCGCCGACTTGCCGTCGAGCTTGGTCGCCTTGAGGATGAGCGTGCAGGCGCCGACCGGGGCGCTCACGTAGCGCGTCAGCTCGTCCCGCTCGCTCGTCTTCTTGTCGACGACGTCGACCGCGCGCGCCACCACGGCGATGCGCGAGACGAAGAGCCCGATGGCGCGGCACGCGGCGACGACCTCGCGGGCGCCGACCTTGGCGTCCGCCATGTCGAGCCGGCTCACGCTCATCGCGTCCTGGGGATCGTCGACGGCGTGCTTGAGGATGAGCGCCTCCGCCTCGTCGAGCATGAGCTGCTCGCTCCCCTGGAGGATGTACACCGGCTTGGGGCGGCCCTGCGCGAGGGACCGGGCGAGCTCGTCGAGATCCATGGGCGGACGTTCCCACTCGGCGCGCGGCCTGGCAAGCCCGCTCCGCGCTCAGCGCTGCCCGGCCGGCGGCGTCCAGGCGCCGTCGCCGTCGGCGTCGACCTCGATCGGGTTGGTCATCGCGTAGGGCGTCTGGCCGAAGGCCACCGGCGCCCCGTCCCCGCGGCCCACGACCTCGACCACGTACCACGCGTCGCGCGCCGGGTGGGCCGTGATCTCGCGCTCGAAGCGGAGCGCCGGGCGCGCCGGGTCCGCCGGCGGCGCCGGCTCCTCGTCGAGGTCGAACCGCGCCACGACCGCGCCGTTCTCGTAGAGCCGCACCTCCGCGAGGTCGAGGAACGGTGGGGCCTCGACGACCACGTCGAAGCGCACCTCGCCGGCCTCGTCCGTCGCCGCCCGGCCGCCGATCCCGACGCCGTCGGGGGTCGCGAAGCGCACGAAGGGGCCGCACGACACGAACGCCCGGCGCTCCCGGAGCGGCGCCAGGAGCGCCTCGGGCTCGGCGGCGACGGCGGCGCGCTCGATCTGCACCCAGCTGCGCGGGACGCCGATCGGCTTCTGCACCGCGTGGCTGTCCGAGCCCGACGAGAGCGTCCGGCGGAAGCCGCGATCGTTCATCGCGAACCAGTCGGCCAGGGTGCGGTCGTTCTCGTCCTTGCCGACGCAGCGGCCGTTGAAGACCTCGAGCAGCTCCCAGTCCTCGGTCCAGCGCTCGGGCTGCGCCTCGACCGCGCCCGTCACGGCGTCGAGCCCGACGGTGTCGAAGTACGAGCCGAAGTCCCCGCCGCGCGGGTGGTTCACCTGGATCACCCGATCCCCGGGCCCCTGCGCGCGGATCGCCGCGAAGAGCTCGGTCCCCGCGTGGCCGTGCTCGAAGACGGCGCCGTGGCTCGGCGCGTCGGCGTCGAAGGCCAGCGGGAAGGCGTTGAAGTGCCCGTACTCGAAGGTGGTGACCTCCTGGGCCGGCACGGTCGCGAGCAGCTCGCCGAGGTCGAGCGCCGCGATCGTCGGCCGCGCGTCCCCGATGTAGGCGTGCTCGCTCAGGATGGGCAGCGTCACGTCGTTCGCCGCGGCCTGCCGCATCCGCGTCTCGTAGGCCACGTTGGAGTCCTGGCTCCAGCGCCCGTGGATGTGGAAGTCGGCCGCCGCCCAGCCGGTCGTGTCGACGACCCGGGTCAGCGTGAAGGCGCGCTCGGTCACCCCGTCGGGGGTGACGGTCAGCGCGGGCGCCTCGTCCAGGGTGTAGCTGAAGCCGCGGCTCGCGACGACCCGGTAGGTCCCGGGGGGCACGACCAGGTCCAGGGTCTCGCCGGGGAGGGCGAAGCCGACGGCGCTGATGTCGTGGCCCCAGGCGTCGTCGAAGCGCGCGTCGTCGGGGGCCCACGGGGCCGGGGTGTCGCCGGTGCGGAAGACCGTGAGCTGCGCGGGGACCGGCGCCCCGTCGGCGTCGCGGGCGCTCAGCCGGAGGACCCCGGCGGGGGCGGAGACGAGGTCGACGCCGGCGGTCGACCCGGCGGCGATCTCGACCGCCGTCGGCGTGGACGCCGCGACGCCCGGCGCGTAGGCGACGAGCTCGTAGCTCTCGGGCGGCAGGTCGGCCGCGAAGGCCCCGTCGGCGTCGATCGGCACGATGGCCTCGACGGCGCCGCGGGCGCGGGCCACGACCCAGCCGTCGCGGGGGGCGACCGCGGCGGGGAAGGTCACGGTGCCGGCCACCGCGCCCAGCCCGGCGGCGTCACCGCGCACGCGGGCGAAGGCGCGCTCGAGGCTCGACGTCCCGTCGGTGCCGACCGCGTACCAGAGGGTCAGGCGGTGGCTGGCGCCCGGCGCGAGCACGAACGACGGCATGAGCAGCAGATCGAGGGCGGCGTAGCTGGCGACCGGCGTCACGTCGTCGGCGTCGTGCATCACGCCGTAGGCCAGGTCGCGGCCGATGGCGCCGAACCAGCTCAGGTCGCGGCTCGAGCCGAAGCCGGAGAAGCCCGCGCCGGGGGCGTAGGGCACGGCGCCGTCGCCGTGGTTGGTCAGGAGCAGCGGGAGGCGCACGTCCGCCGGCGCGGCGTCGGTGTTGACGATGGTGACGTCGAGGCGCAGCGCCGTGTCGTCCGGGCCCAGGCTGTACTCGTAGCGGACGTCGAGGGACACGGGGTCGGGCGAGAAGATCGGCGTCAGAAAGCTGTCCGGCCATGCGTATGGGGCCGCGTGGCCGCTCACCGCGAGGCGCGCGACGCCGTCGGTCCCGTCGTCGAGGACCTCGGCGCGCTCGGGCACGAAGACGGTGAGGTTCCAGCTGACCATCAGCTCGCCGAAGCGATCGCCCCCCGGCTCGCCCGCGGGCCGGGCGACGTCGGCGTCGATGACGTGGCCGCCGTAGTTCCGGTAGCCGCCGGCGAAGCGCGCGCCCTCGACGACGAAGCGGACCTGGGCGTTCTCGATCTTCAGGTCGCCCAGCTCCCCCTCGGCCTTGGGCCCGCCGATGAGCTCGCTCGCGTCGCGCACGATCCCCGCTCGCACCGTCCCGGCGGCCGGCGTCCCGACCAGGGTCGGCGGGCCGTCCGTCGCGTCCGCGTCGTCGACGGCGTCGATCGCGTCACCTTCCCAGGTGTCGACGAGGCCGGCGGCGCCGCCCTCCGCGTCGTCGCAGCCCGGCGCGAGCGCGAGGACAGAGGTGAGCAGCAGCGCAGACAGAGCGCGATGGGGCTGGATCATGGGCACCGTCTCGGCGAGGCGTGGGCGACGTCATCGAGACGTCACGCGAACGCCATACAACCGTGACGGCACGGTCGGCGCAAGCGAGGGGCCGGAACCTCAGCCGCCGGTGGCCGCCATCGCGATGAGGCCACCGAGCAGCGCCGCGAGCAGGGTCGACACGACGATGGCCGTGACGGGCCAGCGCCCCGGGTCGTCGTAGCGGCGCGTGCGCGGCAGCTCCGAGCGGCTCAGGTCGAACGCGGGGGGCTCGCTGGCGGGCCGCAGGAGGGCGTCGGGCGCGCGCCGGACCGGCGTGACCTCCGCCACGGGCTGCACCCTCGGCGCGGTCGGGCGCGAGCTCGGCGCGCTGGGCGGTCGGAGCTGCGGGGCGTCGGGCTCGGTCGTGGGGGC
>SBGO01000729.1 GCA_006226565.1 Deltaproteobacteria bacterium | reverse complement strand
CGCCCCCGCGTCCCCTCCCGCTCACGCGTCCGCACCCTTCGGTCAACCGGGTGATGGATCACCCCCCCCCGTTCATCACACTTTTCGCTCCCGGTGCCCCAAACGCGAAGGGCCCGCGCGACGCGGGTCGCGCGGGCCCTCGCAGCTTGCGCGGGTGCGGCTACTCGCCCTTGATGTAGGCGATGATGTCGCGGAGCTCGTCCTGGGAGAGCTCGTCGGGCTCGAAGAAGGGCATCGGCCCCGGGGTGGTGTCGGAGGCGTCGCTGGTGCCCGACGGCGGCGGTCCGGAGGTCCGCACCTGCTGGGCGATGCGGCCGACGGTGTTGAGCGCCAGCACCGCCTTCGAGGGGGTGGAGGTGCCCCCGAGCTTCAGGCCGCCGGAGTGGCAGCGGGCGCAGGACTGGGCGTAGGCGCTGGCCCCGGCCGTGGCGTCCCCGCCGGCGTAGGCCGCCTCGTACGCGGCCTCGTCGGCGAGGACCTCGGGGGCGAGGCTGTTCGGCTCGGTGACCGCCGGGTCGGAGATGGACTTCAGGTAGGTCTCGAGCTGCGTCCACGCCTCGTCGCCCTCGGCGAGCGCTTCCCCGCCCATCCAGCCGGTGATGCAGGCGTTGGACGCGTCGCGCAGGGTCGCCGCGCCGCCGCCCTTGAAGCTCGTGCGGAAGGCGATGTTCCGAAGCGTGTCGCCGGGGTCGCCGGTCACGCCGGCCCGGTTCGAGTGGCAGGTCGCGCACGTGGCCTCGTTGCCCGCGGCGCCGAGCGCGGCCGACTCGTTGCCGTCGTAGTAGTCCTGCGGAATGGTCGACGACGTGGAGCCGCCGTCGCTGTCGCAGGCTGCGAGGGCCGCCACCGCGGCCAGAGCGAGGCCGACCCGGAGTCGGCGGGGGTTCAGGTGCATGAGGTTCCTCTCTTCGTCGTGTCGTGCGTACACGAGCCCACCGACCACCGGCTGGCTGTGACCGTATCGGGCCTTATCCGAGCCCGGGGTCGGCGGTTACGTCCGTCGCGAAAAAGAGCGCACGCGGGCCGCGCCGCCGCGGCCCGCGCGCCTACTGCGCCGTGACCTGCACCTGATAGCTGCCGGTCGTGCTGTTGCCGGAGCCCGTCGCCACCCGCAGGAACCACGTCCCGCCGCTCGGCGCCGTCCACGTCTTCAGCGCGGTGCTCGAGTACGAGGACGAGAAGGAGGTGACGATCGTGCTCCCGTCGGGCTCGTAGAGGGTCACCTGGCAGCCGGTCCCGGTCGGCGTGCAGCGCAGCGCGTAGCTCGCCCCGGAGGTCGCCGCGAAGGCGAACCAGTCGCGGTTGCCGCCGACCTCGAACGCGCCCGCCGTGGGCGTCCCGTCCGTCGCGAGCGCGGTCGCCGTCCCGGGGCCGGTCCCGTGGTCGTTCGGCCCGAGGTCGGCCACGCGCACCGTGTAGGCGCCGATGGCCGAGTTTCCGGAGCCCGGCTTGAGGCGCAGGAAGTAGCGGCCCGCCGGCAGGTCGTCGCGGTCGAGCAGCGCGGTGTTCGAGTACGAGCTCGAGCGCTCCTCGATCAGCGTGGTCCCGTCGGTGTCGTAGAGCCGCAGCACGACGCCGGTCCCCTGGGGCGCCGCGCGCACGGCCACCATGTGCCCGGCCGCCAGGTCGAACGCCATCCAGTCGACGTTGGCGCCGACCTCGAACACGCCGCCCACGGGCTGGTCGTCCGTCGCCACGAGGGTCGCGTCCTCCGGTGTGTCCCCGTGGTCGTCGAGGCCGAGGTCCTCGACCCGGAGGGTGTAGTCGCCGTAGCTGGTGTTGCCGCCGCCGGGCTTGGTGCGGACGTAGTACGTCCCCGGGGCCAGGTCCTCGACGTCGATGCTGGCCGTCGACGAGTAGGTCGCGGTGCGCTCCTCGATGAGCGTCTCGCCGTCGGGCCCGTAGAGCCGCAGCTCCACGCCCATCCCGGCGCCTTGCGCCGCCACGCGGTATTGGTGGGCCGCCGCGATCGGGAAGCTGAACCAGTCGGTGTTGCCGCCGACCTCGAAGCGCGCGCTCAGCGTGCTCCCGTCCGCGCTGACCGCCGTCGCCGTGGCCGCGGTGGATCCGTGGTCGTCGAGGCCGAGGTCGACCACCTGGAGTTGGTAGGCGCCGGTGGACGTGTTCCCGCCGCCGGGGCGGAGGCGCAGGAAGAAGGTCCCGTCCCCGAGCCCCTCGCGGTCGATGAAGGCGGTCGACGAGTAGGTCGCGGTGCGCTCCTCGACGAGCGTCTCGCCGTCGGTCCCGTAGAGGCGCAGCTGCACGCCCATCCCCTCGCCCACGGCGCGGATCTGGTAGAGGTGCGCCGCCACCGCGGGGAAGCTGAACCAATCGGTGTTGCCGCCCACCTCGAAGACGCCGTCGACCCACCCGCCGTCGGCGGCGATGGCCGTCGCGTCGGCGCTGCTCAGGCCGTGGTCGTTGACCCCGAGGTCGACCACGCGGACCGTGTAGGGACCGGTGGAGACGTTGCCGCCTGCGGGGGAAAGGCTCAGGTAGTACGTGCCCGCGGGCAGCCCCTCGCGGTCCAGGCGGACCGTGCCGCTGTACGTCGCCGACCCCTCCTCGATGAGCGTGGCCCCGTCGGTGTCGTAGAGGCGCATCCGGACGCCGGTCCCGTGGGCCTCACCGACCATCTGGTAGAGGTGCCCGGCGAGGACCGGGAAGCTGAACCAGTCGACGTTCCCGCCGACCTCGAAGCTCGCGTCCAGCGGCGTGCCGTCGGGGGTGAGCGCCGTCGCCTCCGCGGCGTTGTCGCCGTGGTCGTCGAGCCCCAGGTCGGTGATGCGCAGCTCGTACGCGCCGGCGTTGGCGGTCCCGTAGTTCGCGGACGCGCGCAGGAAGTAGCGGCCGGGCGGGAGGTCCTCGCGGTCCATCAGCGCCGTCCCCGAGTAGCTCTGGGTCACCGTCTCGAGCAGCGTCTCGCCGTCGGTGTCGTAGAGCTGGAGCTTGATCCCCTGGCCGGCGAGGCCGGTCCCGCGGATCTGGTACTGGTGGCGCGCCTCGGCGTCGAAGGCGAACCAGTCGACGTTGCCGTAGATCTGGAAGGACGCCGCGGTGGTCTGGTCGTCCGCGAGCAGCACCGTCGCGTCGCCGGGGCCGTCGCCGTGGTCGTCCTGGCCGTGGTTGACGAGGGTCAGCGTGTAGGCGCCGGTCGTGCTCGCCGAGCTCCCCGCCACGCGCGCGAAGTACTCGCCGGGGGCGGTCATCTTGCGGCTGATGGTGCGGGTCGCGTCCACGATGAGCGTGGTCCCGTCGCGATCGTAGAGGCGCAGCGAGGCCGAGGGCGTGCTCGACCGCTGGAGCTCGATCATGTCGCCCGCCGCCACCGTGAAGCGCACCCAGTCGACGTCCCCGGCCGGCTCGACGGTGTGGTCCTGGGTCGCGCCGGGGGCGATCTCGGCGGCGATGAAGAAGCACTCGTCCTCTTCGAAGCTGTCGCCCTGGGGGTGCGCCGGCGGGCAGGCGCAGCCGTCGTGGACGTTCTCGTCGCTGTCGTCGCAGTCCGGCCCGGCGCAGCCGACGCCGACCCCGTAGGTGTCGTGGTCGCCGTCGGCGCACGGCACGCAGCTCGTCTGGCCGCCGCTCGCGACGCAGACCTGGTCGGCCGAGCACGGATCGGGCAGGCACGGGTCCGCCGTGCAGCCGCCCTGGCCGTCCTCGTGGAGCCCGGCGTCACAGCCGCAGACCGCCTCGGCGCCGTTCGTGGCGCAGGCGGTCCGGCCGGGCTCGGCGCACGGGTTGGGCGTGCAGGCGTCGACGCAGGCGCCGCCGTCGAGGTGGTAGTCGGGGTCGCAGTCGCAGCGGTAGCCGGCCGCCTCGCCCGGGTCGGCCGCGCACACGCCCCGGTGGGCGGCGTCGCACGGGTTCGGCAGGCACGGATCGAGGGTGCAGCCGCCGGCGCCGTCCGGGTGGGCGGCCGCGTCGCACGCGCACGTATAGCTGGCGCCGCTCTCGACGCAGACGGTCTTCAGCGCCTCGTCGCACGGGTTGGGCTCGCACGGCCCGGGCGTCTCCTCGACGCAGCCGCCCTGGCCGTCGGGGACCCAGCCGCCGTCGCAGCCACACACGACGCCCGCGCCGGAGGTCTGGCACGCGGTCTGGCCGGTCGTGCCGCACGGGTTCGGGACGCACGCGTCGTCGCTGCAGCCGCCCTGGCCGTCGTCGTGCCAGCCGTCGTCGCAGCCGCAGACGGCCTGGTCGCCGTCCGCCTCGCAGTGGCCCATGTGGGCGACGGTCGTGCACGGGTTGGGGTCGCACGGGTCGACCAGGACGGGGTCACAGCCGCCCAGGCCGTCGTCGACGAAGCCGTCGGCGCAGCTGCACGCGGCGGTGCCGCCCGCGGCCGGGGTGCAGACCGTGCGGTTGGGGACGAGGGTGCACGGGCTGGGGTCGCAGGGGTCGGCGGTCGGCACGCACTCGCCGAGGGGGTTCTCGGCGAAGCCGTCGTCGCAGTCGCAGCGTGGGAAGCCGGCGTCGTCGACGCAGACGCCGCGGTGGGGCTCGACGCACGGATCGGGATCGCAGGGGTCGCCGAAGGCCCACACGCAGTCGCCGTCCTCGTCCTCGACGTAGCCAGGGTCGCAGAGGCAGGTGACGCCGTCGTTGAGCGGCAGGCATGCCGTGCGATTCGGCTCGGCGCACGGGTTCGGCTCGCACGGGTCGGGGAGCTCCTCGCAGCCGCCGGCCCCGTCGTCGACGTAGCCCGCGTCGCAGCGGCAGTCGGCCTGACCGCCGACGTCGACGCACGCCGTGCGGTGGTCGCCGGTGCACGGGTTGGGCGCGCACGGGTCCGAGGGGAGGGCGCAGACCCCGTCGAGGTCGGCGTAGCCCAGGTCGCACACGCACGCCGCGGCGCCCGCGGCGTCGCGCTGACAGTGCGCGTGATCGGCGCAGGTCAACGCCGAGCAGGCGTCGCCCGTCTGCCCGTCCGAGTCACCGCACCCACCGATCGCGAGCGCGATCGCCGTGAGGTTCAGGAGCTTCCGCATGAGTTTCCTCCACGGGTCTGGCAGGCAGACCACGCCTGGCCGAGCGGGGGGGCGCGCGGAGCATGCACAGGCGGAGCGGACGAAGCAACGAACGACGCGGATCCTATGGCGTCCGTGTCTCTCCCGGGGCGTCTAGCAGTTGTCCCATCCGGGGGTGGAGCACGCGTCCTTGGGCAACGTGCGGTGCACGTCGAGGTTCTCGGTGAACTCCGTGCAGTAGGTGTGGGTCCGGTAGTCGTTGGGGCAGGTGAACTCGACCTTCCACTTGATCTTGAAGTCGCAGCCCACGTCCGTCGTGACCTGGATGCGGATGGACTCGCCCGGCAGCACCGGCGGCGGTGACGTCCACTCCTTCTTCTTCGTGAAGACCCCGACCTGCGGCCGGGTCGCGACCTTCTTCTTCCACACCGCGACGTCGGTTCCGTTCTTGAGCGTGATGTTGCGCTTGCAGTCCGCGTGGGCGGTCGGCGCCATGACGGGCAGCGCGAGGCAGACGAATAGGGCTGCGAGGACGTACTTCACAGGCGTCTCCTGGGTGGGCACTTGGGGGGTGGGAGCTCCCCTACGAGGACACCTGATGGCCGACCGGTCAAGTCGCGGGTCGTCGGTTTCTCGGACGCGAGCGACCGACGCGCACGGAACGCGCCGACGACGGGGCGGAGACGCCGGTCGCCTCAGCGGTTCTCGGAGAGCGCCTCGCAGATGTGCAGGCGCAGGGCCTCGGGCGTGATGACGTCGTCGAGGGAGCCGACCGCCTTGGCGCGGTGGACGCTGTGGACGCGGTCGAACTCGCGCGCCAGCTCGCCGAGCTTCTCGGCGCGGACCGCGTCGTAGACCTGCTCGTAGCCGTCCCGGAGGCGGCGCCGGTCCTTCGGGGCGGCCGTGTCGAGCTCGCGCCGCGCCGCGGCCACCCGCGGGTCCGCCAGGGTGCGCTTGCGCACCTCGCGCGGGAAGACGACCGCCGCCGCCGGCGCGCCGCCGATGACCGAGGCGTACGACCCCTCGAGGGCCGCGGCCCGGAGGTCCGGGTTGAGCGCCTTCGAGAACACCACGTACGCCCCGCCGTGGTAGCGGCCGATGACGTAGAAGAGGATGGGCCCCTCGAAGTTGACCACCGCGCGCCCGATCTCGGCGCCGTACTCGAGCTGGAGCTTGCGCATCGACTCGGGCGAGCCGTCGAAGCCGGACAGGTTCGCGAGCACCACCACCGGGCGGTTGCCGCTGGCCGCGTTGATGGCCCGCGCGACCTTCTTCGACGACTGCGGGAAGAGGGTCCCCGCCGCCCACGCCTCGGGGCCGTCCCCCGGGACGTCGCCGTGGCGGAGCAGCGGCCGGCTCTCGAAGCCGATGAGGCAGACCGCCTCGCCGCCGATGTGGCTGTCCCAGATGATGGCCGTCTCGGCGTCGTAGGTGGCGCCCCAGCGCTCGAGCCGCCCGCCGTCCTGGTCGACGATCGCCTCGAGCACCAGCCGCATGTCGAACGGGCGCTTGCGCTCCCGGTTGTGGGCGTCGCTGAAGATCCCGCCGATGGTCGCGAAGCCGTCCTCGCCGGCGCGGGCGTAGACCTCGATCATCGCGTTGCGGCCCGGCCGATCGGCGGTCTGGAGCCGCCGTACGCGGCGCTCGCCCGGCGCGACGTAGGTGTAGCGGTAGAGCTCGAAGAGGATCTCGAAGGCATGCCCGAGGTTGTCGGCGAGGTACTGCGCCTGGCCGTTCGGCCCCATGATGCGCTCGAAGCCGCCGATGCCGAGCTCGTCCGCCGCCGACACCGACCCCGAGAAGTCGAGCGCGCGCTTGCCGGTCAGCACCATCGACCCGCGGCGCGTCATGATGAGCGCGCCCCGGGTGTGCATGAGCATCGTCGCCTCGGCGTTGAAGTAGCTCTGCGCGCCGACGTTGAGCCCGTCGACGATGACGTGGATGACGCCGCCGGCCTGGGTGAAGAGGATGATCTTGCGCAGGACCTGCGCGGTCCAGTCGAGGTTCTCCGTGCCGGTGTCCATCGCGATGCGCGCGCCCGACGAGATCGGCACCCACTCGAGCGGGACGCCGCGCGCCTCCGCCAGCTCCAGGGCCGCCAGGATCCGCCGACACTCGGGCTCCGCGAGGGCACCGAGGCCCATCAGCGGGTCGCTCAGGAGCAGCACCCGCTCCATCCCCTCGGGGTGCTTGTCGGTGAAGTGGCGCACCAGCCCGAACACGACCCCGGCGACGTTCGACCCCGCCGGGCGCGTCACGGGGACCGCGCGCAGCCCGCCCTCCGCCTCCGGCTCGAGGTCGTACTCGGCGAACTCGCCCGGCGGGAACGGGCGGGCCGAGGCGACCTCCGGTCCCTGGCGGGCGGTCAGGAGGCGAATGATCTCGTACGGGTAGGTGACGTCGAAGCGGCGCGTCCGCTGGACCTTCAGGTCGTAGCGCGAGGCCGCCGGGATGCGGTCGTTCGAGGCCGGCTCGAAGCGCACCTCCGAGTGGTGGCGGCTCGTGTTCGAGACCGTGAGCTCCATCGCGGTCGGCGGCCCGCCGTCGCCCTCGGGGTCGACCAGGCGCCCGCGCATCACGAAGCGGTCGAGCCCGAGCGCGCGGAAGTCGACCGGCATGATGGAGACGTGCTCGAGGATGGCCTGCCGGGTCACCGACACCGCCGGGCGCGCCTTCAGGATGATCTGGTTCCAGTGGTAGCGGCTCTTCGTCTCGCCGCGCTCGGACTGCACCTGGCGCAGCGCCTGCACCGCCTCGCGCATCGCGTGCTCGAAGGTGAAGAGCGAGGGCGGCGCCGGCTCGAGCACGTCGCCGGCGTGGACGTCGCGCGTCTCGGCCAGGGCGAAGATGCGCACGTCGTCGGCGTTGTCGCGGGCGACGCCGCGGTAGACGCAGAGCCCCTCGTGGGAGGGCAGGCGCGTCAGCTCGAAGTTGTCGAGGCGCCAGACCTCGAGGTGCTCGGCCAGGACCGGGTGGAGGTCGCGGAAGCGCGGCTCGATCGCGAGGGCGCCGTCGGCGTCCCGCATCAGGGTCGTCGCGCGCAGCGGGTAGGCGTCGCTCGCCACGGTCAGCGTGACGCGGCCCACGCCCGGGGCCCACGGCGCCGCGGCCGCGACCCGGGCGAAGCGCTCGAAGAGGGGGGCGACGGGCGCGTCGCCGTCGTCGAGCCACGTCACGAGGTCGACGGCCTGCGGCTCGCGGACGTGCTCGGCGGCCCAGGCGACGCTGGGCTCGAGATCGGTCTCGGCGGCGACCACCAGCCCCAGGAGCGCCTCGCCCTCGGGGCCGACGCTGCGCGCGGTGAGCGCGAAGCGGCTGTCCTGGTCCTCGGCGGTGACGTCGAAGAGCTCCCGGTCGTCGTAGATGCGCCGCAGGACCGCCTCGATGGCGGCGCGCCGCGACGGCCCGCGGCGGCAGCAGGCGGCGCGCACGAGCGGGCTCGAGAGCGCGACCGACGCCTCGGCCAGGGCGCTGATCGCCTCGCCGCGGCGGGAGTCGTCGTCGGCGCGGCCGAGGACGTCCTCGATGAAGCTGGTCAGGACGCTCGCCCGCTCGCCGAAGCGCGGCTTCTGGAAGATGACGTGGTGCGCCTGGGCGGCGTGGTCCGAGAGCGTCAGCCAGCGGTCCTCGTCGAGGGCGCGGAGCTGGCCGAGGGCGCGCTCGAGGCGGCGGTTGCCGGCCATCACCGCGCCGCGGCCGGTCTCGGCGAGGTGCGCGAGGAGCTGCACCAGCGAGCTGACGAGCGCGAAGCGGAGGCCGGGGCGGGCGCCGGTGCGGTCGTGGGCGATGGCGATGCGGCAGACCGCCTCGCGGAGCGCCGGCGTCGGTGTCAGGTCCGGGACGCCCATCGCGCGGAGCGCCCGCAGGAGGTGCGCCTTGTAGTCGTCGCGCAGGGTGTCCTCGCCCCGGTCGATGGCGCGCGCGTACTGGAAGAACGCGGTGTGCATCGAGATCGCCGGGCGCGCGTCGAGCCCGCGGAGGTGGCGCCGCGACAGCGCCCACTCCAGGTCGGCGAAGCCGCACAGGGCCTCGATGAGGGCCTCGGGCTCGCCGGCGAGGAGCGGCGAGTCCCACAGGCTCCGCGTCGCCATCAGCTTGTCGAGGCGGCTCGCGCGGGCGAGGTCGAGGTCCCAGCCCATCAGCACGCGCCGGAGCACGTCGAAGATCGCCGCGCGGACGGCCGGGATCCGCTCGCCGCTCAGCGCGTCGAGGCTCCGCTGCACGAGGCGCCCGTCGCCGTCGAAGAGGGTCGCGAAGGGGTCGGCCGTGGCGGGCGCGGTGACCCGCAGGTGGGCCTCGACCGCGGCGTGGTCGGCGTCGTCCTCGCCGAGGGGCTCGAGGCTCAGGATGGGATCGCCCTTGGCGACGGTCTGGTTGGCCTCGACCATCACCGTCTGGACCCGCCCGGCCTCGGGCGAGCGCAGCGGGATCTCCATCTTCATGCTCTCGAGGGTGGCGAGCCGCTGCCCCGCGGCGACGACGTCGCCGACGCCCACGTGGAGCGCGATGATCATCGCCGGCGCCGGGGCGATGACGCCGCCCGCGGAGTCCCGTCCGATGCGCACCCCGACGCCCTCGACCTCGACGAAGATCGCGCGCGGGCCGACGTCGTGCAGGACCTTGAGGCGCAGATCGTCGAGGACGAGGCGGGCGCTCCCGCGGCCGGTGGCCTCGAGCCCGACGTCGGTGGCGGCGCCGTCGAGGTAGACGCGGTGGCGGTCGGGGCCGAGCTGGTAGACCTCGGCGGTGTAGCGGTGGCCCTGGAGGCCGAGGCGGTAGGTGCGCCCGGTCGAGGCCGGGAGCTTCTGGGGCACGCCGCGCTCGACCGCGTCGTAGAAGGCGCGGAAGGCGGCCTCGTGGTCCTCGCGGTAGGACAGGACGGCGGCGACGAGGAGCGCCTCCGCGGTGGTGTCGAGGCCGCTCAGGTCGCCGGCCCGGCGCGTGCGATCGAGCCAGCTCGTGTCGACGTCACCGGCGGCGAAGTCGGGGTGGGCGAGGGTGTTGGCGAGGAGCGCCTTGTTCGTCGCGCCGTCCTCGATGAGCACCGCGAGGTCGTCGAGGGCGCCTCGGAGGCGCGCCACGGCCTCCCGGCGGTCGCGGCCGCGGGCGATGATCTTGGCGATCATCGAGTCGAAGTCGGGCGGGATGGTGCCTCCCTCGACGACGCCGGCGTCGACGCGGACGCCCGGGCCGCGCGGGGCGTGGAGGCGGAGCACGCGCCCGGGGGCCGGGGCGTCGTCGCGGTCGCCGTCCTCGGCGTTGAGCCGCGCCTCGATGGCGTAGCCGCGCGGGGCGGGGGCGGGCCCGAGCACGGCGCCGCGGGCGAGGTCGAGCTGCAGCTTGACGAGGTCGACCCCGTAGACCTCCTCGGTGACCGTGTGCTCGACCTGGAGGCGCGCGTTCATCTCCATGAAGTAGACGGCGTCGCGCGCGAGGTCGTGGATGAGCTCGACGGTGCCGACGTTGCGGTAGCCGGCGGCCTTGGCGAAGGTGATGGCGTGGCGCTCGAGGGTCGCGGCGAGCTCCGGCGTCGTGACCGGCCCGGGGGCCTCCTCGATGAGCTTCTGGTGGCGCCGCTGGATGGTGCAGTCGCGGACGCCGAAGGCGACGACGTGGCCGTGGGTGTCGGCGGCGATCTGCACCTCGAGGTGGCGCGCCCGCTGGACGCAGGCCTCGATGAAGACGGCGTCGTCGCCGAAGCTCCGGCCAGCCTCGAGGCGCGCGCTGGCGTAGGCCTCGGGGAGGGCGGCCGCGCCGTCGGCCACGCGGATGCCGCGCCCGCCGCCGCCGGC
>SBGO01000380.1 GCA_006226565.1 Deltaproteobacteria bacterium | reverse complement strand
GGCGGGCCCCCGGCGAGGATGGCGCTGCGCGCGTCGGCAATCGCGGTGCGGGCGGCTTCGACGCGGAGCGCGGGGCTCGCGCCGGGGACGTCGAGGGCCGGCGCGGCCGCGAGCTGGTCGACCTTGGGGAGCGCGCGGAGGGCGGAGGGGTCACTCATGCCCGCAGCCTACCGCGAACGCGCCGGCTGTCGACACGATCCTGATTCAGCGCCGTCGACACCGCGTAAGGGCGCGGTGCGAAAGCGATTTCGCGCTGCGAAAGCGCTGACGCTCCACGCGTCATCACGGCCTCGCTGGCGCGTCCGAGCACACCGTCCCATGCCAGAGCGAGCGCTCGGTTCGTGGGCGCAGACTCATCTATTGCCGGCCTCTAGGGCGGGGTGTAGAAGGGCCCCTCATTCCCCCGGGGGCATCTCGGTGCGTGCGGTGCCGGCCCCCATGCCGTTCGAGGTCGAGATGAAGAAGACGACGCGGTTCAAGCAGATGCTGCAGTCCAAGCAGCTCGAGTTCATCTGCGAGGCCCACAATGGCCTGTCGGCCAAGATTGTGGAGGAGGCCGGGTTCCGCGGCATCTGGGGTAGCGGCCTGTCCATCTCGGCCGCGATGGGCGTTCGTGACAACAACGAGGCGTCGTGGACCCAGGTCCTCGAGGTGCTCGAGTTCATGAGCGACAACACCTCGGTGCCGATCCTCCTCGACGGCGACACCGGCTACGGCAACTTCAACAACATGCGCCGGCTGGTGTCGAAGCTCGAGCAGCGCGGCGTCGCCGCCGTCTGCATCGAGGACAAGATCTTCCCGAAGACCAACTCCTTCATCAAGGGCGAGTCGCAGCCGCTGGCCGAGATCGAGGAGTTCTGCGGCAAGATCAAGGCCGGCAAGGACGCGCAGAGCGACTCGGACTTCTCCATCGTCGCCCGCACCGAGGCGTTCATCGCCGGCTGGGGCCTCGAGGAGGCCCTCAAGCGCGCGAACGCCTACTACGAGGCCGGCGCCGACGCCATCCTGGTCCACTCCAAGATCGCCAAGCCCGACGACATCATCAACTTCATGGGCGAGTGGGGCGACCGCTGCCCGATCGTCATCGTCCCGACGATGTACTACGACACGCCGACCACGGTCTGGCGTGAGCTCGGCATCTCGCTGGTCATCTGGGCCAACCACATCCTCCGCTCGGGCATCCGGGCGATGCAGGACACGGCGGCCCACCTGATGGAGCACGAGAGCCTGCTCCACATCGAGAAGAAGCTGCCCACGGTCAAGGAGATCTTCCGCCTCCAGGGGATGGAAGAGTACCAGCAGTGGGAGAAGGCCTACCTGCCCAAGAAGCGCCAGGGCGGCCGCGGCATCCTCCTCGCCGCCTCGAAGGGCAACGGCTTCGGCCGCCTCACCGACGACAAGCCCAAGGCCATGATCGAGGTCGAGGGCCAGCCGATCATCCTCGGCTCGGTGAACGCGCTCCGTAAGAGCGACATCCGCGACATCACCATCGTCACCGGCTACAAGCCGGAGGCCTTCAACCTCGGGACCGTCAAGTACGTCCAGAACGAGGGCTGGGAGCAGACCGGCGAGGTCGGCTCGCTGCTGGCCGCGCGCGACAAGATCGCCGGTGAGGGCGAGCTGGTCGTCGGCTACGGCGACGTCGTCGCCCGCTCCTTCGTGCTCAAGAACCTGGTCGAGTCGACCGCCCCGCTGACCGTGGTCGTCGACTACCAGGCGCCGCACCACAAGACGCGGACCTCGATCGACTGGGCGCGCGTCACCCCGGAGCGCGTCGAGGGCATCAAGAAGATCGACTACAAGCTCGTCAAGGTCGACCCGCAGATCGAGCCGGCCGCCGCCCAGGGCGAGTGGATCGGGCTCCTGGCCTGCACCGGCGAGGGCTCGAAGATCCTCGCCAAGACCCTCGACGAGCTCGTCGCGGCCGACGTGAACGTCGCCAACTGGTCGATGCCGCAGCTGCTGAGCCACATGGTCGAGAGCGGCGTCGAGGTCGCGGTCCAGTACATCCACGACAACTGGCTGGACATCGACGACATCGCCGACCTGTCGGACCTCTACAAGTTCTAATCGGTTGACCGAGCGCGTCTGGACCGTGCCGGCCGACGTGGCCGGCGCCCGGCTCGATGCTGTCGTCGCCGAGCGCTGGCCCGAGCTCAGCCGGAGCCAGGTCCGCCGCGCGCACGACGAGGGTCGCCTGACGTTGAACGGGCGCCCGCCGAAGAAGGCGGGCGTCCCCGTTCGCGCTGGCGACGTCGTGTGCGTCGACGTCCACGACGCGCCGACGGGGGAGGCGCCCCAGGCCGAGGCGATCCCGCTCCGCGTCGTCTACGAGGACGAGCATCTCGTCGTGGTCGACAAGCCCGCCGGGCTCGTCGTCCACCCGGCCCCGGGGCACGCCGGTGGGACGCTGGTCAACGCCCTCGTCCATCACCTCGACGAGCTCGCGGAGAGCGAGGACGCCCCGGACCGTCCGGGCATCGTCCACCGCATCGACAAGGACACCAGCGGGCTCCTCGTCGTCGCCAAGTCGCTCGCGGCGATGACCGGGCTCCAGGCGCAGTTCGCCGCGCACACGGCCCACCGGCGCTACCGCGCGGTCGTGCTCGGGCCGCGCCTCGCGGACGAGGGGACCTTCGAGACCCTCTTCGATCGCCACCCGCGCGACCGAAAGCGCTTCACCGGGCGGGTCTCGCGCGGGCGTCGCGCCTGCACCCACTGGCGCGTGCTCGCGCGCGGGGAGGCGCTGGCGCTCGTGGAGCTCGCGCTCGAGACCGGGCGCACGCACCAGATCCGCGTCCACATGAGCGAGCACGGGCACCCCGTGGTGGCCGACCCGATCTACGGCCGGCCGGTGCCCAAGGGCGGGGTCGGGCGCGCGGCGATCGAGCTCGCCGCGGCGCGTCGGATGCCACGCCTCGCGCTCCACGCCGCCGAGCTCGGCTTCGTGCACCCGGCGACCGGCGAGGCGCTCCGCTTCACCGCGCCGGACCCCGAGGACCTCGCCCGCCTCATCGCGACCATCGACGCTGGCTGAGCGCCGAGTTACAAGATTCGGCATCGGCCCGGCTTTCCCGAAGCGGTCTTTGCGCGCAGTGTACCCGCGCGGCCAGCGTTCGGACGCCGGCCCTATCCGCCAAGAGTCACGGAGGTGAGACGATGGAGCTGCTCGAAGGCCTGATGCAGAAGGTCGGACTGTCGAAGGAGAAGGCCGAGGAGGTCATCACCTTCCTCAAGGAGAACGCCGCCAAGATCCCGCAGTGGGTCAACGAGAACGAGACGCTGTCGAACCTCGCCCACAAGCTGCCGGGCGGGCTCGGCGACAAGCTCTTCGGGAAGAAGGACGACTGACGGGCGTCCGGCGCCCGGGATTCGACGCGAGCGCGCGGCGCGGCATTGACGCGGGCGCGCGCGCGGTCATGCTGTCGGGATGAAGGTCGCCGCGGTCCAGTACAAGCCTCGCAAGGGCCACAAGCCGGCGGCGCTCGAGGCGCTCGCGGCCCACGCCCACGCGGCGGGAGCGCGCGGCGCGGAGCTCATCGTGCTGCCGGAGATGGCGGCGACCGGCTACGTCTTCGCGAGCCGCGCAGAGCTCGACCCCGTCGCCGAGGAGGCCCGGGGCGAGACCCTGGCGGCGCTCGCGCCCGTCGCGCGGGAGCACGGCGCCTGGATCGTGGCCGGCTTCCCCGAGCGCGCCGCGGACAAGCGCTTCAACAGCGCGCTGGTCATCGACCCGACCGGCGCGCTGGCCTTCGTCTACCGCAAGACCCTGCTCTACGAGCTCGACGAGACCTGGTGCGACCCGGGGGACTCCGGCTACCGCGCCTTCGACGCGGACTTCGGCCGGTTCACCCTCGGGATCTGCATGGATCTCAACGATGACCGCTTCACCGCGTGGTGCGCCGGGTCGGGCGCGCGGATCATCGCCTTCCCGACCAACTGGGTGGACGAGGACCACCGCGTCTGGGGCTACTGGGCGTGGCGCATCGACGGCACCGGGGCCGCGCTGGTGGCCGCGAACACCTGGGGCAGGGAGGGCACGGCGCGCTTCCGCGGCGAGTCGGCCATCATCGACGGCCGCGTGCTCCACGCCGCTGCTCCCCGCCAGGGCGACGGGGTGATCGTCGCCGATTTGAAGGAGCCGGTCGAGCTGGCGGAGCCCTAGGGCCTAGGAGAGCCGGATGTTGTCGATGAGCCGGACGATCACATCGCTCGCTCGGCGGGCGCTGGATACGACGGCTCCCCGCATCCCACTGCGACTCCGCTCCGCAGGCTCCGCTGCGTCGCAGCGGGAACCCTCAGCAGGGAGCCGTCGTAGGCGCCCACCTCGCTCGCTGGCCCCCACCGCCTTCGGCGCCCCCCACGCTGTGGGGGGATGTGTGTCGGCTCCGCCGACGGTCAAGAGAGGCGAATGTTGTCGATGAGGCGTACATCGCCGAAGAAGGCGGCGACGGCGAGGACGACCGGTCGGTCGAGGCGCGGGGTGGCGAGCAGCGTGGCCTCGTCGACGGCCTCGACGTAGTCGACTTGACCGCCGGCGGCCTCGATCACCGCGCGGGCCCCGGCCGCCAGCGCCGTGGCGTCGGTCTCGCCGTTTCCGGCGGCGTCGCGCGCGGCGAAGAGCGCCCGGGAGATGGCCAGCGCGTCCGCGCGCGCCTCGGGGGAGAGGCGCGCGTTCCGCGAGCTCAGCGCGAGCCCGTCGGGGTCGCGGACCAGCGGCGCGGCGACGATCTCCACCCCGAGGTCGAGGTCGCGCACCATCCGCTCGATGACGCGGCGCTGCTGGTAGTCCTTGTCGCCGAACACGGCGACGTCGGGCTCGACGACGTGGAAGAGCTTGGAGACGACGGTGGTGACGCCCCGGAAGTGCCCCGGCCGCGCCGCACCGCAGAGGGTCTGGGTGAGCGCCGTGACGTCGACCCACGTCTCGTGTGCCGGCCCCCCCCGCGTGTACATGTCCCGGGGCGCGAAGACGGCGTCGACCCGGTCGCCGAGGCGGGCGAGGTCGGCGTCGAGCTCGCGCGGATAGGCGTCGAGGTCGTCGGCCCGGTCGAACTGGGTCGGGTTCACGTAGATCGAGACGACGACGACGTCCGCGTGCTGTCGCGCCGCGTCGACGAGCGAGAGGTGGCCGGCGTGGAGGCTGCCCATCGTCGGCACCAGCGCGACCCGGCGCCCCGCGCGCCGCTGCTCCCGGGACCAGGCGCGCATCGCGCCCTTGTCGGTGAGGACCTGCATGGCGTCAGCGGTAGCTGTACTCGTCGGAGGGGAAGGTGCGCGCCTTCACCTCGTCGACGTAGCTCTTCACGGCGGCCCGGGTGCGCGCGCCGAGCTCCTCGTAGCGCTTGACGAAGCGCGGCGTCATCTCGTCGAAGAGGCCGAGCATGTCGTAGCAGACGAGCACCTGCCCGTCGCAGTGCACGCCGGCGCCGATGCCGATGGTCGGGATCTGGACGGCCGCCGTGACCATCTCGGCGACCGGCGCCGGGATGGTCTCGAGCACGACCGCGAAGGCGCCCGCGTCCTCGAGGCGCTTGGCGTCGTCGACCAGCCGGCGCGCCGCCTCCTCGCCCTTGCCCTGGACCCGGAAGCCGCCGAGGGCGTTGACGGACTGCGGCGTCAGGCCGATGTGGCCGACGACCGGGATGCCCGCCTCGACCATTGCCCGCACCGCCGGCGCCGAGCGCTCGCCGCCCTCGAGCTTGACCGCGCCGCAGCCGCCCGAGGCCATCAGGCGACCGGCGTTCTCGAGGGCCCGCTCGACGGAGATCTGGTACGACATGAACGGCAGGTCCCCCACCACCATCGCCCGCGAGCTGCCGCGGCAGACCGCCTGGCAGTGGTAGACGATGTGGTCCATCGTGACGGGTAGGGTGGAGTCGTGCCCCTGCACCACCATCCCGAGGCTGTCCCCGACGAGCAGCATGTCCGCGCCGGCCTGGTCGAGCAGGTGCGCGAAGGTCGCGTCGTAGGCCGTCACCATCGCGATGGGATCGCCCTTTTCCTTCATCTGCCGGATGTCGAGCGTGGTCAGGCGCGGCATGTCACCACCTCCTGGGGGGTAGGCCGGACTTTGCGCGAGAAGACTCGCCAATGCGGCCTACCATGCAAGCACTTTCTTGCGTTAGTCGCGCGCACGCCGCCCCGCCCGGACGCCCCTCCCGAAACGCCGCGGGACCGCGCCGGTCCTTGTTGACCTTCGAGTTCCGGGCGTCTATCCAGAGGCGAAACCCGCCCGTGGTGGAGGCGACATGCAGTACGACGCGCGCGATGCCCTGATCCTGAGCCCCCTCCGGACGCCGATCGGTCGGCTCGGTGGCGCGCTCTCGGGGGTCCGCCCCGACGACCTCCTCGCCCACACCTTCGCCGCGGTGCTCGCCCGCACCGGCATCGACCCGGCGGAGCTCGACGAGGTCATCGCCGGCTGCGCCAACCAGGCCGGCGAGGACAACCGCAACGTCGCGCGCATGGCGGCGCTCCTCGCGGGCGTCCCCGAGACCGTCCCGGGCTTCACCGTCAACCGCCTGTGCGCCTCGAGCCTCACCGCGGTCAACGTCGCCGCCCGCACGATCCGCGCCGGCGACGCCGATCTCGTCCTCGTCGGCGGCGTCGAGTCCATGTCGCGCGCGCCCTACAGCGTGCCCAAGCACGTCGGCGGCAAGCCCGCCGTCGGCAACCTCACCGCCTGGGACACCTCGCTCGGCTGGCGCTACCCGAACCCGCAGCTCGCCGCGCTCTTCCCCCTCGAGGCGATGGGGGAGACCGCCGAGAACCTCGTCGACCGCTACGGCATCTCCCGCGAGGACCAGGACGCCTTCGCCCTCGCGAGCCACCAGAAGGCCGTCGCCGCCCAGGCGTCCGGCGCCTTCGCCGACGAGATCCTGCCGGTGCCGATCCCGCAGCGAAAGGGCGAGCCGCTCGTCGTCGCCGAGGACGAGGGGCCGCGCGGCGACACCTCCCTGGCGCAGCTCGGCCGCCTCAAGCCCGCCTTCCGCAAGGGCGGCAGCGTCACCGCCGGCAACAGCTCCACCCTCAACGACGGCGCCGTCGCGCTGCTCGTCGCCTCGGGCGCGGCGGTCAAGCGCCTCGGCCTGACGCCGCTCGCCAAGATCAAGGGCGGCGCCGCGGCCGGCGTCGACCCGCGGGTCATGGGCATCGGCCCGGTCCCGGCCACGCGCACGGCGCTGAGGCGCGCCGGCTGGACCGTCGGCGACCTCGATCTGATCGAGCTGAACGAGGCCTTCGCCGCTCAGTCCCTCGCCGTCGTGCGCGAGCTCGAGCTGCCCCTCGACCGCGTGAACGTCCACGGCGGCGCCATCGCCCTCGGTCACCCCCTCGGGATGTCCGGCGCCCGCATCCTGACGACGCTGCTGCACGCCATGATCCAGCGCGACGCGCACCGGGGCCTGGCGACCCTCTGCGTCGGCGTGGGCCAGGGCGTCGCGACGCTCATCGAGCGCTGAGGTGGACGCGCACTTCATCCTCTTCGTGGCCGACCAGGCCGCGGCCACGGCCTTCTATACGCACGTCCTCGCTCGCGCGCCGCGCCTCGACGTCCCCGGCATGACCGAGTACCAGCTCGCCGGGGAGGCGGTGCTGGGCCTCATGCCCGAGGCCGGGATCCGTCGGCTCCTTCCCGATCTGCCGGATCCGGCGTCGGTCCGCTCCGCCCCGCGTGGCGAGCTGTACCTGCTCGTCGACGATCCGGAGGCGCACCTCCTCCGCCTGGTCGCCGCCGGCGGCCGCCACCTCGACGACGTCGCGCCACGGGATTGGGGACACCGCGCCGGCTACGGGCTCGACCTGGACGGGCACCTGGTGGTCTTCGCCGCGCCCACGTGACGGCGGCGTTGACTCTGGCCTGACGCCCTGATATTTCCCACGCCCCTCGAGATGGACCGGCATGGGTCGGACCATCGACCTCCAACCCACGGAGTGCACCGACATGGCCAACCACAAGCAGGCGCTCAAGCGCCACCGCCAGTCGCTCAAGCGCCAGGCGCGCAACAACTACTACAAGGCGACGATGCGCACCCTTCTCAAGAAGGCCCGCACCAACATCGCCGACCCCGACGCCGACGCGGCCGAGGCGGTCAAGGTCGCCGTCTCGTACGTCGACCACATCGCCGGCAAGGGCGTCATCCCGAAGGAGCGCGCCTCGCGGCTCAAGAGCCGCTTGGAGTCGCAGCTCGCCAAGGGCTGATGAGCCTCCCCGAGACGCCCGGCCCCGGCCGGGCGTTTTCGTATCCAGCGCTCTCTAGCCCGGCGGTGCCATGACCCCTCGCCTCCGCGGTGGGCTCCGGCGCCTCGCCCGACCGCTCCGGCAGTCGCGAGCCACCCTCGTCGTCGCGATCCTGATGTTCGCGCTGACGGCGGGGCTCTGCTTCCTCCCGGGGCTCGGGATCCTGAACTACTACAGCTCCCTCGTGCTCGGCCTCGTCGGCGGGCTGCTCGGGGGCTTCGCGGGCGTGAGCGCCGCGCGCGGGGCCGTCGTTCGCGGCGAGGGGCCCTTCCGCGAGGCGCTCTGGGCCGGCCTCTGGGTGGCCGTGCCGCCGCCGCTGCTGCTGCTGCTCAACGGCCTCCGGGTCACCAACTGCGACCCCCTCGAGGGCCTCGCCTTCTATGTCGTGGGCGCCGGCCTCTCGATCCTCCTCGCCGCCCAGGTGGGCGCCTTCGCTGCCCTCGTCGGCCGCCGCCGCCGCTGGGCCGTGCCGCTCCTGCTCGCCTTCTGGCTCGGCGCGGTCGCCTGGGATCTGGCCCACCTCTACCTGCACCCGGCGATCTTCGCCTACGACCCCTTCGTCGGCTTCTTCTCGGGCGCGGTCTACGACACCGTCGTCCAGATCGACGAGCGGCTCCTCCTCTACCGCCTCAACAACCTCGCCCAGCTCAGCGTGCTCTGGGCGTTCGCGCGGCTCGCCCGCGGGGCGGAGGGCTGGCTCACCATCGAGGCGCTGCGCACGGCGGCCCGGCGCCCGTGGCTCGTCCTGACGGCCGCGGTCGTGGTCGCGGCGGTCTTCTTCGGCCTCCGCGGCGTCATCGGCTACGAGGTGTCCCGCGGCGACATCGAGGCGCGGCTCGGCGGGCGCCTCGACAGCGACCGGGTGACGCTCTTCTACGACCGCGAGGTCATCCCCCGGGAGGAGGCCGAGCGCCTCCTCGAGGACCACCTCTTCCGCCTCGACCAGCTCGACGCCGCGCTCGGCACCCGCTACGCGCGCCGCATCAAGAGCTACGTCTACGGCTCGACCGAGCAGAAGCGGCGCCTGATGGGCGCCGCGAACGTCTACATCGCCAAGCCCTGGCTCGACGAGATCCACCTCAACCGCGTGGCGTACGGGGCGCCGGTGGTCCATCACGAGCTCGCGCACGTCGTGCTCGGCCAGTTCGCGCCGCCACCCTTCGAGATCCCGACCGCAATGTGCGTGCTGCCGCACATGGCGCTGGTCGAGGGCGCCGCCGAGGCCTTCGAGTGGGACACCGGCGAGCTGAGCCCGCACCAGTGGAGCGCGGCGATGCGCAAGGCCAAGCTGGCGCCGCCGCTGGCGGCCCTGCTCGGCCCGGACGGCTTCTACCTGCAGCCGTCCAACGTCGCCTACACCCTGACCGGCTCCTTCATCCGCTGGCTCCTCGACACGCGCGGCCCGGAGCGCTTCGAGCGCCTCTACCGGGACGCCGACTTCGACGCCGCCTACGGGCAGTCGGTCGAGGCCCTCGTCGCCGAGTGGGAGCGGTGGCTCGAGGACGTCGCGGTCGACGACGTCGCGCAGGCGCTGGCGACCCAGCGCTTCTCGGGCAAGGGGATCTTCTACCGGGTCTGCCCGCTCGAGGTCGCCCGCCTCGAGCACCGCGCCGCCGGGCTCGTCGCCGCCGGCGATGGCGCCGGGGCGGCCGAGATCTACCGGGAGGTCGTCGGCTTCGTCCCGAACGACCCGCAGAAGCGGCTGCCGCTCCTGCGGATCGCGGCGCTCGCCGGGGACGTCGCCGACATCGAGGCGCTCCATCGCGACTACCTCGCTCTCGACGGGCGGAACGCCGTCCTCGACGCCTTCGCGGCCGAGCTCGTCGCCGACGCGCGCTGGCGCGCCGGGGACATCGCGGGGGCCGCCGCCGGCTACCGCGCGATCGCGGCGGCGCCGCAGTCCGAGGACCGCTGGCGGAACGTCCTCGTCAAGCTCGCGGTGGCCGAGGACCCCGCGCGGGAGCCGATCCTCGGGCCCTACCTGCTGTCCGGCGGGGGCCCCGACGAGGACGCCCTGAGCTACCTGGCCGGGGCCCTCGGGGACCTGCCCGCGGACCCGCTGACGCTCTACCTCCTCGCGCGCCGGCACGGCCTCGCCGCCCACCACGGGGAGGCGGCGCGGCTCTTCCAGGCGGCCCTGGCGGCCCTCCCGGCCGATGGCCAGGCGCCTTGGATCCCCTTCGTGCGGCGTGAGTCCTGGCGCCTCCTCGGCCACGCGCTCTACTGGGAGCGCGACCTCGCCGGCGCCCGCGCGGCCTTCGAGCAGGTCGTCGCCCTCACGCCCCACGGCGGGACGCGCGCGACCTACCGGGACTGGATCGCGCGCACCCGCTGGAAGGCGGCCCGCGACAAAAATTGACGCGCCCCCGGACCGGCCCGACGCTGGGCCCCGGAGGTAGCGGAATGAGCGAGCCAGCCGAGCGGATGGGACAGTCGATCGAGGGAGAGCCCAAGCGCCCGCTGTCCGCGGCGCCGCCCCGCGGGGTGGAGCGCGCGATCGCGGCGGCCCCGCGTCCGGCGCCCGTGCCCGAGCCGCT